>NZ_CP183973.1:3465990-3781080 GCF_049912955.1 Microbacterium sp. E-13
CGGCGGCGCGACCGACGACGAGGACGAACAGCTCGTCCAGCAACGCCGCATCACCACCCTCATCTCCTTGATCGAGATGACGTTGGGCGGCACGCGGCTCACCGCGGTCGAACATGCCGCAGTCCACGAAGCGCTCACGCGCAGCATCCGCGAATCCCACGACCGCCCCACACTTCGTGATGTGTATCGGCATCTGGGCGGCATCGTCACCAACCCCGGCAATAACCCGCGGCTATCCGAGGGAGCAGTGCAGCCCGAGTTCGTGCTCCGCCGATTCGTGGAAGGCGACCTGTCGGGCCTGTTCGAGGATGAGTCGACCGTCACCTTCGACGAAGCCGCGCCGATCGTCGTCGTCGACACCTCCGAGCTGTTCGCGCGCAGCGAGCTGGTCGCGCAACTCACCCAGGTATGCACCACCGCGTGGATCCAGGCCGTGATCTCGGACCGGTCCGCGAAGTCCACCCGCTACCTCGTTCGCGAGGAGGGATGGCGGGACATGACATCGCTACCCGCGCTGCAGATGTTCCAGCAATGGCTGAAGCTCTCGCGCCATTACGGGATCAGCAACATTGTCATCCTGCACAAGATCGGTGACCTCGACGCTGTCGGCTCCGCAGGCTCCCGCGAACACAACTTGGCCCTGTCGATCATCGGCGACATCGAGAACAAGTTCGTCTTCCGCGTCAACCACCAGGAAGCCGACGCACTCAAGACGCGCCTGAACATCCCCGCCGCACACGTCGCCGACGCCCGGCAACTGCGGATGGGCACCTTCATCGCCTACGTCGGTCAATACGCCTACCTGGTCGACAGCTTCGCCACATCGACCGAGTGGGAGTACGAGCTGTTCAAGACCGACGACGCGGTCCGGCCCGCCGACCACGACGACCGCGCGCTGCATCTCATCGACCCCGACGCCCTCGACTCCCTCTGGCCCGACGAACCGGACGCAGGTCTCGAGGGGTGGCTGTCCACGACCAGGAGGCAACTGCCATGACTACGGCCCTCTACCCACGCGTCATCGCCACCGTCACCGGGACTGCGGCGACCGTCACCAACCCTGACGGACGATCCCACGCGGTCGCAGCGACACCGGACCAAGACATCCGGCAGCTCATCGTCTCGCGCACCGCCGACGCTGCGCGCACCGCTGGCACTCCGCTCGAGCTCATCACCTCCGGTGATCGCGGCGTACACCATTTCCTCGTTTACGGCGACGGCGACGTCGAGGCGCTGCCCGCACCCGAGACGGAGCCGGCGCCACTCCCGACCCGCGCGTCGGAGAGGGCGTCATCGCAGCACGGAGAGGAGGTGGGCAACACTGCTCAGGGGCGCGAGCCGACCGGCCTCGACTCCGTCCCTGAGCCTCCGGCGCGCGTCTCCTTCATCACTGCCACCGCACCGGTCAGCGACCCGGCGACCGGATTGCTCGCCCGGCTGGGCTTCATGCGACCGTCGCCCACGCAGATCGCGCAACGCAACTGGGAGGCGACGGTGTCCAAGCATTGGGCGGGATGCCGGTCGATCGCGGTCGTCAACGGCAAGGGCGGCGTAGGCAAGACCATGACGACCGCCATGATCGCTGCGGTGCTCGCCCGCCACGGCGGCGGCAATGTCCTCGCCTGGGACAACAACGACACACGCGGCACCCTGGGCTGGCGCACCGAACAGGGCACCTACGACGCCACCGTCCGCGACCTGCTCGCCGCCGCCGACCAGCTCCTCTCCCCCGACGCGGCGATCTCCGACATCTCCCGGTACGTCCACCACCAGTCCATCGACCGGTACGACGTGCTGCGGTCGAACCCAGAGCTGCTCGCGACCGATCAGCGGCTCACCCAGACGGAGTTCGATGTGCTGATGAGAGTCGCCGCCCGCTACTACCGGCTCGTGATCTTCGATTCCGGCAACGACGAATCCGCCGAACGCTGGCTGAGGATGGTCGACCACTCGACCCAGCTCGTCATCCCCACCCTCACCTCCCCGGAGTCAGCCGAGTCCGCCTCCCTACTGCTGGACGCGCTACGACAGCGGGACGAGCGATCCGCGTACCTCGCCGCGCACGCCGTCGTGGTGGTCACCCAGGCCGAGCCGTCCGCGCATCGCGAGATGCAGCGCATCGTCGACGGGTTCGCCGGGCAGGTGCGAGCCGTCGTGCGCATCCCCTTCGATCCGGCGCTCAAGGCGGGTGCGCTGCGCTACGACGCGCTGCGCACCCCTGCCCGCAGCGCCTGGCTTCACGTCGCGGCCGCGGCGGTCGCCGAGTTGTGACACGGATGCCGCCATGAACGACACCGCCCGCAGCAAGCTGATTGCCGTCGTTCTCGCGGTCGGCATCGTGCTCGCCTTCGCGACATCCTTCATCGCGGAAGCGGTTACGCAGCTGATCTGCGGCGCCCGCCCTCAACCGGTCGGTCCCTTCTCCGGGTTGATCATCGCCGTCACCGGTGACCCGGCCGCCTACATCTCGCCGGACGGGTGCGCGATGCCGGTCTGGCAGATCCGCGCCGCCGACATCTTCACCGCCGTCCTCATCGCCGCGCTCGCGATCCTCGCCGTCATTGCATACCGTCGCCACAAGGCCTCCGACAGTTCGTTCATCAGCGACCTCCGCGCCCGGCCCGGGTTCGCGGAAGCCTCTGAGATCCGGCAGCACCTCTCCGCGAAAGCCGTGCTCAAGCGTGCACGCCTGCTGCGACCCGACGTCGTCCAGCCCACTCCGACGGACGTCGGCTGGCGGGTGGGTCGGTCCCGTGGCATGGACGTGTACGTGTCCATCGAGGACTCCGTGGCCCTGGAAGGCCCGCCCCGTTCCGGCAAGGGATACCGGGTGTTGATCTCCGCGATCCTGGACTGGTCGGGCCCGCTCATCACCACCTCGACGACGAATGACAACCTCACCGCCACGATGCGGATGCGGCAACGCCGCGGCGAGGTGCACGTGTTCGACCCGCAGGGCCTCTCCGGCGTGCGGCATCCGCTCCGCGTCTCCCCGATCGCCGGCTGCGAGGACCCGCTCGTCGCCATGCAACGCGGCACCGCCATCATCACCGGCACCGCGCTGGGCGCGTCCAGCACCAACGCGGAATGGGCACAGGCGTCTGGGGTCGTGCTGGGACGGCTGCTGCATGCCGCCGCGGTCGGCGACCGCACCATCGCCGATGTCTACAACTGGGGCACCAGCCCCGTCGTCGCCCGGAAAGCCGTCGACGTACTGCGGGCCGACGGCGCGCCCGGATGGGGCGACAACCTCGAAGCCACCCTCGCCGGCGACGAAAAACTCGTCTCCTCCGTCTGGTTCGGCGTGCAGAACGCCGTCGCCCCGCTCGCGGTCCCCAAGATCCGCGACGCACTCATGCCGCAGCCCGGGGACAACCTCTTCGACCCGAACCGGTTCTTGGATGACTCCAACACGCTGTATCTCGTCGGCTCCGCGTCGGGCGCATCGGCGATGGGCGGGTTCCTCGGTGCGTTGCTCGATGACGTCGTCGAGGTTGCACGGGTGCGGGCGCTCGCTTCCCCGGGCTCCCGCCTCGCCCACCCGCTCGGCCTGATCCTGGATGAGATCGCGAACATGTTCCGGTGGGGGAACCTGCCCCGGATCATGGCGGATGGCGGTGGCCGCGGCATCTGCACGTTCGTCGTCCTGCAGGCCCTCTCTCAAGCCGAGACGTCCTGGTCCCGCGCCGAAGCCGACACCATCTGGGCCGCCGCGACCGCCAAAGTCCTGCTCGGCGGCGCCAGCCACGTCGACCACCTCCGCGACGTTGAAGCGCTCCTCGGCACTCGGCAGACTCGCCGCACGCAACGCTCCTGGTCCACCCGCGAGACCGGGCACAACACCACCGAGCACCACGAACGCCTACCGCTGATGTCGGTCGATGAGATCCGTCGGATGCCGCAGACAGTCGGGCTGCTTGCGTACCGCAATCGCCGCGGCGTGCTCCTGGACCTTGCCGGATGGGATGAACGACGCGATGCCCGTGCCATCCAGAACGGCAAGCGCGAGACCGAGGACGAACAGCGCGCTGTGTTCTCCGACACCGCCCCTGCACGCGCCGTTCAGACCGAACCCGCAGACGATGTCGAGGCGGTGACGGAAGAGTGAGCAACCGCCGCAAGACTGCGTCCCGGAGCTCCTATCGGTCCCAGTTCCTCCGCTCCCCCGCCTGGTTTGCACGACGCGACCGCTGGTTCCGCAAGCAGCAACGACTCGGTCGACCTCTCGCCTGCGTCGCGTGCGGACAGCCCGCACCTAAGGAACGACTCGAGCTGCACCACCTCGACTACGTCGGCGTTCGCTTCGTCGACGGTGCATGGCGGGCGTTCGAACGCCACGACGACCTCGTGCCGATGCACCCGTATTGCCACGACCTCCTCCACCGCCTCATCGACCGCGACATCGTGCTCTCGCGGCACCGCACGCGACGAACCGCATCCGCACTCGCCCTCCAGCGACTGCGGCTCAAGCTCAGCGCTTCCGGAGGACCGCGATGAACGAATCCGACCCCGCCGAGATCGAACGCCTCCTCGCCTTCGAACTCGCCGGAATCCGCGCCGCCGGACTCAGCGGAACACCCGCGGCCGAATTCACCGGACCCCCCGCCGACGACCACGATGGGCCTTCCGACCCGCTTGGCGCACACGTTGTCGACTGGCGTCGCCTCTCCGGTGCGTGAGCCCGTTGTCCCACGGGCCAACGACGCTCGCGGCGCCCGTTCCGGGGCGCGCTCGCCTTCAACGGCGGGGTGACATGCCTGCGACCGGCTGGGCAGACCCCAATTGCCCGGGGGCTGCCGACGCTGCGTCGCGAGCACGTTCCTCCAGGGCGCGGACGCTTGGCGGCAGACCCGCTCTGAGTGTGCGCTCCGTTCGCGCCTGATCCAGGAGCAGGATTGCTCGCGAGTAGTCCGATGCGAGTCGGTCTCGCCCCGCGGTAACCGCGAGCCTTCGCTCGCTCAGAGCCTTCCGTGCAGCATCGACGGCCCGCGTGTCGTGCGTCGCGGGCTCAGTCGGGCGTGCGTGAGCTCGGGCATTTCGCACAGCGTCGTCGAGGCTTGCATTGTGGAGCGCAGAAGCCGACGCATCCAACCATGCGTGCACTTCGTCGAGCTTCGCGAGGATCGCGTCCGCTCGTTGCTTCTGCGTGGAGATGCTAAGACCGAGGTTTACGACGTGGCCGAGCGGACGGCGCACACGATCTGACCAGGGGACGTCGTGTGCGCTCGTCGGCACTGGCTTTCGGGCGGCCCGTCCGAGTTCGGTTCGGGCGGCGCGTTCGGAATCGTCGATGCTGACCTCTGGGGTGCCGCGCATCATGCTGTCGGCGATCCGGTCTCGCGCTGTGGCAGCGGTGTGGGCGATGGCGACGGCTTCGTTGTGGAGGCGGCCTCGTGTCATTCCGACGTAGAGACCAGAGGCGTTGACGCCGGGTCCGACGATCGAGGCATCGGTGGTTTCACCTTGGATTCCGTGCACGGTGGACGCATAGGCGAGGTGGACGTGGTGCGCGGCGTAGTCCAGCGAGACGAGTCGCAGATCCGTGCTGTCGCTGATGCTCGACAGCTCGACACCGTCGTCGCGGATGCGGCGGACGGTCCACAGTGCCCGGTTCTCGACATCCGCCCGACCGTCGTTGAGGCGGGTCTGCACGATGTCTCCCTCGAGCAGGCGTTGCTCGCCCTGGCCGATCGCGATCCGTGTCTGATCGAGTTGCCCAAGGTCGAGCCGACGTTGCTGGATGGCTTCGTTGATCGCATCAGCCTCGTCGTTTGTGCTGGTGACGACGGCGACGCGCTTGTGCTGACCTGCCCAGCGGAAGTACGTCTCGACCATGACCTCCCGCGCTTGGCCCCCATCTGTCACTCGATGCACGAGGCCACGGTCGTCGAGTTCCGCAGCGACCGCCAGCGCATGTTCCTTGGAGCTCGGTTCGCGCATCCGCAGCGAGAGCGCGGCGTACTCGGGATCGCGGAATCGATGCACGGCCGTGAGCTCGACGACCGCGGTTGCTCGTCGGGTCAGGCAGGCCATCGCTCCGGCGTGACCGACGGGCATCGCCTGCAGATGGTCGCCGACCATCGCGATCCCCGCGCCGGACTCCTCGGCGAGGATGGCAAGAGCGTTGGCCACATGCAGGTCGACCATGCCGGCCTCGTCAACGACGATGCGATCCCCTGGGGTCAGCATGAATCGTCGGGGCCCCTCGAACACTCGCCCTGTTCGCGGCTCTATCTCGCCGCTCGTGAGGCGCGTCCACACCTCCGCGCCAGCCTCGTCACGCCTCCACCGCCAGCCGTGATCATGGAGAAGCGCGTGCACGCTCGACGCCGTCACCCCGACCTCGCGAGACGCCACTGACGCTGCCTTCTTGGTCGGCGCCACCACCACGAGCCGCCGCCCACTGCCGGCGAGCACGCTTCTCGCCACACGCAGCATCGTCGTCTTCCCTGCACCGGCCGGCCCGGTCACGGATACGAGACGATCCGTGCCGGCGATCGCCGCAGCCGCATCTGCCTGACCGGTGTCCAGGGCGACGTCGGCTGGCAACACGTCGGCCGCGGCCTGCGTGATCGACGATGAATCTGCAGGCCGGCCCGCCCGGGTGATCGCATCAAACCGGGCGGCGAGCCGAAGCTTCAATGACGCCGTAGACGCCGCGATGAAACCCTTTACGTGTTCGGGCCGGTCTATCTCTCCGGCGAGAAGATCGACGGCGTGCCGCCAGCTGCGGGCGACGACGTCGTCGATCAGATCTTGGAGATCGGGACGGGGCACGATGACGCCGGATGCTGCGACAGCTCGTGTCGCGCCGGCACGCACGTCGAAGCGACTGAATCTTCCACCACAGGCTGTCGACCTGGCGTCGGCATCGACGATCGCCATCGCGGCGAGTAGATCGGGATCCAGCTCGTCCAGTGACCGAGCACTCACTCGCGCCGATGCCCGGGGCTCGAGTATCCGCGCGTCGATGTCGCGGAGCTCACTGCGGATCAGTTGCTCCCAGTCCGCCTCGTCGATGACCCCGGGCTTGCTGGGGCGACCCGCCGCCCACGCGCGTCGGTCGATCTGCTGAAGCACTTCATGGTCAGGCTGCTGCCCGGGGTGCTCGGCCCGCCAGTCCAGAAGGTACTTTGCGCGGTTCGCCTCGATCTGATTCGACCGGCGCGACAACGGACGCACCGCCGCGGCAAGCTCTGAGATCTCGCCATCGGCATTGAGCGTGTACCCATGGGCGGCGAGCGCGGCGATCCACTCCGGGTCGGTGCGTGCGGCGAGCTCACCCTCCGCGTTGATCAGAGTGTGCAGCCGCATCGCGACCCGGGAGTCGACGTTCGACCATTGGCCGTCCTCCCCCAGGACTTTGACATTCAGCCAAAGGTGCCGATGGATGTGCGGATCCAACGCCCTGGAGCGCCGGTGCCGAAGCTCGACCACTTCGACGCGATGGAGGGACTCTCGGATGCGACCTCCGGCGCCACGGCGGGCGTTCAGTTCGCGCTGCCAGGTGGTGATGATCCGGTCGCGCAGGCGGTCTTGGAGGGCCTCGAACTCCATCGCGAGGTCCGGGTGGATCAGCGCGGCGACACTGTAGGACTTTGGCGCGTTGATAGTTCCGTCGAGGATCAGATCCGCCTGCGGGGACGTCAGCTCACGACCTCGCACCACATCCGACTGCGGGTCACGCCCATCCACCCAGCGGCGCAGTTCCTCCGCGGAGAGAAGGTCCGCGCCAACTGCTCCATCCTCGACGATGAACCTCACGACGTGCGTTGCGTCGGCGCGACTGTAAGCGGCGAGCGCCTCGACTCCCGTCGCGCTCCGGAGGTGCGAGTCACACGTTCCTTTGAACGCGTACGCCATCGCCTGTCGAACCCCTTGCGATTCGACGCCCCGCTTCCAGCGTTCCAGGCCCCCGCGCACGAACCCAGGGTACGCGCATCATGTCTTAGTTACGAGTGCTTACACAGAAAGTGCCTGCGTGCATTGCGGTTTTCTTGCGGCGGACTAGTGGTCGCGCGAGTTTGGGGTTCGGGTCCTGGGAGTGAGTGGCGGCATCGGTCTGTCGCCGTTGCGGGACGTCGATCGGGCGTAGGTGCGGGCTGGGTATCTGCATGTGCGCGTCGTCCCGTGTGGCGGCCGGCCGCCACCGCTGGGTGTCGCGCACATCGACGATGGCGGCAAGGACTGGATGGACCGTCGAGCTGCTGAGTTCGTGTCGCACTATTGCGGAGCATGGCGCGGCCCTCCCGGGTCGTGTGTCTCGCCGGAGAGGGCCGCGATCAGGAGCGTACCGGGATCGTGTCCCCTGCGATAGACGAAGATCGGACGCAAAGCACCCCTACGATGAGCGACATGCTGCCCCTCGTCGCCAACGACCCCAGCCTGCCGGCCCTGTTCGCCGGCATCACTATCTGGTCGTTGCTCTACAGCCTCGCCGTGTTCCTCATCGGCTGCCTCATCCTGTGGCTGATCATCTACACGGCAGCACGCGCCGCGCTCTCATCCCACCGACGCGTGCAAGCCGAAGACGCTTCGTTCGCCAGAGGTATCGCCGCGCAACGCCACAGCTGAGCCGGCTACCCCAGCTCGGCGCCGCCGAGAGGCACGCCGGTCTCGCGTCCCAGCTCAGGCTCGTTCGCATCCAGAGCCGGCCCCTCAGCTCCAGGGACATCGGCGGAAGACGCCACGCGGCTAGCACGCGCCCGCCCGTGGACCAGCATCCGCGCGCTGGCCGACGCGCCATCGATCAGGCGTCGGCTTTTCCTGCGACCCGTGTTCGCTCTGTGGCGACCCAGCGCCCGATCGGCCAACTACAACGCGGCCCAGCGGCCGCCTGCCATGCTGGCATGCCGCACGACTACCTCACAAATTCCTGGACGTCGTCTGCCCCGCTTGAAGCAGCGACCGTATTTAGCTAGTGTGGATGTCAACTAGACCCGCCAAGCCTCTCCACGATGCTCAAACCGGCGGGTTATTTTTTGGGTGTGCCACAAAGCCGAGCGAGTATCGTACGCGGGTCGAAGCAATATCAGAAGCCGCCGCTCACCATGGATGCCCAAGCCGACCTACTCATGGCGCGAGGGCTCGAGTGTCATAGAGCTGACCTGCTCGATTCGCTTAGACGGGTCGGGTACTACCGACTGACCGGGTACTTATGGTGGTATCGGGTGGACACCGCGCCTTCGGCGGCAGCCGACTTGATCGACGGCACCACCCTTGACGACATCGTGCGCCTCTACCGATTCGATCAGGAACTGCGGTCGATCGTGATGGCGCTGACGGACGCCATCGAAGTCTGGTTTCGCGGCGCGTTCTCTAATGTCACCGGTGTGGAACTGGGGGCCTTCGGCTATCTCATGCCTAGCAACGCACTGGGCCCCGAAGCACTCGCGCGGGACAAGCTGAAGCTCAGCGAACGAGTGCAAGATCCGAGCGAAAGTTTTCTAACGCACTTCCTAGCGAAGTACTCCGACCCATATCCACCCGTCTGGATGATGGTGGAGCTTTCCTCGCTTGGCCTCCTTTCGAAGTGGTACGACAACTTGGCGTCCGCTTCGCTTCGACAGTCGATCGCGGATGGGGTGAATCTCAATCACTCGGTGCTCGGGGGATTCTTGAGGACGTGGACGGTGGTTCGCAACGTCGCAGCCCATCACGGACGACTGTGGAACCGGCGGTTTGCCACCAAGATGAGTGCACCAAGGAAGCCGGAGCTCTTGAGGGTCGCGACCGACGGCGCGGACTATTCCCGCATCTACCCTTACCTCGCCACCGCGGCCTACCTCACGAGCGTCATCGACCCGTCCAGCGGCCTCCGTCAGCAGCTCATGAAACTCTTGCTCTCCGCCGACGATGGGTGGCTCGACGAGATCCGTGCGCCGCGCGGCTTCGAGGAAGATGCCATCTGGTCTTGACTGGATGAGGCGCTCCTTTTGTCGGCCAATCGCCGGGCGCCGGCGTCGTACTCTAGGGGTCCCGCTTCCGAACGGCACTGACAGGCCGGTTCAGGCCGGCCGGTCAGGCGCCAGCCTCATCCGCTCTGCCCGTCGCCGCGCTCGCGATCGTCGCCGCAGGGCTGGCTTTCGGCCCTGCCGCCGTCGCAGTCCAAACGCACGATGACGCCGTCATCAGCGACATCCACCCTGGCTCGTGCACACTCGGCAAGATCAACTACACGACCAACACGGGCGTGCGCGTAATCAGGGCCGATGCCGAGACTGGCGAGCGCCTGCCGGGTGCGACGGTCACCATGACCGCGACGAGCACCGAGCCGGGGCCCGTGACGGCTCGGCTACGAGGCTCAGCCCGCGCTGCGGAGCGGCATCTGGCTC
The DNA here is from genome assembly GCF_049912955.1 of Microbacterium sp. E-13. Classification (GTDB taxonomy): domain Bacteria; phylum Actinomycetota; class Actinomycetes; order Actinomycetales; family Microbacteriaceae; genus Microbacterium. The sequence goes on from NZ_CP183973.1 coordinate 3,476,325, forward strand.
CACACCATGCCGTCGAGTTCGCGGCCGCCAGCCTTCGGGGTTCGGCCACCCCACTGCTTGTGGAAGAACGGCACGTCTGCGGCGTTGCACTTGTCTCGAATCTCGCGAACCCAATCCGGGTCGAGCGGTCGTGCTGCGTGTCCAGACTCGCCTCCGGTGATGACCCAGTCGATACCATCGAGCTCGAGACCGGGCAGCGGGCCGAGGAGTGGCTCGCACGATAAGAATCGCACCGCTGCCGGTACCGCGCGGAGGTCGTCCACTCGGTAAAGATGCTCCTCGTCCTCTATGGATACGCCCATCCAAAGGTTCGCCGGCCAGTCGAGCGTGTCGGCCACCTTAGGCAGGCGTGACGAGCGCTTGGTGAGCACCTGGTAGGTGTGCTGCGGCGTATCCGCAATGACATCGAAGACGCGCTTGACGAAATCAAGCGGCACCTTGGCGTGGAACAGGTCGCTCATCGAGTTTACGAAGACAACTCGCCGCCCACCCCACTTATAGGGCTGGGTCAGCGCGGACTCGTGGAGCGTGAGAGCGAACCCGGGTCCGGACGTAACCGGGTTGCCATCGGTCTGATACTTCTGGGCGCCCATCGCCTTCAAGCGCTTCGAAAGCGTGAGCGCGTAGCAGTTGTCGCAGCCCGGCGTGATGCGGTCGCACCCCGTGGTCGGGTTCCAGGTGACCTCGGTCCATTCGATGCCTGAACGCTGAGCCATTCTTACCTACTTTCCGTAACGCGATATGCGTAACGTGATATGAATACTGTATGGCCGCAGTCGACACGCGTCGAGAGACACTCCGAGAGACGTCGCGGCAGGTCTTCGGCCAGGCGCACCGTCTGGAGGTCATGCTCGCGGTCGCCCACAGCGACGACGGCATCGTGTGCCTCACCGAGCTCGCTAAGGCCCTCGAGGTAAGCGTGAGCAGCCTGCAGAAGCCGTTCCAAGCGCTCGTGCACGCTCGCCTCATCAGTCCGCTCCCGGACGCCGACTCTCGATACCGGTTCTACGCACGCAACCCGAGCGCGGCATGGGCCTGGGCGGAGGAACTCGCGCTCCTGGACTGACAGCGCGTTGGACGCCGAGGATGTCGACCCGCGGTGCAACGATGTATGCAAATCGATGCATGGGGGACGCCGTGGCGACGAAGCAGACCATCTGGCCGCTCGAGCCGCACACAGCTGCGAAGCATCAGTTGCTCGCTCAGTACCTTGACGCCTGGTTCCCTATCCTCGCATCGTTCAACAAGCGCATCGTGTTCCTCGACGGGTTCGCTGGGCCCGGCGTATACGAGGGCGGCGAGCCGGGTTCACCCACAATCGCGCTTTCGCGTCTTCTCGACCACCCCAACTTCGCCAAGATGCATGGCACGACGTTCGACTTCGTCTTCAATGAGCAGAATGTGCATCGGTTTCAATCGCTCAAGACGCAAGTGGCCCAGATTCAATCGGGGCGGAACCCGTGGCCGAGCAACGTTCGCATCCAGACGGTGAACCAGAGCTTCACGACGCTCGGCGAGCGGATGCTCACGGGGCTCGAAGGAAAGCCGCTGCCGCCCACGTTCGCGTTCATAGACCCGTTCGGATTCAAGGATGCGCCCCTTGACCTGATCCAGCGGCTGGTCAAGTTTCGCCGTATCGAGCTGTTCATCTACTTCCCGTACAACAATGTGAATCGGTTCTCGACAGCGGAGACTCTCGCTGACCCACATCTGAAAGCCCTGTTCGGCACGGATGAGTTCAAGAACGCGCCGAAGGGCGGCGCCGGGAGCCGCAAGCAGTTCCTCCATGACCTTTATCAGCGCCAGCTCCACGATGTATGTGGGTTCGACTATGTGCAGAGCTTCGAAATGGTCAATGCCGACAATCACACCGGCTACTTCCTCTTCTTCTGCACACGGGACCTCACTGGATTCGACAGGATGAAGACGGCGATGTGGAAGGTCGACCCAGCGGGCGGACGCCGATTCACCGATGTGCTCGCCGGGCAAACGGTTCTGTTCCAGGAAGACGTAGACACGTCGCCTCTTCGCGCAGAACTGCTCGCACACTTTGCAGGTCAGACCGTCAGCATCAAGGAAGTCACCGACTTCGTCGTGGGCAAGACACCGTTCATCTCATCGCACGTGAAGCGCAAAACGCTCGCCCCGATGCAGGCCGATGGACTCATCGAATGCCCGGGGCAGAAGACGCGCGGTCAGTACCCCGACGGAACACTGATTCGGTTCCCGGACGCTTGAATGCATGAAGTCCGCGAGAATCCGACTACCGACCGCGGCAGCTCGCCCGATTGGGACTACGCAGAGTTCGTTCTGGGGGGTGCCGTTCTCGGCGTCCGCGGAGCGCTCCTCCTGGGAGACCGGCGTCGACGGCGCGCCTGTGCCGTCGGGGTCTGGGTGAGGTAGGGGCGGCGGGTCTGGCGCGAGCGTGTCAGATGGTTTGTGCGAGGGGCGGTGCTCCTGGCTGATCAGGAGACACTGATGACCATCCACCGCTGGGCTGTGACTGGGCGGCCGATCCGGGTCGAGACAGCTCAGGTCTCAAGCCATTCCTCCACGTTAGGTAGGCGCTGCTCGCGGCGCTGCTCCTGCTCTGCCTCGTACCTCCAATCCGCCAACGCTTCCTCGAACTCGTCAGACGGCTCGACCTCTTCTTCGTCGACGTCGTCGAACAGATGCTCTTCCGCGATCTCGCCGGCGACGAGGATGAGCCCGCAGACCGCGCAGGAGAACTCGTCAGGGTAGGCGTAGCGCATGCCCGTTGGGTGCTCGTCGGGGTATCGACTGCCCGTGAAGTCCGTGTCCGACTGGGTGACGTAGCGCATCAACAGACCCTGATATCCGCACACGGGGCATTCGTGCCCGACAAGTTCGGGAGGCGCGATGAGGCGAAGTGCGCTTGCCTCCAGGATCTTCATAACGGTGATGACCTGCTCGGGTAGTAGGTCCGCCTTCCGGCCCTCGAACAACCGCGATGCTGCGGCCTTCTTTCGCTCTAGTTCGAGGCGCGAGCGCTCTACATCTTCACGTTCGAGCTCATCGAGCAACGGCTCGTACCGGTCGTCCCAGAATTCCTGGTCGTCGCCGCTCGCTTCCAGACACGCACTGATGACGACAACCATCGACTGCATTGCCGCCGAGAGCCGATCGGGGTCAACGGACCCAATATGCGCCGCAATGTTCCGGACGGAGAGTACCTCGTCGACGTACTTCTCCGCCAACCCCTTCGGGTGGTCCGGGTGAAGCAGACGAACTGCTCGAGCAGCATCCTGTCCGGTGAGGGTTCGCGTCTTGTCGAGGACGATCTGCTCGCGTACCCCTCTCGCGAGCCGGATAGCCGAATCGACGTTTGACGAGATGAACGCGGGATTCGTGCTGGCCAAGCAGTACTTCATGATCGTCTCGGTCGCGATGCCCGCTGCCGTCGCGCACCACAGCACCGCCGCGGGCTCGTCGGAGTCAAAGCTGCGCAATGCTTCGTTGGCAGCAGTCTGCGCGGCGAAGCGAAGGTGCGTCACCATCGTGTCACTGACTTGGCTCCCGAGCGTCCACGCATGCCCCGTCTCTGCCTGATTCTGATCAGTCATCGCGGCCCTCAGCCGGCCTGGACCTTGTCGACGTGCGTCTCCAGCAAAGCTATCTGCCTCGCCGCCGAGGGCAGACCGTCCCGCGCTTTGCGAACGCCATCAGCGACCAAATACAAAACCCCTCGCTCCACAGAGATACGGTATCGGCTCGCCACGAAGCTGACGGCGCGAGGCAAATAACTCCCGAGTACGCCCACGAGCCTCCCGAGCGTTGCGCGATTTGGGGATACCGCAAGGAGCGCTGCGATCGGCTACCAGGCCGCCTCGTTGCCCGGGAAGCGTCCTCAGTCGACGTTTGAGAAATCAACCAACAAGCCGCTGGATCCGGTTCCGTCTAGCACGAACCCGTGTGGGCGGTGTGGCGGAAGTCGCTGCCACACTCCGGGCGAGATGGCGGTGAAGGCGCCCAGGTCGACCAGCATGTCGAGATAGGCGTCCTCAACAAGCGCGGAGAGCTCGTCAAGGCGAGTCGCCGCATTACCGAGGTCGTCGGCGCTGACGGACCGTACCCGAAACTCGCCAGTCTTTCGAGCACGACTCCTTACTTCGAGGTTCGAATCGGCATCGAACTGCCACAGCCCATGCAAATACTCATTGCGGTCTCGCATGAGGAGTGCGGCCGCTTCCAGGTGAGGCAAGAGCTCCGCCCGATCGTCGCTCTCCGGTAGACGGAGCGCGAGAATCTCCCTCAACATGCCAACCTTTCTCTCGAAAGGGAGTCCTTTTACGATCGCAATCCCAACCTGGCTATCGTGAGTGATCGCGTCCGCGAGAAACAGTTCGATCACCGCGTCGAGTCTGGCGGCAGATACGGCAACTCGGCCAAGAGCGGCGTACTCGTTTTCGCGCAGAATGTGTGTCATTGCAACCCCAACTCAACCCGTCACGCAGATCGCCGACGATCGCGTGTAAGGACCAGTCTGCCAGGGGCCCTCTGCAATGCGATTGATTACGCGATCCGCAAGCGGGAGTCGGCGCTACCCGCTTGGGATCAGTCTCACGAACCCGCTGGAGCGACTGTACGCTGCGGCCCGTAGAGGGATGGTCGAGAGAAACTCCGGGAGACGTCACGCACCGTTTTCGGCCAGGCCTACCGACTCGAAGTGATGCTCGCCGTCGCCCGAAGTGACGACGGCATTGTGTCCTCACCGACCTCGCCAAGGATCTCGCCGTGAGCGTGGGCAGCCTCCAGAAGCCGCTCCAGGCTCTGGTCCAAGCACAGCTCTTGAGCCCATGCCGGACGCGGAGACCTACGGTTCCGCTTCTATGCGCGCAATCCGAGTGCGGCGTGGGCATGGGCAGAGGAACTCGCTCGGCTGGACTAAGCGTCATACGCGCGTGAGTGTCGCGCCGTTCACGCGAGCCGACGCAGAGAGACCTCTCGAAGTTCCGCGTGTCCGGCCTGGTCCTGACGCTCGACCCGCACGTTGTATCTGAAGCGCATCAGGACAGGTAGGAATGCTGTTACCAGCTCGTTCTCCCAGTCGATGTGTCGGATGTCTGCGTCGGAGAGTTCATGAAGCTCAGGTGCTTCGAACTCTGCTTCGAGGTGCACAGCCGCCTCGATCACAACGTCCCAGAGTTCAGTGGTGCCGCTGAGCGCTTCTATAAGGTTGGCGTCGACGAGCGCGTTCTCTCCGTCAATCCAGTCGATGGATACCTCGCGCAGAGATGGCATCGCTTCGTCCACCTCGACGCGAACATCGCCCATGCGCAATCCATCGACGTTCTCGAGCGGCGCGGTGAGGCTAATGAGCGCGTAGCCCGCTGCGTTTTCTGCGATATCCGCAGTCGAGGCTTGAGAACTCGCCAGCTCGGCCACAGGCTTCTTCAGAAGCAGACGCACTTGCTCGACAATTGCTTCACGGCCGTTAGCGAAAACCACAGTCGCATGAGCGCTGGACTCCTTCGCGAGAGCTTCCGCGAGCCGTCCGTTGCTCTCCGCGAACTGCCGCGTGTTGCCGCTGACGAAGATGACCACGTCCGAGGGTTGCGCTCGGAGCTGGGCGAGCCAGCTCATGAATGTCATCCAGATGAGCGTGTCTCGGTAACCCTCCCCATTCGCCTTGAATGGTGGCATCCCAGCAAGGTCGCGGCCCAGAAGTTGCGCGTGCGGGACGTTCGGGTGAGGGATGACGTCTATACCTACTTGACGAAGGCGGGCCCCGAATTTGAGGCGCCACAGTGATGCAGGGAGGTCAATGGGCTCCCCGTTGAATGAGGCATTGACACGCTGCGCAACGCTTGACGCTGTTTTCAGTAGTGCGTTTGCATCTGCGACCTCACGCATCGCTTGGCGCTCGAGCTCCATGACAGTGACGTCGGATATGGCGACGCGAAGTGCGCCCTGTTCAATACCGCTCTCGATGACGGACCACTGCGAGCCACTCAGGGCATACGACTTGTGCAGCGCAGTTGTGTCCAGGAAGGCGTAGAGCACGAGGTCATCGTACTGCGGTCGTCGCGCCACCCGTGATTCGCCGCACGACCGCATAATGGAGTTTCGCTGGCGGCGACTCCAACACCCCATCGGCGGCGAGTTCCTTCCATGCACGACGGAAGTGGGTCTCACCCGCCAAACCCAGCAGCTCGCCATAGATCCCGCGCACGTTGCTAGAGACTTTCACTGGATGACCGTGGGCGGTGAGCGCTCGGAGATTGGACTTGAGCACGCCCACCCAATCGTTCGCGAGCATTCTTTCGGACTCCTTCCATCGCTGGTCGAACTGCTCGCGACTGAACTCCTGCCCTAAGCCCTCCAAGGTTCCGGAGTATTTTTCGGCATCTGCGCGGGCAGCGTCTTCGTTCAGCCTTTTGCGCCAGTCGACATTGGCGTGCGACGCGGCGTCGGCGAACTTGTACTCGGCCGGTGTGTCACCTCGGAGGAACAGAGTGAGCTGGAACTTCGGCACGTGATGGGGCGCTTCGCGGATGTCCACGACGAAGGACCGATACCCCGTCTCACGCAGAATCCGTTGGCGGTACTCCTCCGAAACAACGAGCGCGGCCGCGGTAGCGCTGCGCTCGTCGCCTTTTCGGTAGTGCTCACGAAACGTCTCCCTCCAACCTTCGTAACCGAGGAATGTGTCGAGCAAAATCGCCGTCTTCTTCTGTTCGGGCGTCAGCGCATCACCGACCGCCGTCGCCGCGCCGATGCGGGCAACGGTGTTGATGTGGAAGTTCAGCAAGATTTCGTTGATTCCGCGGCGGCTCATCAGTTGCTTGATGATGATGTCGCGTGGCAAAGCAGCACCGAACGGGTCGAGAAATGTGAGCAGGGGGTCATCGCCTGCCAGCGCCACGGCTTCCGCCAGTCGCACGGCGGAGTCACCGTAGAGGAGAATCGGTGGAGCCGCAGTGCTCGCTTCTTCTGCGAGACCGCAGAGTTGCTCGTAGTAAGCCTTTTTCCGCTCGATGAAGACGCATCTCGTATCGCGCGGACTCGGGAATCTGGCCGCACCGTTTGCGACACCCAAGGCGATGAGTGGGGAACCAGGCGAGCCATCATCAAACTTGCCCGCGCCGGCGTACGCGTCGATGAACCACACCCTGTTCCCATCCGAGGACGTCGAAGTCATCGCGACGAACGGATGCAGGTACTTCAACACCCCATGTTTGAGAACCGCGGTTGGCGGTTTCTCTTCGAAATGCTTGGTGTTACTTGTCACAGCTCACCCCTTGCCCCAGAGACTTGCGGCCACAGTAGTGAGATTGCAGAACGCCGCCTGGCGAGACGCGCGGATGTTCGCCTACGGCATATGTTCGCGTGCTTCGAGGCGCTCGTGTCGCGCACCAAGAACGCTTGTCGCCGGGCGAACACGACAGCGTTGCGGGCACGCGCGCACGAGCGTCAGAACTCGCGCCGAGTTCCCAGTCAACTACGGGAAATGAGTCAACGCCCGCGAGCCGCTCCCCTCACGCCCCACGCACGCATGGGGATGCCGTTCCGAGGAGCGCGACACCGGCATCCCCGCGCGTGGACCCAGTTCGAAACGGCGATGGCTGACGTCGCTGCCAGGCGTCGTCGCACGTACGTCGAAACTCACCCATTGACGTTTGTGACGCGGCGATAGACTGCGGATGGGAGGTCTCATGGTTGGTGAACCGTCGGCTTGGCGGGCGAACGACGTCGTTGCCTATGATGGGCTGCGAGAGGCCGCCAATGCGGCGATCGCGCTTCTGCTCCGACTGTCCACGACAGGCACCATCGACGAGAGCGAGGCGATCGCGGCTTCGGCTGAGATCCGCCAGAGCGTTCTCGGCATCGATGGTTTCGATCGCGCGGAAGTGGATTCACATCGCACGCTGCTCGACGAGCGGATCGCCGATCTCATCTCGAGGTTGCCATGACGGAGTGGACACCGTCCGAGGAGGAACGGCAGCGGATCTTCGAGGAACAGATCGTCCCCGTCGTCTTTCCGCCGCACACATCGGTGGAGACACCGACGCTGCTGTTGCTCGGCGGGCAACCCGGGGCCGGAAAGTCGCGTGCGACCTCGCGACTGCTCGCCGACTCCCCCAGCGACACGGTGGCGCTCAGCGGCGATGACTTGCGCGCCTTCCATCCGCACTTCTGGGAGTTGAGTCGTTCGCGTTCCGTCGAGGCCCCGCAGATCCTGGCGGAGTCGACCGCAGGCTGGCTGCGCGGATGCCTCGCGCACGCCCGGACATCGGGCCGATCGCTGCTGCTCGAGGGGACATTCCACACCCCAGAGATCGCGTTAGGGACGGCGGATCTGTTCAGCCGCCACGGGTTCGCGACGCGGGTTGTCGTGGTGGGTACCCCGCGAGCGGAGAGTCTCATGTCGACGGCATCCCGGTATCTGTTGGATGCGCGCGCCGGACGCGCGTCGCGGTTCACCAGCGTCGCGATCCATGACGGGGGTTGGCAGGGCACACGAGGCCTCGTGGAGCGGTTGGACTCGTCCGCGGAGGTGGACCGGCTGACGGTCATCGACCGCGAAGGCGTGCCGCGCTATGACGCCGAGCGGCCCGATGCGGGCGGCTTCACGGGGGCGGTGCGCGAGCTCGATCGCGCGAGGTCGGTGGCGATGCCCAGCCCGAATGCGATGCGCTGGCTGTCGGAGCTGCGCGCGATGACCGACTACGCCATGACGGCCGGCAAGACGCCGGAACCGCTGGCAGAGTTGCTCGTCGAGTTACACCAGGTCGCGCTGCAGGAAGTGCTGCCGACGTTTGACCTTCCCGCCGATTCCCGCGCGCGACCAGCGCTCGAGGCCAGCCTCGCGGGCCGGCTCGTCACGCTGCGACAGGGCCTCCCCGCGCGGCCCCGCGCCACAGATCTCACGGCACCCGTCATCGCGGTGCCACAGCCCGACCGCGGACTCTCGCGATGACGAAGACCCTCGGCTACACGCGCGCGCTGCTGTCCACCGATGATGCCGCTGAGGACGCGCAGACGCTCCGGAATCAGGGTGCGACTGGGGTATTCGTCGACACTGTGGCCGAGCGCGCGGCGTCCCGTCCCGAATTAGACGCGTGCCTCGGATCGCTACAGCCGGGCGATGTCCTCTTGGTCACGACGGCGGCGCGACTGTCGCACTCCGTCGAGCACTTCGTCCTCACCGTCACCCAGTTGCGCCGGGGCGGAGTGAGCCTGCGCTGCCTCACCGAGCCGGCGTTGTCGACAACGCCCAGCCACGCATCGCCCGGGGAGGTGCTGGAGGCGCTGGAAGGGTTGCGAAGTCGACTCGCCGGTCTACGCACGCGAAGAGGGCTCGACGCGGCGGCCGCCACGGGTCGACGGCCGGGACGGCCTCGCGTGATGACGGACGACAAGGCGGCAATCGCGCGCGAGCTACGGGCGCAGGGGCGGTCGTTCGTCCAGATCGGCCGCGCGCTCGGCGTCAGCGAGGCCGCCGTGCGACGGTCCCTGACCTCGAGCGCGGATTGACCTCAGGCGGACGTGAGATAGCCCACCGCTCCGGCGCCGTTTTCATCGCGATGAGTGACATGTTCTCTCCGCGCCGACTGCTTCGATGTGCAAGTCCTTCCAACCTCGGACACCGTCAGCATTTCGACCCGGTTCCGCTCAGGTTCCAGTCGGAGCGTGGATCGCCTCGAGAGAAAGCCAGTGCCGGATTGCATCGCTTTGTTCGTCTTCCCAGTCGGGTTCGGTGAGTGCCCAGCGGTGCATCAGGCGTGCCGCGGTGCGGGTGTGCCTGCCGGCGTCGAGAACTTCGGCGAGGGCTTCGGCTTCGTCGAACTGGAGGCTGCAGATGACCTGTTCGTCGTGGCTGGCGAGGATCTGGTCGACGACGTCGGCGAGGTGGTCGACGGCGTCTTCCAGGTGATCCCAAGCGACGATGCTGTCGGGGACATCGCGGTGTCCGGTGGTGGACGTCGTTGTCGTGTTCATGTCGGTTCCTCGTTTCTTGACTTCGGTTGTGCCTTTCCTGGCAGTGGCGTCGTGTGCGACTGGAGGGTGTGCAGTGCCGGGTCGTGGAATACCGGAGGCCCGGAGCCTGCGGAGGGGTGAGGATATGCCGCGAAAGCCCGGCACGGAGCGCCCGGAGGGAGCTACGATGACCGGCCAGGAAAGGCCCCGTCCCGTCGCGGATCTTCCGCGCACCCACTCCCGGCGGTGTGGCGGGTCACGGCGACGGCATGAGTTCGCTCACGGCGGTGAGCCCGAGCGGGACCGCAGCAGCGATCGCGACGACGACAAGCAGGCCGGCGGCGACGACGGTGCGGGCGGCGGCGCGGATCCGGCCGTGTAACGCCTGGCGGGCGACGGCGACGAGCAGCAGGATGCTCGCGATCGACGCGACCGCGACCACGCCGGTCGTGACGTGGAGGTGCGTGGGGATGTCCATGGCGGTTCCTCCTTCCTTGTCTTGGTGACGTGCTGGGCGTGTCAGAGGGCGAGGGGACGGTCGTCGCCGGTGAGAGCGAGTAGTGGTCGGATGAAGGCTTGCCGGTCCGCAGTGGGCGTCACGATCTGAGTGCGGATCGTTGACGCGAGTTCTGCCAGTTTCTCGTCGGGGAGGCCAGCGAGCGGGGCGAGGCACCAGGCGAGGTCCTCGTCGAGCGTCCACCCGGGCTCGTCGACGGGCTTGTCCGGGTAGTAGGTGAAGGCGCACACCGCGACCCGGTACAGCGCGGCTTCCGCCTGGGCGCGGTCGAGCAGGATTGGGTCTGGGGTCGGGGTGGTGGTCATCGGTTCATTCCCATCGGGTTGTTCGGGTTCAGCATCGGGTGCGGGGCGGTCAGGTCAGGGTGGTGGGGGCGGCGTGGCGGTTCTCGGTGGCGCAGCCGGTCGTTGATCTGTTTACCGATCGCGTCCATCCGGGCTTCTTCGGCGGCGGCGCGGATCTGCCAGCCGCGGGGCTGCTGCGCGGCCAGGTGCCGGCGGGCTTCGGCGGTGCGGGAGCGGTCGGCATAGCTAAAGTCGGTGGCCAGGGTGTGTTCGATGCGGGCGCGCTGGCTGTCGCGCTCGAACCTCGCCACCACCTCTGCCGGGACCGGTCCCACCGCTTCCGGGGACAGGCCGCGTCGGCGACGCAGTGCCGCGACCTCTTCAGCCGGCCACTGCCGGGCGAAGAACGCGTCGGCCGCCGCCGTATTGGCACGGCGTTGATCGACTGGGGTGGTGTGCAGGCGACGCGGGGGCAGGCCGGCATCAAGGCGGCGCTTCTCCCGCTCCTTCCACGCCCGGTTGCTGGCGAGCACCTTCTCCCGGTTGGCGGCGTAGTACGCCCGCCGTTTCGCCTTCTGCTCCTCCGCGTGCGCGGCATAGTACGCGCGCGCCCCGGCACGCTTCACTTCCGGGTTCTCCCGATGCTCGGCGCGCAGCTTCGCGTTGCGCTCGTCCCGGTGCTTCTCATACCACCGCCGCTGAATCACCGCCCGGGCGGCACGGTAGCCGTCCGGGTCTTCGGCGAGCTTTCGCAACCGCCACTGCCGGGTGTACTCGTGATGCTTCGCCTTGTTCGCCTCGTAGTACTTCTTGGAACTTGCCTGCCGCGCCTGCTTTCGCCGCCGCTCCTGTCGTTTCTTCTCGGCGTAACGGCGGGCCTCGGCGCACTTCTCGTCGGGGTGCTCGGCGTCGTAGGCGGCACGGTACTCCCGGATGTGCGCGGCGTTGCGTTGTCGCCATGCCCTCTTGTACTCCCGCATCTGCTCGGCGTGCGTCTCCCGGTAGCGGCGTCGTGATTCACGCTCCTGCTGCAGATGTTCTTCGCGACCCGGGTCCGCCTCAGCGTCCGGGTTCCGCGGGGTCATCGGTCGCTCCCCTGCTCGAGGAGGCGCGCGGCGAGCCTGTCGATGAGGTCGGGGCGGAACCCGGACCAGTGGTGTTGCGGGTCGTCATCGACCAGCACCACGGGCGCTTCGGTGTACCCGAGTTCGTCGGTCACGAACTCCCGATGGGCCGCGTTGCTGTTGTCGGTGAGGTCGATCACGGTGAACGGGATGCTCGCCGCGGTGAGGCACCGGCAGGTGAGGGTGCAGCGGACACACCCCAGGCCGGTCGAGTACACCGTGACGGTGATCATTGCCTCACTCCAGCGTTCCGAGCGAAAAGGTGAGCGCCCACCTGACGGCGTGCGAGATCGATCTGTCCAACGATCGCCACAGGACCGCGATGCTGCGGATAACTCCTTGACCAGGGACGGCGCGCGACAGGGTTGCGCTGAGTCGCATCGTCACGGTCGCCTCACAAACCCCTCCCTTCAGAGCGGCCACTGCAGCGCTCATCACCGCGACCTCCGCGATCCAGGTAGCCGGTCACTCGTCGAATGATGGGTGGACTCCTGGAGCCAGGCGTCGATGTCCGACAGCTTGTAGACGACAGTGCGTCCCCACTTCAGATACTTCGGCCCCTCCCCGTTCCGACGCCACGCGCCGAGTCTGCTGAGAGGGATCGTCTGCAGCATGTCGGCGAGTTCTTGGGGAGTTAGGAACGTGTGTTCCGGGTCCTCCGATCGCAGGTCGATGATGCTTGCCATGTTCACACCTCCATGCCTATGTTCCAGTAGGTTCAACATGAGTGAAGCACTTTCTGATACGCTTCACAAGAGGTGATGGGCAAGCATCGTGCGGTTAGACAAACTAAGGGGGTGAAGGTCGACGTGAAGACACCCGATGGTCAGGAACTCACTTGGCGCGACGCCACGGAGTCAGTCGGGTCCGCACTGCGCATTGCCCCTGAGTTCGTTGCGGCATCGACGAACGAAGCACTCGGCATCGCGACGTCTCTCACCGTGCGTTACGTACGCAGCGCGGGACGGTACGTCATCAAAGGCGTGACCAACGTCGCGACGCAGGACGATGTGGAACTGAATTACCCCACGGTCGCGAAGGTCGGGATGCAAGCCATCGTCCAGAACGCGGCACCGCGATGCATCTTCCTCACTCTTGATGAGGAACAAGATCCACTCGCGAAGTGGATCTGCATCGCTGACCTGACGACTGCTGCGGGCCGAATCCTGCCACCAGCTGTTGCTGCCGAGGTTGTGCGGCGTGGGGGCGGGGCGGCACGGATGGAAGCAATCGAGCTCTTGTACGGCACGGCTGCGCTTGCCGGACTGCCGCCTGCGCAACTGATCCAACAGGAGCTTGGCATTCCGCATCGAACGGCTTCGCAGTGGATCATCGACGCCCGCAAAGCGGGCCGGCTCGAAGGCGTGAACTACAACGCCGGTCGACCGGCCGGTGGGTAGCGTTCGCCCGTACTCCTCGGCCAATGGCAAGCGATACGAGGTGCGCTATCAGAAGCCTGATGGGACGAGAGGCGGGAAGCGAGGCTTCGTCCGCAAACGCGATGCCGAACTCTGGCTGGCTGACGTCGAATCGTCGCGCGCGAAAGGCAGCTTCATCGATCCGCAAGCTGCCCGAGTCACGGTCGATTCTCTGGGCGAACTGTGGCTAGAGGCGAAGCGGCACTCGATGAAGCCTTCGTCGTTCGCCCCCGTGTCAACGGCATGGCGACTAAGAGTGCAGCCGACCTGGGGTCGCTGGGAGATCGGGGACATCCGACACACGGACGTGCGCGCGTGGGTTGCCAAGCTCACGCAGGAGACCGGCGCCACCGTGACGATTCGTACCTTCGGAGTGCTTGCGAGCATTCTCGACGACGCCGTCTACGACGGCCGCATCCCCTCGAACCCCGCACGAATGGGACGGATCGGACTACCGCGCAAGACGCGCGGGCGACACGGCTACCTCAGCCACGAGGAAGTTATTCGACTCGCGCAGGCGTCCGGCGAGCGCAAGCTCCTCGTTCTCGTCCTCGCCTACACGGGAATTCGGTGGGGCGAGGCGATCGCGCTGCGTGTGATGGATCTCGACCTCGAGCGCGGCCGATTGCATGTCACCACGAACGCTGTCGAAGTCCACGGCAAGATCCACGTCGGCACGCCGAAGTCGCACAGCGGTCGGCTCGTACCGATCCCCAGGTTCTTGCTGGACGAATTGGCCGCCACCGTCGAAGGCCGGCCGCGGGCAGCACTCGTGTTCCCCGGAAGGGACGGGCAACATCTGCGTCGAACCCGCTCGAGTGACGGGTCGAAGTCGTGGTTCAAGACGGCTCTCGCAGAGGCGGACCTGCCGCCGATGACGACGCACGACCTGCGGCATACGGCCGCATCGCTCGCGGTTCAGGCGGGCGCCAACGTGAAGACGATTCAGAGAATGCTCGGCCACACATCTGCGGCCATGACGCTCGACGTCTACTCTGATCTGTTCGACACCGACCTGGACTCCGTGTCGGACGCACTGAACTCTGCGGCCGACAAGGCTGGCGTGACGCGACTGCTCCGCCGACCCACGAACTGAGACCACAAGGCACCAGCAGAGCCCGATGAGATCTGGCTCTCGCAGCGCGTTCATCACCCCCTCTTTGCGCTTCTGACGCAAACGGGACGCAAATCGCGATTCTATGAAATGCCTATGGCCCGCGATCCCAGTGTTTTCAGGGGATCTCGGGCCATCTAACTCTGCGGAGACGGAGGATTTGAATCCCGTCAATACGGTTCCGCGCAGATCCTCCTCAAGCCGTCAGCGTCGACATTCCACGGAAAACCGCGCATCCCCCTGTCCCCACTTCAGTTTTCACCCCCGGTCGTTCCGGGCGAATCCGACCCGACCGTGGGCACCACGTGGGCACGCACCGACGTCCCCCGCCGGCACTTCACCCCCTGAGCAAGCGGCGCGGGACACGCCCACTTGCCGCGAAACCGCCCGGAAAGACTCAACCCCGCACCCGGAGACGTAGAACTCTCCGGCGGCCTCGTCGACGCGCCCCCTGGTCCGCGCGACCAGCCCCTGCCCCTTCATGCACGGATCCTCAACAGTCATGGCTCGGCAAGCGCACCGTCAGCGTGCATTGCACCTCCGGATATGTTTCAGCGTGTTCTACCAACTCTGGCCCGATCCGCCCGTGGGTGGCGCCGCGCACCGCCCCTACAGGCCGGCGATGCGACCCGCGAGCCAGGCAGGGAAGCGATGGCCGAGCGTGACGGGATGCACGAGGAGCTTCGCGATGCTCGCAGCGTTGCCGACGTCGATGCGCACGTGCCCGGCACCGGCACCGGCACCGGCACCGGCAAAGACGATCGTTGATCACAGGGCGTTCATATCTAATTTTCGTCTATTTGTCGTTCCCGCTTCTCTCGATTCCAGCTTGAGCGTCGATCTCGGTCGCCCTTCAACCACGTCTATACCCGCGCCGGCTCGTGCTCCGGAAAGGTGGCCTCCACCCACTCGTTGCTGAATCTGGCGCTGTCGAACGGCTCCATCGAAGCGCGGTCGACCTCGATAACTATCCAGCCCGCGAAATCCTCACCGAGGGCGCTGATGGCGCCGGCCAGATCGATGTCACCGAGACCGGGCTCGAGGAAGAAGCGTTGGTCCGCGACGGTGAAGTAGCTCGTGGGCCGCCTCCGACTCTCGGCCGCGATCGAGAGGTCCAAGTCCTTCAGATGCAAATCGATGAGACGATCGCGGTGCTTCGCCAGATAGGCGGGAGAGTCGATGCCGGCCCACTCGAGATGTCCGACGTCCAGCGAGGCGCCGAGCAGCGATGGATCTGTATTCGCGAGAAGGTAGTCGATCTCGTACTCGGTCTCGAGCCAGGTGCCGACGTGGTTGTGTGCGCCAGCCCGGACCCCTTCCGCCCTCAGCACCTCCGCCGCGTCGGTGAGGAGCTCGACCAGCCGGTCGAGCCGACCCTGGTCGAACTGGGCGCCGACAGCGACCTCCGCGATCCGAGGACGCCCATCGAAGGCCATATCAGCGGCGAGGAACACGCTGTCCAGACCCATGTAGTTGGTCTCCTCGGCCCTCCGGCGAATCGGGTCGAACCAGCGCACCCACTGCGCGCTGCCCCGCTGCAGAGTGAGTCCGTAATCCTCCGGCAGGCCGACCTGCACGTAGCCGGGCGCGGGCCGCAGCCCAACATCGTCGAGCATCCGCTTGTACGCCTGGATGGTCTGGGTGTTGAGCACTTCCATCATTACCGCGTCGAAGCCGGCTGCCTTGACGAGCCGGTGTACATTCGGCTGCTCCGACCGCCACGCCGGGTCGTCGTAGAGCCAGATCGGCGCGTCAGCCGGACCGCCCGGCTCCTGTTTGAGATTTATCCACTGCAGCGCGTTGAGCGCGATCTGATTCCTGGTGATGGGCATGGTTCTCCTTCGAAAGTGGCCGGATGTGCGGAAGCTCAGCCCTTGACGGCGCCGCCGAGGATCCCTCGGACGAAGAACCGCTGGAGCGACACGATGAGTACGAGCGGGATGAGCACGGAGATGAAGGTCGCCGCCATCAGCTGCCCTTCCCCTTGGCCGGTTGTCTGCACCAGCCCCGCGACCTCCACGGTGATGGGCGCCGGCAAGTCCGAGCCGCCGAGGAACAGCAGCGGGATCAGCAGGTCGTTCCATGACCAGAGGAACTGCATGATCGCGAGCGACGCCATGACCGGGAGCGACAAGGGCAGCACGATGGAGCGGAAGATCCGGAGCGGCTTCGCGCCGTCGATGGAGGCGGACTCGAACAGCTCTTGCGGAATGCTCGCCATGAACCCACGGAGCAAGAAGATTCCGAACGGAACGGTGAAGCCCACCTGATAGATCCAGATCGCCGGCACGGAGCCGGAGAGCCCCACGACGTTGAAGAACTTCAGCATCGGAACGAGCGTCACCTGAGGCGGCACGACCAGCAAAGCCACCAGGAGGAGCGAGAGAACGGTGCGCCCGGTGAAGCTCATGCGGGTGAGCGAGTAGGCGCCGAGCGCGGAGATGACCGTCGTCAGGACGGTGACCGGGATGGCGATAGCCAGCGACGTTCCAATGCTTTCGCCGGCCCCAACGATGCTCATCGCCTGCTGATAGTTGTAACCGGTCAGGAGCGGTGCGACGAAAGCGTTCCACCAGCCGCTGGTTGCATTGTCCGACTGCGTGCGGATCGATGAGACGAACAGGGCGAGGATCGGTGTGAACCAGATGATCATGAACAAGACGACGATCACGTGCAGCAGCGGTCGCAGCCACGGGACTCCACGCGGGCGCCACGCGTGCAGAGCGCGGCGGGGGCTGCTTCGCCCAACGATGTCGGTGGTGACTGCGGGTACGGTGCTCACCGGTGAGACTCCTCTGCGCGGAACTGGCGGATGTTGATGATGACGATCGGCAGGGCGACGATGAGCAGGATGACTGCAATCGCGCTGGCATGGCCGAGGTTGTCCGCGGCGAACAGCTCCGAGTACATGCGGTTGGCGATGGTGTCGGTATTGAAGTTGCCATTGGTCATCACGTAGACAATGTCGAAAACCTTGAGGGCGAAGATCACCGTCGTGGTGAACACCACCAGCACGGCAGGGAGGATGCTCGGAAGGGTGATCGAGGCGAAGATCCGCCACTCTCCCGCGCCGTCGATACGTGCCGCCTCGACCAGCTCCTGCGGAACGTTCTTCACCGCCGCCGACAGGATGAGGGCTGCGATACCGAGCGAGGACCAGACCGCCACGAAGATGAGCGCGAGGGTGTTCACCACGGGGGTCAGCAGCCATGGGACTGGCTCTGCGCCGGGGATGAGGGTCCAGAGAGCGTTCAGCAGCCCGCGGGTCTCTGTGCCGGGCGGCTGGTAGGAGTACAGCTGTCGCCAGATGATTGCGCCCGCGGTGAACGAGATCGCGGTCGGCAGGATGATCAGGGTCATTGCCACCCGCTCGTACTTCACCCGGTCGAAAAGGATCGCCACGATCAGCGCGAGCACGAGTGTGCCGATCGGGAAGGCGATCAGCCAGATGACGTTGTTGCCGAGCACGGAGATCATGTCTCCGCTGAACGCCCAGCCGAAGTTTTCGAAGCCGACCCACTGCGAACTGTCCGCGTCCGCGAACGCGAGCACCACCGTGGTGGCGAGAGGGTAGAGCAGGATCAGCCCGACGATGAGAAGGGGCAGCAGCAGCCACGCCCAGGGGCGGAGGCGGCCGGCCGTCGTGGTCCTGAACCCGGAGAGGATTCTCTCGCCGAGTCCGAGGCACAGGTAGATGACGGCCGGTATGCCGACGGCACCGATCAGGATGAGCGCGGGAACGCTCGAGGTGATCGCGTCCATGAGATCCGTCCTTGGGTGTGGCTGCTCAGATGTGATGACTTGGTCAGTCAGGACCTGTCGACGACGTCCTGGATCGACTGCAGCACCGCGTCGAGGGACGACGGGTCCTGCAGGTACGTCACAACGCCCTTCCAGAAGGCGGAGCCCACCGCGGCATCCGCCATCACGTTCGGCCCAATCGCGAGCGTGACGTCGTCCCCGAAGTAGGTCTCGGCCGCCTTCTGGAGCATCACACTGTCGTACGTGTCGGTCGGCACGTTCCGGTTGGCAACGGGCCACTGGTCGGCGGAGGCGAGCAACGCCTGTGCCTCGTCGGAGGCGATGTACTGCATGAAGGCGCGGATCGTCGGGGTGTCGTTGAATGCCGTGGAGACAGTGGTCTGGAAGATCTCCGTCGACGCGTACTCCTCCGAGCCACCGGGGACCTTGAAGAAGTCGATGTTCTGGCCCGGCTGAGCGGCCGCGCCGATGAGGCCCGGGACCCAACTGCCCCAGAGCGCCATCTGGCAGCTCGCCGGGTTCTCGACGAGCCCGTTGTAGCCAGTCGCGATCGGCGCCGCGAGTGCTCCCTGCACGCCGCCGGCGACCTTGGCGTCGTCGGCGGCGATGGACCCGAACATCTCCCAGGCGTCCTTCACCTCGTCGCTCGTCCAGGCGAGCTCGCCCGCACCCCAGGCCTCCAGCTTGTCCGGCCCGTACTTCTTCGCGAAGAGGTTCTCGATGAACTGGGCGCCGGGGAATCCGCTGGCGGGGCCCGCTTCCTCCGCGAGGCACCACACCGGGCTCCCGGCGGCGGCCTGCTCGTCGGTCCACTCGACGATGTCCTGCCAGCTCTGCGGGTCTTCCGGACCGGTGTACTGCTCGGGGTTGTACCAGAGCATGAAGTTGTTGAAGCCCTGGTAGAGGCCGAACACCTTTCCGTCGTTGCTGGCCGTCTCCAGCAGATCCGCACTGTAGCTCGCCTGGAGCACGTCGTCGCCCACGACCTCGCTAAGGTCGAGGAGCTTGCCCTGCTTGGCATACTCCAGCGCGACGCCGAGCGGCTGGTCCACGACATCCGGCGGGTTTCCGGCTTGAACGCGAGACTGCACGATGCTGTAAAGGTCGGTCGTGCCGGTGTAGTCGACGGCCGTGCCTGTCGCCTCGGTGAACGCCTTGTAGACCGACTGGAGCACCTCGCCCTCGGCGCCTCCGTTGACCCCGATGAACTCGAGCGAGGAGTCGAGCTCCTGGTCGCCGGCGAGCTCCTTCGCCTTGGCGACCGCCTGCTCGTAAAGCGCGGCGTCGGTGCGCTCTTCGCCGGCACTGGCTCCCGACTGCTCGTCGGACGCGCAGCCGCTGAGCACGAGCCCAACGGCGAGCGGCAGGGCGAGGGCGGTCAGCGCGACGCGCCGCCGCGGCATGCGCTGTGTAGGGGACTTCATATCGATCAGCTCCGATCTTCGATGTGGGTGGGGTTGTGTGGCTCGAGCAGGGATCCGACGTCCGCGTCAGGACGGCACTGCGCGCTCCATGGGCGCGGGTCGCGGGACGGTGCTGTCGATGTGAACGACGGACTGGCTGTCGCTGGCCACCTGGATCGCTTCGATGACTTCGAGAACGTGGGTTGCGAGGGCGGCGCTCGCCCGGTGCGGAGCGCCATCGATCGCCGCCGCGAGATCGGCGACCCCCATGCCTCGCAAGTACTGAGCCGGCGTTCCCGCCGCACCCGACGGCGCGATAACCGGCTCCAGCACTCGCCAGTCGTCCTCGCTGTGGAGGCGAAGGGTGACGTCGCCGTCGAATTCGTTCGGGTCAGGCACGGTAAGAGTGCCGGCCGTTCCGTAGACCTCGATCTTCGGCAGATGCGAATCCCACACGTCAAAGCTCATCAGAAGCGTGCCGATCGTTCCCGAGCGGAACTTGAGGGTGGCGCCCCAGTGGGTGGGGGTCGTGACCTCGACGGTGTCAACACGACGGTCCGGGGCCGTCACGGGGCGGACCGGGGCACCGACACGGGTGAACCCGGCAACCGCGGCGACGGAGCCGAGCATGTTGACGAGGGTCGTCAGGTAGTACGGACCCAGGTCGAGGGCGGGTCCGCCGCCGGGCTGGAACAGGAAGGTCGGATCCGGGTGCCAGGTCTCAGCCTTGGAGTGGGTGACGAACGCCGTCGCTCCGATAGGCTCCCCGATGACGCCCCGGTCAATCGCGGCGCGCGCGGTCTGACCGGCACTGCCGAGGAACGTGTCGGGAGCGGATCCGATGGTCCGGCGATGCGCCGCGGCCGCAGCCAGCATGGACTTGCTCTCGGCAACGGTCGCTGCGATCGGCTTCTCGACGTAGACGTGCTTGCCCGCCGCGAGGGCCTGACTGGTGACGGCTGCATGCGCGGTGGGCGGAGTGATGTTCACGACGATGTCGACGTCCGGGTCGGCGACCAGCTCGTCGACCGATGTGTACGCACGGATCCCCGCGTCGGCGGCGAGAGCATCGGCCATCGGCTGCACGACGTCGGCGCAACCGATGAGCCTTAGCTGCGGGTACCGGCCCATACCCTCGACGTAGCGCCGTGCGATGTTGCCCGCGCCGATGATAGCGACGTGGGCAGGAGTCTCGGGACCGTAGGGCATGTTCGGTTCTCTTTGTTGTGCTCGTCATTGAGGCATCCGGAGCTGGTGCTCCCGAGCCACGCAACCGACCGTCCAATGTCCGTCCAGATGCGCTCATCTTTTTATACGCATCTCGCGCAATTGGGTCAATTTATCTATTCTATTTGTCAAACTTGCGCATAATCGGACTTCCTCTGGTTAGATGTATGTATGGCTCCGCATACCACACTGGCCCCGGCGCAGAAGACCCTGCTCGAAGCCCTGGCAGACGGCAGACCCCGGACCCGCAGCGATCTCACGGAGGTGACGGGCTGGACCCGCAACACCGTCGCGGCTCGTCTCGACGAGCTGATCCACCTCGACTGGGTCGTGGCGAACGAGGAGCCGCGAGGGGGACGGGGCAGACCACCGGGGCTGTTCACACTGAATGCCGATCGCGCGGTGGTGTTCGTCGCGAGCTTCGGCCACACACGCGCGACGTGGGCGGTGACTGACCTGCTGGGGCGCACACTGGCATCCCGAACGGAGCGGCTCGACATCGGGATCGGACCGGAGGGGGCAATGACGAAGACGCGCGATGTGGCGAAAGACCTGTTCGCTGCCGCGAAGCGTCCCTCGAGCGCGCTGGCGTCCGTCGTGGTGGGGCTGCCGAGCCCGATCCACACAGTCACCCGTCGCCCGATCCACCCGTGGGCCCTGCCTGGATGGATCGGGGCCGACGTGGGAGGCGCATTCGGGCGCGTCTTCGGGGTGCCCGTTTGGGTGGAGAACGACGCGAAGCTGATGACGATCGGCGCCCGGATCCGCCACTTCCCGGATGTGCAGGATCTGATCTTCATCAAGGTTTCCAGCGGAATCGGGGCCGGGATCTACTCCGGCGGGGTGCTGCAGCGTGGCGTCTTGGGCATGGCCGGGGAAATCGGGCATCTACGCATCGCCGCAAGCGACAAGCGATGCGCGTGCGGCAATGTCGGCTGCGTCCTCGTGCACGTCTCGACCGGAGGCATCATCGACGCGCTCGCGGAATCAGGAATCCAGGTGAGCGATCTGGACGACATCGCCGCGCTCGCGAACCGCGGCGACGCGGATTGCACGCGGGCACTGCGACAGGCGGGCCGTTACCTCGGCGAGATCGTCGCCACGCTCCTGGCGTCCCTCAACCCGGAAGTCGTCGCCCTCGGGGGGACGCTGGGATCACTCGGAGACAATCTGCTCGCAGGGATGCGGGAATCCCTCTACGCTCACGCGCACCCCACGCTGACATCCAGCCTGCACACGGTGTCGTTCGGTGACCACGAGATGGCCGCCATCCGCGGGGCAGCGCACCTGGGGCTCGCCGACATCCTGAGTCGGGTGCCGAGCGGAACCGGGCTGGACGCATAGCTGCTTCCGCCGGCACCGCTCGGCTACTCGGTCAGGGGGCGGGTTACCGTCAGGATCGAACGGCGAACCCGCCGGCCCAGGTCACCTCTTCGCGAACCGCGAGGACGATCTGGAGGAAGCCGAGCGCCTCGAGCTCGCGCGCCCGCTTGAGGCTTCCGGCGTCGGCGACAGCGATGCCGCCGGCCGTCACGACTTCGCTGACCCGAGCCTTCGCGTCGGCGTCGTCACCCGCGATGACGACCGTCGCGGGGACACCGCCCACCTCGCCGGAGACCAGCGTCGCAGCGAAGTTGGTGTTGAACGCCTTGACGACACTCGCGTCGGGCAACGCCTGCTGGAGCTCTCGCGCAGCGGAGGAGTCGGACGCGACAGCGAGAGAATCGAATGTGTCGAAGTCGACCGGGTTCGTCACGTCGACGACCGTCATGCCCTCAAGCTGTTCGCCGTATGTCGAGATCACCTCGGAGAGCGCAGCATAGGGCACCGCGAGGAAGACGATCTCGCCGATGAGAGGAGAACCGAACTGCACGCCCTCACCCCCGACCTGCTCGGCGAGCTGTCGGGCCTTGGCGATATCCCGCGCGACGACCTGCACCCTCGCGCCGCCCGCTGCGGCTACCCGCGCGAGCGCTGAGCCGAGATTCCCCGCGCCGATGATCGAGATTGTGTGCATGTGTTCCTCCGATTGGATCAGTAATGCAGCCATGCCATGAAGACATGCAAACGATTGTATCTCGAGCGGTGTGCTCCGGGTGTACGAGGCGGGCGCTAAGGTGCACCAAGCCCCCACGGAGTGTTGAGATGCGATTGCGAGTCCCGCTCGTTATTCAGGGGCCCACCCACAGCGATGTATCGAGGGCCTGCGATGAGGAGCTCCTCGGCAGGGAACTTCGTGATGACCTCGCACCCATCAGCCGTGACAACGACCTCTTCCTCGATGCGCGCTGCGCCCCAGCCGTCGGCCGACGGCCAGTAGGTCTCCAGCGCGAACACCATGCCTTCCTTAAGCTCTTCCGGGTGATCGAAGGAAGTCAGGCGGGAGAAGATCGGCTTCTCCCAGATCGACAGCCCCACACCATGCCCGTACTGGAGTGCGAAGGCCGCCTCCTCGTCTGCGAACCCGAATTCCTGAGCGGAAGGCCACACCGCGCAGATGTCGGCGGTCGTGGCTCCGGGCCGCACGAGCGCGATCGCTCTGTCCATGTACTCGCGCGCTCGCGTGTACGCGTCCTTCTGCGCCCTCGATGCCGAGCCGACCGCGAACGTGCGGTAGTAGCACGTGCGGTACCCGTTCCAGCTATGGAGGATATCGAAAAAGGCGGGATCACCCGGCCGGATGAGCCGGTCGCTGAACACATGCGGATGCGGCGAGCATCGCTCACCGGAGATCGCGTTGACACCTTCGACGTACTCGGAGCCCAAGTCGTAAAGGGTCTTCGCCACTAAGCCAACGGCTTCGTTCTCACGAACTCCGGGGCGTAAGAATCGGTACAGCTCTTCGTAGGCGGCATCCACCATCGAAGCCGCCTGCGTCAGCAGCCGGATCTCGTCGTGAGTCTTGATTCGTCGAGCCTCCATGAACACCTGCTGGCCATCGACGACCTGAATCCCCTCGCGCTGGAGCGCGAACAGGATCGGCAACTCGATCACATCCACGCCGAGAGGATCGTTTGCGAGACCGAACTTCTCGAGCTCTCGCTTGACCTTTCGGGCCACCTCCTCCGCGATGCCGGCCTGAGGAGGGAAGGCGCCGCGCAGAGTCGAGATGCCTGCGCGCGCACCCGATTCCAGCCGCGGCCTCTTCGTGCCCTCGTGCGGCGCGTGCGGATCGGCATCCATCTCCGAGGTCGTGACGTCCAACCACGGGTTGTACAGTGCGTGATGCTTCGCTGCAGACCCGAAGTCCCAGGAGATCGGGTCGGTGTGCCGGGTGAGGAGGCTGAACCGGATCAGCTTGTCCATGGCCCAGGTCCCGATATGGGTCGACGTCATGTACCGGATGTTCGAAAAGTCGAACGCAAGGATCGCACCCATTTCGGACGCCTGCAATGACGCCTTGAGTCGAGTGAGGCGTTCATCACGTAGCCGATCGAAATCGACCCGCGCTTCCCAGTCGACGCCGTTGCTGCCCGTGGTGCCTGTACTTCTCATGCTGCTCCCTCGCATGACAGCGCTAACGCCGTCGTGCCGTTCAGCATAGATGAACAGTGTACGTTGTGGCTACACCCCGGCGCTCTCCTCTTCTCCACCGGTCGGTTCTAGCGAGTCGAGCCTCCGCAGGACGCCCACAGCTGAACGAACAGCGCCATGCTCCTCTGAATTCACGCTGCCTGGTGCGCCGGCCTCGCGTCGACCGACGACGAACCAGACGCCAACGGCCGGCACCGCTCCCCGATTGGAGAACATGTGCGGTCGTGAGGAATCGAAATAGATCGAGTCGCCCGCGCGCAACTGATGATCATCGAACTCGAGTTGGAAGGAGATCTCTCCGGAAATGATGTATGCATACTCCACGCCCAGGTGACGCATGAGCCTGCCCTCGAGAGAACTGCTGGCCCCGGGTTGATAGGTGACGAGAAGGGGGTCCGCAGGTCCGTCCGACCCCATCGCCAATCGCTCCCACCGGACCCCGTTCTCCATCTCGATGACGGGATTGTCGTGTGAGCGTTGAAGCGCGAGGGAGGCATTCGGCTGAGCCACCGACGGCCCAGATGCCGGCCGAAGGCCGAGCAGATCATCGACCGAGACCGAGAGAAGGGTGGCTAGCGCATAAAGCGTAGCCACCGACGGTTGCGTCTTCCCCGTCTCGACCTGTGAGATCAGACTGGCCGAGACGCCCAGCTCCTGCGCGACATTTCGCAGGCTCAGCCCGCGATCCTTTCGACGCTGCCGTAAGCGTGCACCGATTGCGCCGGCATCAGACATGGGTATCTCCTCCGCCCGCAACTGTTGAGCGGTCGCCCCAACCCTAGCGGCCGGCGGACGCCAGAGGAGTAGCTTGCCCGCCGGGAGCGCGACCTGCTCTCACTGATCGCTCGGTCGGGTCGCTGCGAGAGCCCCGGCCAACCTGGCGTCCCGAGCACCTCGCGGAGAGACGCATACAGGGAAGTCAGACGGCCGCGATGGCGTCGATCTCGATGACAGCGCCATTGTAGAGCGAATGCACCCCGACGACGGTGCTTGCTGGCAGCTCGTCGGCGCCGATGATGGAATCGCGGACGCGGCGGTACGTCTGCAGCTTCTCCTCGTCCAGATGCCTGATGTAGACGTTGACGCGCACAAGGTCGGACAGCGTCGCGCCGGCGCGCTGGAGCGCCTCAGCGAGCGCGCCGAACGTCAGCCTCATCGACTCCTCGTCGTCGTCGGGGACCGGCACGTAGACGCCGGAGACGTAGAGAAGGCCGGATGCGGTGTCCAGGACGCTGTCCGAGATTCCGGGGACCACGGGGGCGGGGATTCGGATGAGTCGACCACCAGACATGCGGCACCAATCTTCGGCGAGAACCGTTAAGGGAGAGTGGACGTGCAGCCTACACGACGACTGGATGCATCCCCTCCGATGGGGCCGCGGCAAGCGAGGTGAGGCGGCGAAATCAGTCGTTGCCAACCACCCCGAGCACGTATAGCATTACTGCACGCATGAGCAGTGGCGCTTATGCAAACGATTGTATAGCCCGACAACCCGAGAAAAGGCCGGCCCGATCATGAGCGAACGCAAGACCGATTACGCGATCTACTCCCTCGAGTTCTGTCAAGGAACGATGCCTCACGACTTCTTCGGTGGGTCCGGCCCCTTCAGCAACCAGGGAACCATCCGCATCCCGATGCTGTACACCCTGCTGATCGGCGGCGAGGTCGGGGGCAAACAGCACGTCGCGCTGGTGGACTGCGGGTTCAGGAACGACTACTGGCTCGACCGCTATCCGTTCCAGAGCTGGGAGAGCCCGTCAGAGGTCCTCGCGAAGGTCGATCTCACCCCCGAGGACATCGACGTCATTCTCGTGTCACACATGCACTTCGACCACATGGGCAACTTCGAGGCGTTCCCCAACGCACAGCTGTATGTCCAATTCGACGAGTACGTCGGATGGTCTCAGGCAGTGGATTACGCCAACCAGATGCCCACCGACGCGGACCGCGCCTGGATCTTCTCGTCGTTCGACCCCACCGACCTCGCACGCGCGGCCAAGGGCATCGCCGACGGTCGTATCCGCTTCGTCAACGGCGACGCCGAGCTCCTCCCGGGTGTGACCGCGCGTCTGGCTCGCGACTCGCACACATTCGGATCCCAGTGGTTCAAGGTCGAGACTCAGAACGGGCCATTCGTCGTCGCCGGTGACACCGTGTACTGGTACTCCAACGTGGAGCAGATGTGGACCCCCGGCTACGGTCAGGGCAACAACTTCAACCTCATCCACCTGTACAAGACGCTCAAGGACGAGCTGAAGGGCGAGACGAGCCGGATCATTCCGGGGCACGACATCGACATCGTGCAGCGTCGCAAGTCGTGGGTGACCGAGAGCGGCAACTACGTGATCGAGGTCAATCGCCTCGAAGGCGAAGCATCCCGAGCGCCCGCGGATGCCGGCACGCTTCTGACCTGACCACACCAGACCAGCCCGGCCCGGATCGAGGAAGGCCGCCCCGCCTTCCTCGATTCAGGCATGTCGATTGGAGAGCACATGGCTGAGAGAACAATCCTGATCGTCGGCGGCTCGAGCGGCATCGGCCTCGAGCTGGCGAAGGATCTGACCGCCGAAGGCGACAAAATCATCGTCACGAGTCGGTCCATCGAGTCGGCCGAGCAGACGGCGAACGCCCTCGGCCCGGGCGCACAGGGGCTTGCTCTGGATGTGGCCGAGCCGGAAGGCATCGCGAACCAGCTGAAGGATGTCGGGCGTCTCGACGGTGTCGTTCTCAGTGCGATCGAACGGGACGCCAACACGATCCGAGAGTTCGACATCGCGCGCGCACGGCGGCTCGTCACCCTCAAGCTCCTCGGCTACGCCGAGACGATCCATGCCCTCCTGGATCGACTCGAACCATCCGTCGCCACGGGAATCGTCCTGTTCGGAGGGCGCGCGAAGGATGCTCCCTATCCGGGATCGACCACGGTTTCGACCATCAACGGCGGCGTGGACGGTCTGATGAACACCCTGGCGCTCGAGCTGGCCCCGATCCGGGTGAACTCCCTTCACCCCGGGATCATTGGCGACAGTCCTTTCTGGGCTTCGAAGCCGGACTCCGTGCTCGACGCGTACCGAACGCGCACGCCCGGCCGTGAGCTGGCGACGATGGAAGACATCGTCGACGCGACGAAGTTCCTGCTCTTCAACAAGGGCGTGTCCGCACATAGCCTCAACGTCGACCGCGGGTGGCGGATCGGCTGATCCCTCGACGTCGCATGGAGCGCCCGCCCGCTGCTCGGCAGGGGCGGGCGCTCCGCGTTGTCGGTCTCGTGCGACTCCGGCTACACCGCCGCGACCGCGTCGATCTCGATCGTCGCGCCGTTGTAGAGCGACTGGACGCCGATCAGAGAGCTCGCCGCCGGCTCCGCAACCTTGACGATCGCATCGCGCGTCTCACGGTAGATGGCGAGCTTCTCCTGGTCGAGATCAGTGACATAGACGTTCACGCGAACCAGATCCTCCCAGGTCGCCCCCGCGGCGCGGAGGGCGCGCTCTACCTCGCCGAAAGTCAACTCAACGGCGCGCGCGAAGTCCGTCGGCACGGAGCCGTCAGACTCGAAACCCACCTGACCCGAGATGAATACAAGGTCACCGGCCGTCACACGCGTGCTGTCAGCGATTCCCGGGACAGCGGGGGCGGGGATACGGCTGATTCGTTCGTTGGCCATGAACTTCTCTCCTAAGTCGGATGCGAGCGCATCGGGGTTTGGGTCTCTGGCGTGACACACTCGGCCATACCAGCGCACCGGGGTGGTGGGTCATCGTGCTCGACGCACTTGCTCATTCGTCGCGTCCGTACACGATGTAGAACGGAGCACTGGCTTCGGGGAGCGCCGAGTTGCTGCTAAGGACGTGCCACCGCCGGTTGTGGTACACCAACGGCGACGGGTCGACGTGGTCGGCCTCGTCTTGAGGCTTCGCTTCAATCGCTTCCACGATGATCAAAGTCGACCCATGGACGTCGACTCGCTGCACAACGCGTCCTCGCAACCAGGTTGCGGCCGGATAGTAGGGCTCCCCGGTCGGGAGGCGCCCCCAATCGACGTCGTGACCGAAACGCTGCGCACCGGGGCGGGCTCCCAGCTTGGCGAGCGCGACCTGGTCGGAGGCGAGCAGATGGACGACGACGGTTTCGGCCCTGAGGATGGTCGGCGTGCTGGACGATATCGCTGACGCCGAGAACATGAGCGTCGGCGGATCGATGGCGATGGACGCCACCGAACTCACTGTCATCGCAACCGGTCCATCGCCGGCATCCGCCGTGATGACGGCGACTCCCGCGGGATGGGATCGGAATGCGAACCGAAACTGGTCCGCTGTGATCCCCGACTTCTCGGGCATGAACGACATCATCGGCTCCCGTTCTCGATCCTCAAGGAGGACACCTACACGATGGGCAGCACGAACCGGGCGTCGTGTTCCCGGCCGAGCAAGATCTTGCCGTACGCCTCGTAGCCGCTTGCGGCCAGAATGTGGCCGTGGCTTGCGGCGGTGGCCTGGTCTCGCCAGATACGCTGCAGCGGTGACATGTCGGCGAACCCGCCGGAGCCATGGGCGCTGATCAGGTCCCTGATCATGCCGGCGATGGTGTCGACGATCCATCCCGCCTTCGCCCGCATCTCGATGCGCTTGGCGTAGGGGGCGTAGTAGCCGTCTACGGCGGCCTCGTAGATCTCGTCGGCGATCTGCTGGGCGACGAGTTCGGCAGCATTCAGCTCCACGTTCGCCTTCGCAATGACGGACTGGAATATTGCGGAGTCCGCCTGCTTCTCATAACCCGTGTACGCGATCGCCTTGCGCTCCGACATGGACGAGACGAAGTCGATTGCGGCGCGGCCCATGCCGAGATGCGGTCCCACCAGCTTCATGAACAGGGAGGGGATGAAGACCGTGCGGTACGAGGCCTCGGGGTTGTCGCCGAGGTACCCGCCCTCGACGGCCGCGGTCAGCGGGAATACACGGTGGTGGGGCACGAAGACGTCCTCGGCGATCTGCGTGACGCTGGCGGTTGATCTCATTCCTGCCACGTACCAGTTGTCGTCGTAGCTCAGCTCCGAGGTAGGGATCAGAGCGAGACCTGCGTCGACGACTTCTCCGGCGCCGTTCTTGATCGGGATGCCCAGCAGAGACCACGTGGCATGCATGCTTCCGGTGCCGTAAGCCCACTTGCCCGTGACCCGGTACCCTCCTTCGACCTGGACGGCG
This sequence comes from Microbacterium sp. E-13, assembly GCF_049912955.1. Taxonomy (GTDB): domain Bacteria; phylum Actinomycetota; class Actinomycetes; order Actinomycetales; family Microbacteriaceae; genus Microbacterium. Next base: position 3,505,854 of record NZ_CP183973.1, read on the forward strand.
TCGGAGGTCGTCGCGAGAACGATCGAGATGAGGGAGTCGATACTGCCGTTGGCCCCCCAGACGTCCTCCTGCGCCCGCTCATCCATCAGGCCGGTAACCCAGGCGCCTGAATCGAGAATGCCGTTGACCCATGCGAGGCTGCCGTCCCCGCGCCCGATTGCGCGCGAGACTGCGTGTGCCTCGCGTGTGTTGGCGGCAAGGCCGCCGAACTTCTCCGGCACGGAGATGGTGAAGGCCCCCGTCGCAGCCACTGCGTCGAACACGTCCTGGGGGATGCGTCGGTTCTCATCACCCTCACCGCCGCTCGCGATGAGTTTCGGGCGCAGCTCATCGAGCTGCTCGACGATCGCCGCTATCTCGGGTCGGACTACTGCGTTTGCCATGGGTAGCTTCCTTTCTCCCTTTGGCACTTGGCATCCTTCACCACACCACCACAGAGCGCTCGACCGTCGTGGTGCGTACCTCGCCATCGAACCCCACGTCCGAGAACCCGTCTTTCCAGTGCATGTCTGCCCTCAGAGGTTGATCATGTGGCCGGCGAGGCCGTGGAAGGCTTCCTGCACGGCTTCCGACAGCGTGGGGTGGGTGTGCACGTTGCGCGCGGCCTCGAGGGCGGTGAGGTCCCACTTCTGCGCGAGCGTGAGCTCGGGCAGAAGCTCCGAGACGTCGGGGCCGATGAGGTGCCCGCCGAGCAGCTCGAGGTGCTCGCCGTCGGCGATGAGCTTGACGAACCCGATGGGCTCGCCGAGGCCGTTGGCCTTGCCGTTCGCCGAGAACGGGAACTTCGCGACCTTGACGTCGTAGCCGGCGTCGCGCGCCTGCTGCTCGGTGAGGCCGAACGAGGCGACCTGCGGCGAGCAGAACGTCGCCCGCGGCATCATGCGGTAGTCGCCGAGCGTCATGGTCTCGGCCTTGCCGATGGTCTCGGCGGCCACGACGCCCTGCGCCTCGGCCACGTGCGCCAGCTGCAGCTTGGCGGTGACGTCGCCGATGGCGTAGATGTGCGGCACGTTGGTGCGCATGTGGTCGTCGATGTCGATGGCGCCGCGGTCGGTGAGCTTCACGCCGGTCTTCTCGAGCCCGAAGCCCTCGACGTTGGCGGCGAAGCCGATCGACATCATGACCTTGTCGGCGTCGATGGAGCCCTGGGTGCCGTCCTTGGCGGTGTAGGTGACGGTGACCTTGTCGCCCTGGTCGGTGACGGTCTCGACCTTGGTCGAGGTGAGGATGTCGACGCCGTAGCTCTTGTACTGGCGCGCGATCTCCTTCGACACGTCGGCGTCCTCGTTGGGCAGCGCGCGGTCGAGGAACTCGATGATGGTGACCTTCACGCCGTAGTTCACCATCACGAAGGCGAACTCCATGCCGATCGCGCCGGCACCGACGATGACGATCGACTGGGGGAGGTCGCGGGCGAGGATCTGCTCCTCGTACGTCACGACGTTGCCGCCCAGCTGCACGCCGGGGAGCAGCCGCACCTTCGACCCGGTGGAGATGATGGCGTTGTCGAACGTGACGCGCTCGACCCCGCCGTCGGACTTCGCGACGTCGATCGTGTTCGCGTCGACGAACGAGCCACGGCCTTCGTACTCGTCGACCTTGTTCTTCTTCATCAGGTAGTGGATGCCCTTGACGTGCGTGTCGGCCACCTTGCGGCTGCGGTCCCACGCGACGCCGAATTCGAAGTGCACGTCACCCGAGATGCCGAACAGATCGGCCTTGTGGTGGAACTGGTGCGCGAGGTCGGCGTTCTTCAGCAGCGCCTTCGAGGGGATGCAGCCGACGTTGAGACAGACACCTCCCCAGTACTTCTCTTCGATGATCGCGACCTTGAGGCCGAGCTGAGAAGCACGGACGGCCGCGACGTACCCGCCGGGGCCCGCGCCGAGGATGGCGACGTCGTAGTGAGGCATGCCTCATCCTCCTGTTCAGTACTGGTTCGCGACGAAGAGTTCCTGAGCCGGGAACTTCGTGAGCACCTCGATGCCGTAGTCGGTCACGACGACCTCCTCTTCGATGCGCGCGGCCGAGACCCCGTCGGAGGCGGGGCAGTAGGTCTCCATCGCGAACACCATTCCCGCCTTCAGTTCGACCGGGTCCTTCATCGAGTTGAGCCGGGAGATGATGGGCCGCTCGTGCAGGCCCAGGCCCAGACCGTGGGCGAACTGCAGCCCGAAAGCGGCGAGCTCGTTCTCGAACCCGAACTCTTCGGCGGCCGGCAGCACACGAGCGACCTGGTCGCTTCCCACGCCGGGCTTGATCGCGTCGAGCGCGGCATCCATCCATTCCCTCGCCTGCTTGTAAGCATCGCGCTGGCTCTGCGTCGCCCACCCGACCCCGAAGGTGCGGTAGTAGCACGTGCGGTAGCCGTTGAACGAATGGATGATGTCGAAGAATGCCTGGTCGCCGGGACGGATGATGCGGTCCGTGAAGTTGTGCGGATGCGGATTGCACCGCTCCCCCGAGATCGCGTTGACCGCTTCGACCTGGTCAGACCCGTACTCGTACAGTCGCTTGTTGGCCAGGGCTACGATCTCGTTCTCGCGGACTCCGGGCTTGAGTGCGTCGGCGATGTCCTGGTAGACGCCGTCGACCATCGCCGCGGCCTGATTGAGCAGGAGGATCTCGTCCTGGTTCTTGATCACCCGGGCGTCCAGCATCGCCTGCTGGGCATCGACCACGTTCAGCCCCTGACGCTGCAGCTCGAACATGAAAGGCGGCTCGACGATGTCGACGCCGAGTGGCGCATCGTCGAGTCCCGCAGACTTCAGCAGCGAGCGGATCTCGGAGACGGCGTCCTTCATCAGGCCGGCGCCCTCCGGCGCGACCGCTCCGCGGAATCCGAGGAATCCAGCGCGATAGTTCTCCTCAGGCACCCAGTCCGAGTACAGCTTGTGATGACGCACCGCGGATCCGAAGTCCCAGAGAATCGGCTCATGGTCGCGCATCAGCAGCGCGTACCGGATCATCTTGTCTCCGAGTGCACCCCCGATCCAGGTCTGGGTGGTGTAGCGGATGTTGTAGAAGTCGAAGAGCAGGAACGCTCCGCACTCGCTGTTCTCGAGCGCTGCTTTCGCGCGCGACAGGCGGTAGTTGCGAAGACGATCGAAGTCGACGCGGTACTCGTAGTCGACGCCGTTCTGACCCGGCGCTCCCAGCGGCCGCACACCCGCCGGCCGGGACACCGGGCGCTCGAAGCGGGAGGCGTCTGTCTGTGAAGGCGCGCACATCAGCGGGCCTCGAGACCGTCGGTCACCGGAGCACTTTCGGGCACCAGCTTCAGCCCCGATCCGCGTGCCACGGTGAGAAGCAGCGAGGCGAAGTCCTGCTCGACGTTCCCGTTGCCCACCTCCTGCGCGACGATGTTGCGCGTCAGAGAGGCGACGGGCATGACGACACCCAGCTCCTGCGCTGCCGCCAGGCCGAGGTCGAAGTCCTTCTGCAGCAGCACGTTGGTGAAGGTCGGCGTGAAGTCGAGGTTCACGAATGCGGGCGTCTTGTACTGCGTGAACGCTGACCCCATCACAGAGTCATTGAGGAAGGTCAGGAATGCCTCACGTGAAACGCCCGCCTTCTCGGCCAGAACCGTGATCTCGGCGAGTGACTGGGTGACGACACCGAGGAATACGTTGTGCGCGATCTTGACCGTGCGGGCAACCTCGCCCTCGCCGACATAGGTCACGCTCTGACCCCACGTCTCCAGCACCGGCTGAGCCTCGTCGAACACCGGGCGCTGGCCGGAGACGGCAACGGTCAGCTTCCCTGCCTCGATGACCTTCGGGTTGCCGGAGACCGGCGTCGCCAGGAAGCCGACGCCGCGCGACTCCGCGACCGCACGCACGTTCGCGCTCGCTTGGACCGAAACCGTCGACGCATCCCCGATGATCTTCGGCGCCCGGTTCTCGCCCGTAAGCAGGCCATCCTCTCCCAGCATCACGTGCTCCAGGTCGTTGGAGGCCGACACCATGCTGAAGACGATGTCGCGATCGGCCAGGTCGATCGGCTTGTCGACCACCGATGCACCGAACTCAGTCAGAGTCTCAGCCTTGGCGCGGGTGCGGTTGTAGACGGCGACGTCGTAACCTGCGTCCAGCAGACGTTTCGCCAGCTCGTAGCCCATGCGCCCGACACCGATCCATCCGACGGTCGGCTTAGCGGTCATGTCGTGCTCCTTTGAATAACAAACGATTGCATTGAGTCTAGATGCCTTCGACTGCCGCGCACAAGCTGGTGGAATCGAACCGCCCACGGAGGGGCTCGCGGACATCTGCCTTGGGGCCTCGTCGGCGACGTCCGGAGGTGACGTCCGCGTCAGCGGAGCAGCTTCCCGTGGCTGGTCCAACGGATAACAAACGATTGCATTCCCACACCGGAGCGCCTACCCTGGCTACAGAGGTCGACACTACTTCTCCGTCGGGAGTGGGGCTCCGCCCGGGGGCCCTGGAAGCGAAATTGAACAAATTCTGAGACCGCAGCCAATAGCGATGTAGGCCAATCGTTTGCATTCTGGCTACTGGGTGCCGAATGAGTGGGAATCCCTAGAGAGGGGAAGCGAGATGGCGAACCTCACGCTTCAGACGCGGGACGCATCGGTGCGGGAACTGCGGGAGCTGGTCGCCTGGGTCGGCGAGATCGCCGCGCTCACGCAGCCCGAGCGTATCCACTGGGTCGACGGCTCGCGTGCCGAGAACGAGGCGCTGCTGCGCGAGCAGGTCGAAGAGGGCAAGCTCATCAAGCTCAACCCCGAGTGGCGTCCCGGCTCGTACCTGGCCCGTTCGCACCCGAGCGACGTCGCCCGTACGGAGGCGCGCACGTTCATCGCCTCCGAGAACGAGGAGGACGCGGGCCCGACGAACAACTGGGTCGCCCCCGCCGAGATCCGCGCCACCATCCGGCCGCTGTTCCAGGGCTCGATGAAGGGGCGCACGATGTACGTCGTGCCGTTCTCGATGGGCCCGGTCGGCGGACCTCTGTCGCACATCGGCGTGCAGGTCACCGACAGCGCGTACGCGGTGACCTCGATCGGCATCATGACGCGTGTGGGCACCGAGGTGCTCCGTGAGATCGCCGGGGGTGCGCCCTGGGTGAAGACGGTGCACTCGGTCGGCGCTCCGCTGCAGCCGGGTCAGCAGGATGTCGCGTGGCCGTGCAACGACGAGAAGTACATCGTCCATTTCCCCGACACGCTCGAGGTGTGGTCGTTCGGTTCCGGGTACGGCGGCAACGCGATCCTCGCGAAGAAGTGCTTCGCGCTGCGGATCGCCTCGGTGATCGGCCGTGACGAGGGGTGGCTCGCCGAGCACATGCTCCTCATCCGCGTCATCGACCCGGCCGGCCGCGCCTACCACCTCGCCGCCGCGTTCCCGTCGGCCTGCGGAAAGACGAACCTCGCGATGCTGCGGCCGACGATCCCGGGCTGGCGTGTCGAGACGCTCGGCGACGACATCGCCTGGCTGCGTCCCGGTGAGGACGGACGCCTGTGGGCGATCAACCCCGAGGCCGGCTTCTTCGGCGTCGCGCCCGGCACCGGCGAGTCCACCAACGTCACCGCGGTGGAGACGCTGTGGGGCAACACCATCTTCACGAACGTCGCCCTCCGTCCGGACGGCGACGTGTGGTGGGAGGGCCTCACCGACACCCCGCCGGCGCAGCTCACCGACTGGGAGGGCAACCCCTGGACGCCGGCATCCGGTCGTCCCGCCGCTCACCCGAACTCGCGATTCACGGTCGCCGCGGCCCAGTGCCCGCAGATCGCGGAGGACTGGGACGCCCCGCAGGGCGTGCCCCTGGACGCGATCCTGTTCGGCGGCCGCCGTGCCACCAACGTGCCGCTGGTCGTGGAGGCCACGGACTGGACCCACGGCGTGTTCATGGGCTCGAACGTCTCGTCGGAGCGCACCGCGGCCGCCGAGGGCACCGTCGGTGAGCTGCGCCGCGACCCGTTCGCGATGCTGCCGTTCTGCGGCTACAACATGGCCGACTACTTCGGCCACTGGCTGAAGGTCGGCCAGCAGCTCCGATTCGACCGCGCTCCGCGGGTGTTCCAGGTGAACTGGTTCCGCAAGGGCGCCGACGGCCGGTTCCTGTGGCCCGGTTTCGGCGACAACTCGCGCGTCATCGACTGGATCATCCGCCGCATCGAGGGCGAGGTGGGCGCCGTCGAGAGCCCCATCGGCCGCCTTCCCAAGCCGGCCGACCTCGACCTCGACGGCATCCAGGTGTCGCAGGCCGACCTCGACGAGCTGTTCGCGGTCGACCCGCAGCTGTGGCTGCAGGAAGCCGACCTCACCGAGGAGTTCTACCGCACCTTCGAGGGCCGCGTCCCCGCGCCCCTGTGGGCCGAGCTCGCCGCCCTGCGCTACCGCCTCCAGCGCAACCGACACGTCGGGTTAACGTGAGGACTCTTGCGCTGCCTCGGGCCGGCGACACCCGTGACCCGGTGTAGCTGGGAGGCCGGTATCAGCGCGGGGCAGGAGCAGTCGAACCGCGCATCATCAGGGTGACCGGGAGCATGATCGTCTCCGCAGTCTGGTCGGCGCCGGACAATGCATCAAGAAGCAGCTGCGCGGCTCGGACACCCATCGCGGTGGTGGGCACCCGGACGGTGCTGAGCGGAGGACAGAAGTCCTCGGCGAACTGGACATCGTTGAAACCGACGACAGACATGTCACGGGGACAGTCGACACCCACCTGCTTCATCGCGCGAAGCACACCCACCGCGATCAGGTCGGTACTAGCGATCACGCCCGTGATGCCGTGGCTCCGGTCGCCGAGCACGGAGAGCATTGCACTGCGACCAGCTTCGATCGACAGCGCGTCCGCGGTCACCACGGTGCCGATCAACCCATCGAACGACCGGCAGGCGGCCTCGAATGCCGCGGATCGGGCAGAGCTGGTCGAGATGTTCATCGGGCCCGCGATGTGCAGGAGGTGGCGGTGACCGAGCTCGTACAGGCTCTCGACGGCCGCTGTTATGCCACTGGCGTCGTTGCCGGTGACGAGCGGATAGGGGACCGGGCCCGCGTCGCGATTGAGGAGCACGACCTTCACCCCGGCTTGGTGGAGCTCAGCGAGGGAAGACTCTTCGCGCTGACCGGAGGCGACGATCAACCCGTCGACGCGACGGTCCAGAAGGGAACTGAGTGCGCCGCGTTCACCAGCATCGAACCCATCCGTGTTTGCGATGAGCGCGGAATATCCATTCGGCTGCAAGTGCGCTTCAATGCCGCGTACCACCGGTGGGAAGAACGGGTTGGTGATGTCCGGGATCACCACGCCGATGGTCATGGAACTCTTGGTGCGGAGGCCTCGGGCTAGCGCGTTGGGCACGTACCCGAGCTGTTTGGCTGCGCGGACGACCCGATCCACCGTCTCTGCGCTGACCATCCCCCGCGTGCGGGCATTCAGCGCGCGCGATGCGGTCCCCGCGTGAACGCCAGCGAGCTCCGCCACATCGGTGATGGTCGCACGCCGCAGTTCTTCCACGTGTTGGTTGTCTCCTGGTCGCCATCGTAGGCCGATTCGGCCGCGTTGTCCGGCCCCGAACATGTTACCGAGGTCCCGTGGCCGTGGATCCCTGACGCGCGGCGAGCGTCCTTCGGCATGAGCATGCGCTCGAGGAGACAGTCATCCGCCTCGCCGGTTCGCCAACGAGCCGGGAAGCACGTCGTCGAGGTGGGCCGACAGCTGCGCAGCCACGTCGACGGCGGACGGGTCATAGAGCCACTGGTACTGGAGTCCGTCCCACAGAGCGGTCAGCCACAGCGCCTCAAACTCAGGATCCCGCTGAGCGGGCAGATCCCCGTCCTCGTGCGCCGCGCGGAACAGGGCTGCGAAATGGTCGAGTCCGTCGCGGAAGCGTTGCGCGAAATAGCTGTGCGCCGCGTGATCGCGCGGCACCGCTTCGCACGACAGCACGGCATAGACCTCGATGAGACCGGGTGCCGCCTCCGAGTTCACGGCGGCCCGACGTGCGATCCCGCGAACGACCTCCGCCGCACTGTCCGCCCGCACGCCGTCGTCGCGGGATTCGATCTGTTGATCACGGTGATGCAGCACGTCGCTGAGCAGCTCCTCTTTGGATGCGAAGTGGTGCAGCAGCGTCGACTTCGAGACGCCGACACGCTCGGCGATCTCGCGAAGGCTCGTGTCGCCGTAGCCTTCGCGGGCGAAGAGGGCCGTGGCGGCCTCGATGATGAGGGCCCGCCGCTCACGGCCCACGCGATAACCCTGGGGCGAGACGTCGTCCGCACCGAACGCCGGCGACGTCGGGACACGGGCCGGCTGCCTGGGCGGCGCAGACTCCCGACCGCCCACGCGCCAGCCCACGGGGAGGGCGAGCGTCTTCAGGTACTCCACGAGCGCGGTGGGGATGTCGACACGCTCGGGGAGGTACTGCGCAAGCAATTGCAGACCGTCCCACGCCGCGATGATCCGTATTGCCTCGCCGGCGGCATCCCGGCCGGCCGCCACGGTGCCGTGTGCGATCGCGGCGTCGAGGTCTTCTCTCGCCTCGCGCCGCACGCGCGCATAGCGGTCGCGCATGAGCGGGTGCGCGGGATGACGGGGGTTGGATGCCTCGCCCGTCAGGGCGGCAAAGAGCTCGAGGTATCCGGGTTGTTCCTGGTTTCGCCGGGCGATCCCGGCATAGCCGAGGGTGCCCGATTCGTCCAGGCCCGGCACCCCGCGGAGAGCCGTGGCATTCCCGCGCTCGAACTGATCCACGACAGCGCCGAGGAGCGCATCCTTCGTCGCGAAGTGTCGGAGGAGTCCGGTATGGCTGATGCCCGCGGCAGCGGCGACGTCGCGAAGCGAGGTGGCGCGATATCCGCGCGTGACGAATGCCTCGCGCGCGGCGTCGACGATCGCCTCGCGGGTGCGCTGCGTGCGCGCCGCGCGCGTCGGTCCCCGTTCGGTCGTCGCCATCGGCGTGGCCGCCTCTCCACTCGTCGGACATCGCCAGCCTACCTGCAGCCCGCTACCACTCGGTTGACTTTCAGTTACCAAATGGTCTGTTTTTGGATACGATCGTCTTCGACGCCGCTCGCCGTCGACGCGCGTCGCCCGAGAAAGGACTCCCATGACAGAGATGTCTCCCGCCGCGACAGCCGCGGCCGCCGGAACGACAGGCTTCAAAGCTCCGGGCACGACGCCCGATCGAACCCCGCACGGCTACACCCCGGGCCTCGCCGCCGTGAACTTCGGTGTCTACCTGGCACTGCTCACCCCGGTCATGGTGTCGATGGCGTTCAAGATCCAGCGCATCTCGGCCACACCCGCCGAGGCGACCGCGAACCTCGGACTCGTGCTCGGCGTCGGTGCCTTGTTCGCGCTCTTCGCCAATCCGCTGGCCGGACGGCTCTCGGACCGGACCACGTCGCGATGGGGAATGCGTCGCCCCTGGATCCTCGGCGGCACGCTCGTCGGCCTCGGTGGTTTCGCGCTCATCGGCATCACCGAGTCGCTCTGGGTCGTCCTCGTCTCGTGGTGCATCGTGCAGGCATCCATGAACGCCGTGCTTGCGGCGGCGAACGCGACGCTGCCAGACCAGGTGCCGCAGCAGAGCCGCGGCAAGGTGTCCGGCGTCATCGGAATCACGCTGCCCCTCGGCATCCTTGCGGGCAGCTTCCTTGTGACGCTGCTCTCCGACGACTTCTCCCGCTTCATCGTGCCGGCCGCGATCGCCACCGTGCTCGCCGTGCTCTTCGTGCTCGTGCTGAAGGACCGGCGCCTCGAGCACAAGCCGACCCAGCGGTTCACCGCACGTCAGTTCTTCGGCTCGTTCGTGTTCAACCCCGTCAGACACCCCGACTTCGGCTGGACGTGGCTGACCAAGTTCTTCGTGATGTTCGGCTACGCCGGCGTCGCGACATTCCTACCCTTCTACCTCACGGCGAAGTTCGGGCTGGACGAGCAGTCCGCCATCTCGACCATCCTGATCGCCAACCTCGCCTCGATGGGGGCGATGATGGTCTCGGCGCCGATCGGCGGAATCCTCTCCGACAAGATCGGCAGACGCCGGCCCTTCGTCGCGATCGCCGGCGTCATCATGGTCGTCGGCCTGGTTCTGCTCGCTCTCGCCCCCGATGTCACGACGCTCATCGTGGCACAGGCGATCATCGGCCTCGGCACCGGGTCGTTCATCTCGGTCGACCTCGCCCTCGCGACGCAGGTCCTGCCGAATCCTGACGACACCGCCAAAGATCTCGGCGTTCTCAACATCGCCAACGCCCTGCCGCAGTCGATCGCGCCCGCGATCGCTCCAGGCATCATCGCGATCGGCGCCGCCACCCCCCTGGGCGGCTACACCACCTGGTACCTGTTCGGCGCGCTGGTGGCGCTCGCCGGTGCTGTGCTGGTTTACCGCATCAAGGGAGTGAAGTGATGACGGACATCGTGACAACGGATGCCCCGGCCCCGGCTGCGCCCCAGCGACGCCCGTGGCTCGATGCGAGCCTGCCGGTCGCCGAGCGCGTCGAGCTGCTCCTGGGCGAGATGACGCTGGAGGAGAAGGCCGGCCTCTTCTTCCAGACGATGATCGCGATGGGAGAGAACGGCGAACTGTCGGACGGCGACCCCGATTTCGGCATCGCGTCGAACCACGAGTACGTCTCGGCCCGCCACATGAGTCACTTCAACCTCCTGGGCGTCCCGCCCCGAGCGAGCGACATCGCCGCCTGGCACAACAGACTGCAGGAGGTCGCGGCATCCACTCGTCTCGGCATCCCGGTCTCGATCTCGACCGATCCGCGCCACTCGTTCAGCGATAACCCGGGCGCCGCTATCCTCGCCGGTCCGTTCTCGGAGTGGCCCGAGCCGCTCGGCCTCGCGGCGACGCGCGACCCGGAGCTCGTGCAGCGCTTCGCCGACATCGCGCGCCAGGAGTACACCGCCGTCGGGATCCGCGTGGCGCTGCACCCGCAGGTCGATCTCGCGACGGAATCGCGCTGGGCTCGCCAGCTGCAGACGTTCGGCGAAGACCCGGACCTCGCCGCCGAGCTCGGCGCCGCCTATGTGCGCGGGTTCCAGGGCGAGTCGTTCGGTCCGGGCTCGGTCTCGACGATGACGAAGCACTTCCCGGGCGGCGGCCCGCAGAAGGACGGCGAAGACCCGCACTTCGAGTACGGCCGGGAGCAGGTGTACCCGGGCGGGCAGTTCGAGCTGCACCTGAAGCCCTTCGAGGCGATCTTCGCCGCCGGCGGACGCCAGATCATGCCGTACTACGGCATGCCGATCGGAACCGAGTACGAAGAGGTGGGCTTCGGCTTCAACAAGAGCGTGCTCACCGGGCTTCTGCGCGAGCGGTTCGGATTCGACGGGATCGTCTGCACCGACTGGGGACTCGTCACCGACCAGTCGGTCATGGGCGTCAGCTTCGCCGCACGCGCGTGGGGGGTCGAGCACCTGACGCCCGCCGAGCGCATGGTGAAGATCCTCGACGCCGGCGCCGACCAGTTCGGCGGCGAGCAGGACCCGTCGATGCTCGTCGAACTCGTGCGCGAGGGCCAGGTGACCGAGGACCGCCTGGACATCTCGGCGCGCCGTCTGCTGCGCGAGAAGTTCGAACTGGGGCTCTTCGAGAATCCCTACGTCGACGTCGACGCGGCCGACGCCATCGTCGGCGCTGCCGAGTTCCGTGCGGCAGGTGAAGCCGCGCAGCGCGCCTCGATCGCCGTACTGTCCAACCGCCTTGTGCGCACGAGCTGGGCCGACGGCGCCGTGCCGATCCTCCCGCTGCGACGCGAGCTGAAGCTTTACGTCGAGGGCATCACCCCCGAGGCGGTCGCGTGTGTCGGCGTGGTCGTGGACACGCCCGAAGAAGCGGATGCGGCGATCCTGCGCCTGCAGGCACCGTACGAAGAGCGTGCTTCCATGTTCGAGAACTTCTTCCATGCGGGGTCGCTCGAGTTCTCACAGGAGGTCGTCGCGCACGTCCAGGAGGTCGCGGCCGTGGTGCCCACCGTCGTCGATGTCTTCCTCGACCGTCCGGCGATCCTCCAGCCCATCGTGGAGGCAGCCGCAGCCGTCACCGCGAACTGGGGAGCCAAAGCCGGGCCGCTGCTCGATGTCCTCACGGGGACTGCGCACGCGACGGGCAAGCTCCCCTTCGATGTGCCCAGGTCCATGGCGGCCATCGAGGCCTCCCGCCCCGACGTTCCCTTCGACACCGCCGACCCGCTGTTCCGCTTCGGTCACGGCCTGTCGCTCTGAGAACAAAGGACGGATGCCGCACGCGATCCGCGGCGGCATCCGTCCTCGAGTGTGGTCAGGCGACCCAGACGGTCTTCAGATTGCAGAACTCGCGGATGCCTTCGACCGACAGTTCGCGACCGTAGCCGGAGCGCTTGATGCCGCCGAACGGCAATTCCGCGTATGAGATCGTCATGCCGTTGACGAACACCGCGCCCGCCTCGAGCTCACGCTCTGCGCGCGCGATCTCGGATTCGTCGTTGCTCCAGAACGCGGATCCCAGCCCGAACGGACTGTTGTTCGCGACCTTCAGCGCATCGTCGAGCGACGAAACCTTGTAGAGCGACGCGACCGGGCCGAAGGCCTCCTCCTGATAGAGGCGCATCTCCGGCGTGATGTCGGCGATCACCGTGGGCTCGTAGAACCAGCCCGCCTCCCGATCGCCACGTCGTCCGCCCGTCAGGATCGATGCGCCCTTGTCGCGGGCATCCTCGACGAGGACCTCGATGTCTTCACGACCGGACTCAGTCGCCAGGGGACCGATCTGGGTGGCCGGATCGGCCGGGTTCCCCATGACAAGCGCAGCCATCCGCTCGGCGAACAGGCCGGCGAACTCGTCGTAGACGTCTTCGTGCACGATGAACCGCTTGGCGTTGATGCACGCCTGGCCGTTGTTGCTCGTGCGGGCCTTGACGGCGGTGGCGACGGCATCGTCGAGCTTGGCCGACGGCATCACGATGAACGGATCCGAGCCGCCGAGCTCGAGGACGGCCTTCTTCAGCACGTCGCCCGCGGTCGCGCCGATCGCGCGGCCGGCGCCCTCGGAACCGGTCAGCGTCACGGCGGCGACGCGTGGATCACGGATGACTGCCTCGACGCGGCGCGACCCGATCAGCAGCGTCGAGAAGGCGCCCTGCGGGAATCCGGCTCGTGCGAACAGTTCGCCGATGTACACCGCCGACTGCGGAACGTTGGAAGCGTGCTTGAGCACACCGGCGTTGCCAGCCATCAGCGCGGGTGCCGCGAAGCGGACCACCTGCCAGATCGGGTAGTTCCACGGCATGACGGCGAGAACGACGCCGAGCGGCTCGAATCGCGTGCGCGCCGCCGATGCAGAGACCTTCGCCGGGTCATCGAGCTCGCGCCCGCTGAGGAACTCCTCGGCGTTCTCGGCGTAGAAGCGCATCGTGTAGGCCGACTTGGCGACCTCCGCGCGAGACTGCTCGATCGGCTTGCCCATCTCGGCGGTGATCACACCTGCCAGCTCTTCGATCTCGGACTCGATGAGATCGGCGGCGGCGCGCATCAGACGTGCGCGGCCGTCCCACCCCAATGCGGCGAGCTGGGGAACGGCGGCCGCGGCGGCGGCGAGCCGTGCCTCGACGAACTCCTCGGAGTCCTCGTCGAAGACGGCGAGTTCAGCGCCCGTAGACGGGTCGATACTGCGAATGGTTGCCATGGTGTCCTCTTCGGGTATGCGCTTCAGTGGTTCAAATGAGGATGGTCAGGGGGTTCTCGATGCGACGCTGGAACGCCGCCAGCCACTCGGCGGCGACAGCGCCGTCCAGCACCCGGTGATCCGCGGAGAGCGTGACGGTCATCACCTGCCCCACCGTGAGTTCCCCGTCCGCGCCGACGACGGGCATCGGTCGGGCGGCGCCGACGGCGAGGATGCCCGACTGCGGCGGGTTGAGGATCGCTGAGAACTGACTCGTGCCGTACATGCCGAGATTCGAGACCGAGAAGCTTCCGCCTTCCAGCTCGTGCTGCTTGAGCCTGCCTTCGCGTGCCCGGCCCGCCATCTCCGCCACCGTCTGACTGATCTCACCGAGTGAGAGTCGTTCGACCTCGCGCAGCACCGGCGTCGTCAGGCCGCCCTCGGTAGCCACGGCCACAGAGATGTCCACCGAGGAGAATCGGCGGATGCTGTCGCCGTTCCAGATCGCGTTGGCAGCCGGTACATCTACCAGCGCACCGGCGACCGCCTTCAGCACGAAGTCGTTGACCGAGATCTTCCGCGCCGCGTTCTCGTTAACCGTTCGCCGAAGCTCGAGCAGCGCGTCCACGCGGCAGTCGGCGACCAGATAGAAGTGGGGAACGGTGGACTTGCTCTCGGTGAGCCGGCGGGCGATCGCCTTCCGCATGCGATCGAGCGGAACATCCTCGAAGTTCGTCGATGTCGATGCCGCCGGTGTCGACGCCGCCGGTGCGGGCGCCGTCTCGCTCGGCGCAGACGCAGGAGCGGGCGCAGGCGTCGCCGCAGTCTGCGGACGCGCCGGCTCAGCGGCCTCGCCCTGTGCGAGATGACGCTCGAGATCGCGCCGGACGATGCGTCCCTGCGGGCCGGAGCCACGGATGTCGCTCAACGCGACGCCGGCGTCGGCTGCAAGCCTGCGGACGAGCGGGCTCGCGAACAGGCGTCGCGAGCGGCTCTCCTCCGCCTCGACTTCGACCGGGCCGGGCTCGTCCGCGACGACGGTCGCCGGCTCCGCTGCGGTCGCTTCGGCCGGTGCGGTCGCTTCGGCCGGTGCGGTGGCCTCGACCGGCGCGGTCGCTTCGGCCGGCGCCGGAGAAGGTGCCGCCGGGGCGCTGTCACCCGCTTGCACCCCGGCGGCGGCGAGTGCCGGTCCGATCGCATCCTGCCCCTCGCCGTCGGCGAGGAGCACCAGGATCGGTTCACCGACCGAGACGTTGGCGCCTTCTGCGACCAGGAGCCGGCCGATCGTGCCCGCGGCCTCGGCCGTGAGTTCGACGATCGCCTTGTCTGTCTCGATCTCGGCGAGACCCTGATTGAGGGCCACCGAGGCGCCCTCCGCGACGAGCCAGGTCTGGATGGCGGCTTCGGTCGCCCCCGCGAGAACCTCCGGCATGCGAATGACTTCGGCCATGATCAGCCCCCGAATCCGGCGCGGACGGCCTCCAGGCCGGCCACCACTTCTTCTGTGCGGGCGATCGCTGCGCGCTCGAGCACCCGGGAGATGCTCGGGGACGCCTCCTGCCCCGTAACACGGGCCACCGGCTGGTCGAGCCAGTCGAAGTAGCGGCGCTGGATCTCGTCGGCCAGCCAGGCGCCGTACGATGTGCCCTGCGCGCCCTGCTCGACGATGAGGACGGCATTGGTCTTCTTGATGCTCTCGCCGATCGTGTCCCAGTCGATCGAGGCGCGGTCCAGCCAGCGCAGGTCGATCAGATCGGCATCGATCCCGGTCTGCTCGATCGCCTCGAGCGCATGCCCGACCATCGACAGATAGCTGATGACGGTGAGGTCTTCGCCGGTCCGCACCACCGCCGCACTGCCTGGCGGGATGATGAAATCGAGGTCGCCGGCGGGCACCTGGTCGGCTTGGCCGTACAGATCGACGTGCTCGATGACCAGCACCGGGTCTTCGAGCGCCAGCGCGGCATTCATGAGGCCGACGTAGTCGGTGGCATTGGAGGCTGCGACAATGCGCCATCCGGGGTTCGTCGCGAAGATCCCGGCCGGATCCATCAGGTGCTGGGAGCCGTACCCCGATCCCATCGCCACCTTGGTGCGCAGCACCAGCGGCACCGGGTTGTCACCGCCGAACATGTGCCGGGCCTTGCCGATCTGGTTGAAGACCTGATCGGCGGCCACCCACATGAAGTCGGGGTACATGAACTCCACTACGGGGCGGAAGCGGCCGTCGAGGGCGAGCCCGCCGGCGAGTCCCGTGAACGCGTTCTCGCTGATGGGAGTGCCCAGGATGCGATCTGCCCCGTAGCGCTTGAACAGGCCTTTCGTCGCTCCGTTCGTCCCGCCGTTGAGCCGGTGCACATCCTCGCCCATCACGACGATCCGCTCGTCGAGCTCCATCCGCCGGTCCATCACCTGGGCGACCGCGTCGACGAACTTCAGCGCACGGGTCTCACCGCCCTCGCTCAGAAGCGGGAGCCCCTCCAGTTCGCTGCCATCGCCGCGAACGCCGACGTTCACGAAACTGGTCTCCGGCCACAGGTCGGGCTTGATGCGGCGCTTGCCCGGGTTGTCCGGATCGGCTTCGAGCAGCTGCGCGACTGCGTCGGTCATCGCCCGCTGTACGCGTGCGCGCAGCTCGACGATGCCCGCGCCATCGATCAGCCCGCGCTCCCCCATGCGGGTGGCGACCAGCTCGAGCGGATCACGTGCCCGCCACGCCGCCTCTTCGTCCTTACTGCGGTACCCGAAGGCGCTGCCCGGGTACGGCCCGTTCTGGTGGAAGAACCGGTAGACCTCGGCCTCGATGACGGTCGGGCCCTCACCCGAGCGCATCCGGTCCGCGGCTTCCTGCGTGGCGAGGTAGACGGCGAGCGGGTCCATGCCGTCGACTCGCCAGGACGGGATGCCGAAACCCTGGCCGCGCACGGAGAACCGAGGGTCCGCGGTGATCTCGTCGGCGCGGGTCGACACCGCGTAGAGGTTGTTCTCGATGAAGTACGAGACGGGCAGTTTCCACGCGGCCGCGAGGTTCATCGACTCCAGCACGGAGCCGATCTGCGCTGCGCCGTCGCCCAGATAATTGATCGTGAGGTCGGTGGTGCCGCTGTGCTTCTGCGCCCATGCATTGCCCGCTGCCAGGGGCGCACCGCCGCCGACGATGGCGTTGGTGCCGAGCGCACCGGCCTCGAACCACTGCAGGTGCATCGACCCGCCTCGGCCGCGGCAGTATCCCTGAGCGAGGCCGAGGATCTCTGCGAGGGTGCGCTGAAGCACCTCCTGGGTCGCCGAGTCGACGGGAGCGTTCGGGTCGATGGTTCCGCCCGAGACGTGCGTCAGCGCCTTCGCCAGGAACTGATGATGCCCGCGATGAGACCCATTCACGCCGTCTGTGGACCGGAGCCCGACGATCGAGCCGACCGCGCCGCCCTCTTGACCGATGCTCGAGTGCGCCGGCCCGTGGACCAGTCCCTCGCCTGCCAGCTCCAGCACGGTCTCTTCGAATGCGCGGATGAGATGCATCTGCGCGAGCATCGTGCCCAGCAGTGCCGGGTCGGCGGCATCCCAGTCCGCCTTCGTGGTGGACAGCTCGAACCAGTCCACCCCTGTCTGAAGGCGCTTCTTCTTCGGCATCCTCGCCTCAACTCCCTAAAACGGCCGGCAATCTCCGGTCTCAACACACCGTAGACCATGATTTTATACAATTCAAGCCCGAGGTATCGCTTTTGGCCGGGATTCTATCGATACTGGGATCTATCGGATACAATCAGACGGATACAGGGCACCGACACGGAGGTCGAATGAGCGCGCAACGAGGCATCCCGGGGATTCGCGGCACCGACCACATCGGGTTCACAGTCCCGAACCTGGATGATGCGCATGCGTTTCTGGTCGACATCCTCGGCTGCGAGGAGGTCTATCGCCTCGGCGCCAAGCGCTCGGACGACGACGACTGGATGCACTCCCACCTAGGAGTCCACCCGCGCACGGTGATCAGCGAGATCCGCTTCTACCGGCTGGGCAACGGAGCGAACTTCGAGGTCTTCCTCTACCAGTCCGCCGATCGGCAGCGCACGCAGCCGCGCAACAGCGACATCGGCGGATACCACATCGCCTTCTACGTCGACGACCTCGATGAGGCGGTTCAGTACCTTCGCGACAACGACGTAGAGGTCATGGGCGAGCCCACAGCGAGCAAGCAGTCGGCCGAAGGCCAGCGCTGGATCTACTTCCGCAGCCCATGGGGTCTGCAGTTCGAACTCGTAAGCTTCCCCCAGGGGAAGGCGTATGAGAAGGACGCTCCCCGGCTGCTGTGGCACCCAGCCCACCCGGAGCGATGAGACGAGCTCGACCGATGAACACCGCAACCCACGGAGCTACCGGCGCCGCGATCGCCGCGAGCCTCCGAGACGAGATCCTCGCCGGAACGTACGCACCCGGCGAGCGGATTCGCCAGGACGAACTCGCGGATCTTCACGGGGCGAGCCGGCTCCCGGTGCGGGATGCGCTGCGCATCCTCGAGGCGGAAGGTCTTGTCAACCTGGTGGCGAACACCGGCGCCTGGGTGTCGAAGATCAGCATGGCGGAGTGTGACGAGATGTACCAGATGCGTGAGCGCCTGGAGCCTCTGCTGCTGCGCCTGAACGTGCCACGGATATCCGCCGACGAGGCCGATGGCCTCGACCTGCTCGCGGACTCCATGGAGAACTCCACCGACGTGGAGCGGTTCCTCCGACTCGACCGCGAGTTTCACCTCTCCTGCCTCCAGGCAGTGAAAACCAGTGTCCTCGGCGCCACCGTGCTCAACCTCTGGAATCGAACCCAGCACTATCGCCGCGCGGCCACGCGATTGTTCTACATCGAGAACGACCGCAGCGTCCATTTCGATCATCACCTCATCGTGAACGCGATCCGGCTGGGCGATGCCGACGAGGCGGAGCAGGTTCTCTCGCGCCACATTCGCCGCAGTCGGTTGGAACTCTCTCGCCACCCCGAGGTGTTCGCCTAGATGGTTCCCGACGGAAGTCCGTCGCCCGGTTCCGCCATATTGCCCGAGATTGGAAGGATGGGCCATTGACTCAGACCGCACTGCCCGATGCAGCACTCGCGTTCCTGCGGAAGCCGAATCCCGCCGTCATGGCCACGGTCACGGCCAAGGGACGTCCTGTCTCGGTGGCGACGTGGTATCTGATCGAGGACGACGGCCTGCTCATGCTCTGCATGAACGCCGACCGCGCGCGCCTGAAGCACCTTCAGAACAACGGGTACGTCTCGCTGACAGTGCTCGCTCCGGATGACTTCGGGACGCACCTGTCTATCCAGGGGCACGTGGTGTCGATCAAGCCCGACGAGGGACTGGCCGACATCGATCGACTCTCGAGGCACTTTCTCGGCAAGGACTACCCCGCCCGGGAGAACCCCCTCGTGACAGTTCATGTAGAGATCGATCGATGGTTCGGTTGGTCCGGAGGCCGACCCTTCGAGTACTGATCAGCGGTTAGTCGCTACGTCCGGGATTCAGCGGGAACGGCCGGGTCCGTTCGCAGATCGATCGAAGTGGCTCGACGCACATGCGCCGCCATCAATGCCTCAGCGAGCGGCGCGTCGCGCCGCGAGATGGCGGAGTAGATCTCGCGATGGTCACTCCAGAGACGGTCGGAGGTCTGAGCGATCGTCGCGACATTTATCCACTCGGAGCGGTTGGACAGGACATGGACAAACGCCCCGAGAACGGCATTGCCGCATGCCGACGCGACAGCATTGTGGAATCGCGAGTTCAATCGATGCAGACTGTGAAGCTGGCCTTCAGCGATCGCTTCATCCCCCTCAGCCAGGATCGATCGCATCGCGGCCAGGTCCTCGTCCCGACGGTGCAGCGCAGCCGCCCGCGCCATGTTCGGCTCCAAGAGGTTACGGGCGTCGCTGACCTCGCGAATGACGTCCTCGGTCAGAAGCTGGACAGTCGGGGAACCATACGGTCGCAGGTCGATGAAGCCTTCTGCCGCCAGTACCCTCAGCGCTTCTCGCACCGGCACGCGCGAGACGCCGAAGCGTTTTGCGAGCAGCGGTTCAGTCACTCGCGAGCCGGGCGCCAGCTCACCGGAGACCACCATGTCGCGAATGGCGTCCACTAAGGTCGGCCCTCGAACCCCGGAGTTCGTCACGTCGATCCCTTTCCGCCAGCGCTGTTCACTTTACGCGCTCGCGACGAACCCCCTGCTCGATCAGGAACCCGGACGGAATGACGACGTCCGAAGCATCCAGGTCGTGAATGGATGACTTCCCCAGCCCGACGAGCGCGCGTTCGATCGTCGTCTTGAAGGTATGCAGCACTTCGAACACACCACGTTCCCCGTCGGCCGACAGGCCATAGAACCACGGCCGCCCGATCATGACGGACTGCGCACCCAGCGCCAGGGCCTTGACCACGTCCGTGCCGCGCCGGATGCCGCTGTCGAACACGATCTCCGTCTGGTCTCCGACCGCGTCCACGACGGCCGGCAGGAACCGGAGCGGCGAGGGAGTCGTGTCCAGATTGTTGCCACCGTGATTGGAGACGCCGATGGCCGTGGCACCCGCGTCAATCGCTCGCCGCGCGTCATCCGGAGTCACGAGGCCCTTGATCATGAACGGGCCTCCCCACAGATCGCTCAGCCACGCCATGTCATCCCAGGTGGGATTGTGAGTGGCGACCCACTCGTAGAGACCGCCGACGAGCGTCGGCACGCGGCCGTCCTTCGTGGTCATATTGGGCGCGTTCAGCCCTGGCACCACACCGCGCCGGATGTACCGGAGGATCCAGGTCGGGTTGGCGATCGCCATGGGAGCGTACTTCAGTGCCGACAGCAGGTTGAGGCCGTCCGGATAGACGGGCGAGCCCCAGTCGCGCGGCTGCTGGGCGACCCGGCCCCCCGAGAGGTCCATCGTGAAGATCAGCCCCTTGACGCCCGCGCGCCGGAATCGCTCGACCCGACCGGCGATCGTGTCGCGGTCGCCTGAGAGATAGACGTGCGCGAACGTATTCGGGTTGGCGGCGGTGACATCTTCCACCGGCATCGAGGCGAAGTTGCTGAGCCCGATCGCGGTGCCCGCACGACGGGCCGCCCGTGCAACGCCGACCTCACCGTCCGGATGCATCGCCTGGGCGGCGGCGGGAGCGATCACGACCGGCAGGTCGATCGGCTGCCCCATGAACGTCGTCTTGAGCTCGAGCTCGGACGGGAGTTCCACGCCCACGCGCGGAATCAGCCCGACTTCCTCGAACGCGGTGAGGTTGGCCCGCATCGTCGCACCGCTGTCGCTGCCCGCCTGCAACGCGGTGTACACGTCCTTGGGCAGCAATCGCTGGGCGCGACGTTGCGCTTCCGCGACGGTCTCGATGGGCTTGTGGGTGAAGAGGGTCATGTCTCTTCCTCGTCCTTTCTGCTCCTGCTGAGGAGCACCTCTATATGAAGTCGGATCATCGTCGGGGCGTTGCTCAGCGACGAGCTGGTTCAGGCGCGGGCGGCGGTCAGCGGACCTGTCGCGACGGGGCTCGCCCCGAAGGGGTTGCGTGCACGAAGCGGCCATTGCGCCTCGCGTCCACCCGTGATTCCGGAAGGACGGAAGATCAGGATCAGCACCATGAGCCCCGCGATCAGCACCAGCCGGCTGCCCGACGGCAGCGAGACGATGACATCACCGATCTGCATCCCGCGCTCGAGCAGCCCCAGCACGTGGTTCAGCGTCGAGATGAGGAGCGTTCCGACGACGGCGCCCCACAGCGAGAGCATTCCGCCGACGACGAGCATCGCGATGGTGGTGAAGGTGAAGTCCAGCGAGAACTGCGACGCCTGGACGACACGGTTCGTCTGCGCCCACATCGCCCCTCCGACTCCGGCGAGCGCTCCTGACACGGCGAACGCGATGACCCGGTGCCGGATCACGCTGATCCCGGAAGCGGGCGCCGCTTGTACATTCTCCCGAGACGCCCGGAGAAGTCGAGCGCTCCGCGTCTGACCGTACGCCCAGGCGATGGCGATGACGATGAGCGCGACGACGAGCATCGAGGGCAGGTCGAAGCTCCGGGGGATCCCGGTCATCGACTGCCCCGACTTCGGCCCCACGGCGCTCCAGTACGTCAGCACCTGCACCACGAGCATCAGCAATGCGAACGTGGCGATGCCCGCCTCGAGGCCATGCAGCCGCATGAGCGCCAGGCCGCTGAGCAGAGCGGTCAGGCCGCCGACCGCCGCAGCGACCAGCAGTGCGACGATCGGCTCAGCGGACGCGTTCGCCACGAAGGGGAACAGGGAAGGCATGATGGACGACTTCACCGCGGGCGAGATCGTGAGCAAGGACATCGTCCATGCTCCGACGGCGACGAAGGCGATGTGCCCGAACGACAGGACGCCGCTGTTGCCGATGAATGTCCACATTGCGACCACGATGATCAGGCTAGCCAGAGCGTAGCCGAGGTCGATCGCCGCTGCGGCGGAGGCAGAGCTCGCTCCAGCGGCGAAGAGCCAGACCACCACGAGCGGCACGGCGAGCGTCCACAGCGACACCACCGTTTCTGGGGCCGGCCATCCTCGGCGAAGGGTATGACGGGAATCGCGGGCGGAGGTCATGTGCGCTCCTTGGCTGTGCGCACGGCGAAGATGCCGTTCGGGACGATGATGAGGACGAGGATGACGAGGAGATAGGCGAACGCGACCCGGAAGTCGTTCGCGCCGGACGGCAGCCAGGACGTGAGGAGTGAGAGCACGAATCCGACAGCGAATCCGCCGACCACCGCGCCGCCGATGCGGTTCAGGCCGCCGATCACCCCGCCGATCAGGCCGAACACAGTCGCCTGCACGCCGAAGGTCGGGTCGACAGCTCCGGACTGCGCCGTGAGCACGAAGGCGACCGCAGCCGCGAGCACGCCCCCGATGGCCAGTGTCAACGCGATCACGACTCCTGAACGGATGCCGAGTATCCGCGCTGCGCGGAAGTCCGCGGCAGCCGCCTGCACCTGGAGTCCCACGCGCGAGCGGGAGAGGAACAGGTGCACGGCGATCAGGAGACAACCGGCGAGCACGATCGCCACGACCGCGAGCAGGTTGAGCCGCAGGCCCCCGATGCTGACCGACGTGGTCAGCGCCGGCGCCACGGACCCGCTCCGCACGCTTGCGCCGAAGATGCCCTCGTACGCGCGCTGCAGGAGGATGCTGACGCCGAAGCTCGCGATGAGGAGAGTCGCGGGTGACTGCGATCTCATCCAACGGAAGACGGCGAGGTCCATCAGCAGCGAAAGCGCGACCGCCACGACGAGGGAGGCAATGATTGCCAGCGGTATCGATACGGGCCACAGCAGGAGGAGCGCATACGCGGCTCCGGTGATGATCTCGCCGTAGGCGAAGTTCGCCAGCCCCAGGACGCCGAACACCAGACTGATGCCCAGCGCGGCGAGTGCGTAGACCGCCCCGGCTGAAGTCGCGTCGATGAGAGATTGGATGAGCTGAGTCACGATCCGAGATATGCCTTCATGAGGAGCGCGGAATCATCCGCGTCGGTCGGAGAGAGTGTCATCGTCAAGCGGCCCTCAGTCAGCACGTACGTGCGGTCAGCGGACTTGACGGTCTGCTGGGCACGCTGCTCGACGAGCAGCACCGCCGTGCCGCGCTCGCGGATGCGCTGTATGGCCTCGAAGACGGTGTCCACGGCGGTCGGCGAGAGCCCGAGTGAGGGTTCGTCGAGCGCCAGGAGCGTGGGGGACGCGAGAAGGGCACGCCCGATCGCGAGCTGTTGCTGCTGCCCGCCCGAGAGCAGGCCGGCGGGGCGGTCGGCGAACTCGGCGAGGATCGGAAAGAGCTCGTGTATCCAGTCGAGATCGGCTGTCAGCCCGGCACGCGCGCGCCGGGCGGTAGCACCCAGCCGCAGATTGTCGCGGACGGACAGCCTGCCGAAGACCTGGTGCCCTTCCATCACCAGCGCGAATCCTGACCGCGCCACCTTCTCCGGCGCGAGTCGGCGCAGATCCGTGCCCCGAAGACTCGCCTGCGCCGACTCGGAGCGCACGGCGTTCACCAGGCCCAGGAGCGCTGACGACTTGCCCGCGCCGTTAGGCCCGATGATGCCCACGAGCTCGCCCGCATCGACATGGAAGGTGATGTCCGACACCGCGGGGATGCCCCCATATGCCACGCGGAGTGCTTCGACAGTGAGGACGCGTTGTCTGTTATCGGGGGACATTCTCGACTCCTTCGGCAATCTCCTTCGCCGCGTTCCCGAGGTATGACGTCGCGAGCAGCGGGTCGTGTCGGATCTCGTCAGGCGTCCCGTCCAGCACGTTGCGCCCCGCCCCCAAGACGAAGATGTGGTCGCAGCTGCCGAAAACGAGGGGCATGTTGTGATCGATGAGCAGCACCCCGAGTCCGCGCTCGGCGAGCCGGCGCATGGTGTCGCGCAGATGAACCGCCTCGCCCTCGTTCAGGCCTGCCGCCGGCTCGTCGAGCAGCACCCACCTGGGCTCGGTCGCCAGCGCCCGCGCGACCCCCAGCCGGCGCTCGACTCCGTGCGGGAGATGATCGGCTTCGTGAAGCGACCACTCCTCGAGTTGAAGCTCGGAGAGGAGTTCCAGCGACAGTGCACGTGCTTTCGAGCGGGAGAGCCCGCACGCACGGGCCGTCACCTCGACATTCTCGAGAACCGTCAGGCGTGAGAACAGATGACCGTGCTGGAAGGTGCGTCCGACACCGCGGCGCGTTCGTCGCGCCGGCCGCTCATTCGGAAGCTCTTCGCCGTCCACGGTCACCGCACCGCTGCCGGGCCGGTCGTAGCCGCTGAGGATGTTCACGAGCGTCGACTTCCCCGCGCCGTTGGCACCGATGAGCCCGGTGACTCGTCCGTGAGGCACGTCGAGGTCCACATCCTTCAGCGCCTGGATGCCGCGGTATGACCGCGAGATCCTGCGCGCCGTCAGGCGGCCGGCGTGAGCGCGGCCGCCTGACGTGTGCTCGTCAGCCATCGAGGTGGACCTTCTGCGGGGCGCGGCGCTCCACGAACTGGAGGGTGCCCTCGGACACGACCAGGACGGCCTGCGGACGCTCGACGCTCACGTGCAGCTCGGGCGTGAAAGAGGTCGGACCGACCAGCAGGTCCACATCGTCGAAGCTCGCGAAGGCCTCTGCGAGCTCGGCGCCGTCCCAGCTCCGCGCGATCTCGTGAGCGTGCACGATCGCGTCGAGCGTCGAGGGTCCGGTCACGAAGCTGCTCGTGGTCGGCCCGTCGCCGTAGGCCTCCTCGTACCGGACGGCGAGTTCGTTCACCGCGGCCTCGGGGTCGTCACCGGTGGTCGAGCCATACGTGACGACGTAGTAGTCGCTGAGACCGGGAATGGCGTCGAGCCAGAAGGTTCCGTCCATCCCGAAGCCGGAGATGATCGGGGCGGTCACGCCGCCATCGCGCAGGTCCTTGGCCACCTGAGCCCCGCCCGGGTTGTAACCGCAGTTGAAGATGACGTCGGGGGCCGCACCACCCGCGATCTTGGAGACGATCTCGGGAACGCTGTCACCCTGCACGTAGTCGAAGTCGGCGATGGACGAGCCCCCGAGCTCGAGGAATCGCTCCCGGGCGAATTGACACTGACTCTGCGAGTACTTGAGGCTCGTGTCGGTGAGGAACACCGCATCACGCCACCCCTTGTCGTACGAGAACTCCGCCATGATGGCCCCCTCGCCGACCGTCGCGTTACCGAGGGAGAAGCCGATGTTGAGGCCGCCGGCCGGACCGTAGATGGTGTCGCCGACGCACGGCGAGAGGTTCAGGACATTGGCCTGCTCGGCGACGAGGGCCCCCGGGCTCGAGATGTCGAAGTCGCAGGTGAGGATGATCGCCTTGGCGCCGGCGTCGATGAGCTGCTGTGTGGCGGGCGCGTACTTCTCCAGGTCCGAGCCGGTGTCGATGACCCGCAGTTCGACCTCTGCGCCGTCGATGCCGCCCGCCTCATTGAGGTCGTCCACGGCGATACGCAGCGCGTTGAGCGCAGGCATGTCGACGACCGACATGAAACCTGTTTCCGCCATTGCGGCACCGATGATGACGCTCTCTGAGCCCTCACCCTCGGCGGGAGCTGCGGTCTTTGCGGCGCTGGAAACGCATCCGGCCAGCATCAGCGCTGATGCGACGGCCAGGATCACGGGGGCGATTGCACGAGCAGAACTCTTCATGGTTGCTCCTTGGTAGCTGTGACAGATTGCGATCCGCGCCGACATTCGGGTCGTGGTCGGAGGATCCGCACGGTCGCATCGAGGTGCACGGGTTTTGCTGTTCGTATACGACCTTGGATTTCGGCCAATGTAGTGCGCCGGGTGGGGCGGTGACAAGAGGTCGTTGGTTACGATCTCGATTCGGACCTATTTCGGTCCTGGGTCGAGACAGCCGAACCGAGCGCGAGCCGCCGTTCGGCGGGGCGGCAGAGAGCGCTTTCCCGACTGGTGGCCTGGAGGCTGGCGGCGCTCGGGGCAACCACCGGATCCGAGCAGGAAGCGGTCAGGCCCTCACGCCGCGGACGGCTCGCAGTGCCATCTGGATCGCGATGAAGCCGAGGAAGACGGCGAAGAATGCATTGGCAACCTGCGGAGGCAGGAGCGTCGCGACCCACACACCCAAGGCGGTTGTCGCGCACGATGCGATGCCCACCGTCGCGGCAGCAGAGAGATCCACGTTCTGTCTGCGCAGATTTCCTGCAGTGCCCGACAGGGCAGTCGGGATCATCATGAGCAGGGACGTGCCCCGAGCTGTCAGATCGCTCATGCCGAACGCGAGCATCAGCGTCGGCACGACGACGATCCCGCCGCCGACACCGATCAGGCCCGCGACAGTGCCGGTGACCACCCCCAAGATCACGAGTCCCGTGATGGAGAGCCAGGACAGTTCAAGGACTGACTCGCGGGAGGGAATCACCAGGAACAGGCTGACGATCACGCCGAGCAGGAAGGCGACGAACGCCCAGCGCAGCGCGGTCTGCGACACTCTCGGCAGCAGCCACGTGCCGATCTGGGCGCCGACAACAGCGCCCGCGGCGAGGATGAGGCCCGCCAGCCAATCCACAGAGCCGTTGAGTGCGTAGGCGACGACCCCGACGGGCGCAGTGAGCACGATCGCCCCCAGAGAGGTGCCCGCCGCCCGCCGCTGGTCGAACCCCAGGAGGAGGACCAGCATCGGCACGATCACCGTTCCTCCGCCGACGCCGAACATCCCCGACAGGATTCCGGCGAGCAAGCCGATGCCCGCGCAGGCGAGGAAGAAGCGGACGGTTCGATGTGGCTCGTTCTCGGCCCTGGTTCGCTTGCTCATGGGGGTCCTCACTGGCTCGGTGATCGGCCTCACCGCGCGGATCGCGCGGGCCTCGGGCAACGTCGCGAGGTACACACCTCGAGCAAGTTGTCGTATACGCAGTGGGTCTTAGTATACGATCATGCTGGGCGCTATCCCGGCTCATTCCGATGCCCGCGTGCGGCGCACCGGCTTGCGCGGCGAGGCGCTTCCCCCGCAATCGAAACGGATCACCGTATGCAGTTCACCACTCGTCCGGAACTCGTCGGAACCTTCGGCATGGTCGCCTCGACGCATTGGCTGGCCTCCGCTGCGGGAATGGCGATTCTCGAGGAGGGCGGCAACGCATTCGATGCCGCCGCTGCGGCGGGCCTGGTGTTGCATGTCGTGGAACCTCATCTGAACGGGCTGGGCGGGGACACTCCGATCCTCGGTTTCGATGTCGCGTCGAGCGCGCCCTGGGTCCTCTGCGGGCAAGGGCCCGCGCCCATGGCCGCGACCAGCAGCGCTTTCACGCAACTCGGCCTGGACGTCATCCCGGGCACCGGACACCTTGCGGCGGTGGTGCCGGGGTCCTTCGGCGCGTGGATGAGCATGCTCGAGAGGCATGGGACTCTTCCCCTAGAGACGATCACCCGGTTTGCCATCGGTTACGCGCGCGACGGCTACCCTCTGATTCCCGACGCCGCGACCGCCATCCATTCGGTGACCGAGCTCTTCACCGAGCACTGGCATAGCTCCGCCGCGATCTATCTCACAGCGGGAGCGGCCCCTCTCGCAGGATCGCGGTTCCGGAACAAAGCCCTGGCGGACACATTGGAGCGGATCGTCCGCGAGGCCCAGGCCGGGGGCGGCTCACGGGAGTCTGTGATCGCCCGAGCCCGGGACGTCTTCTACCGAGGGTTCGTCGCGGAGTCGATCGATGCCTTCGTGCGCGAGCCGCTCCGCGATGTCACGGGGCAAGACCACGCCGGCTTGCTCTCGGCCGAGGATCTCGCGCGGTGGTCGCCTCGCTGGGAAGAGCCGGTGACGATCGAGTTCGGCGGCGTCACGGTCGCCAAGACCGGCCCGTGGGGGCAGGGTCCGGTGCTCCTGCAGCAGCTGGCGGCGCTGGTCCACCAGGATGTCGGTGCGCCCGGATCCGCTCAGATGGTGCATACCGTAGCCGAGACCGCCAAGCTGGCCTTCGCCGACCGAGAGGCGTTCTACGGCGATCCGGACTTCGTCGACGTCCCGCTGACTGCGCTGCTGTCCGACGAGTACGCCCGCGAGCGGGCGTCGCTGGTGGGCCAAGACGCGTCGGCTGAGCTTCGGCCAGGGCGCCCCGGCGGTAGGGAGCCTCGGCTCTCCCCCTCGATCTTCAGCAACCGCGCGAGTCAGGGCGTCGGGACGGGCGAGCCCACTCTCGGGAGCATGGGCCTCGTTCGAGGAGACACCTGCCATCTGGATGTCGTGGATCGTTGGGGAAACGTCGTCGCCGCGACGCCGAGCGGCGGATGGCTCCAGAGCTCGCCGGCTGTTCCCGGCCTGGGCTTCTCACTCCCGACTCGCGCCCAGATGTTCTGGGTCGAGCCCGGCCTGCCGAACTCGATCGCTCCGGGAAAGCGTCCGCGCACAACGCTGAGCCCGGGCATGCTGCTCCGCGATGGCGCGCCCTGTCTGGCGTTCGGCACGCCGGGCGGTGATCAGCAGGATCAGTGGACCGTGCCGTTCCTGCTGAACCTCCTCGTCCACAAGATGAACCTGCAAGAAGCGATCGATGCGGCGACGTGGCACTCGACGCACATGCCCTCCTCCTTCTTCCCGCGCACATTCACGCCTCGTGAGCTGGTCGTCGAGGAATCGATCGGGTCGTCGGTGATCGACGACCTTCGCCAGCGCGGCCATGAGGTCGTGGTCTCGAAGCCATGGACTCTCGGGCGGCTGAGCGCTGCCGGAGTACGTGCGGACGGGATGCTGGTTGCCGCGGCGAATGCGCGGGGCATGCAGGGCTACGCCGCTGGACGCTGATGCCTCCTCCCCACCCGACTGAAAGGTCTTTCGGATGATCCTCACCAAGTTCAACCACGCCACGGTGCGGTTCGAGAAGGAAGGGGTTTCGCTGGTGAGCGACCCCGGCACCGCGACGCCGGAGTCGGTCGAGCTCCTCTCGGCCGCGACAGCCGTTCTGGTGACCCACGAGCACTTCGACCACTGCGACGCGGATGCCCTGAGGGCAGGGCTCGCCGGCAATCCCCATCTGCGGGTCTATGGACCGACCAGCGTGGCCGAGCTCGTCGGCGACCACGTCGATCGATTCACCGAGGTGACGCCCGGGCAGCGGTTCACCATCGGCCCGTTCGCGATCGAGACGTTCGGCGGCGTCCATGCGGCCATCCACACCGATATGCCGGAGATGGCGAACGTCTCCTATCTGATCGATGGCAAGGTCTACCACCCCGGCGATTCGTACGAGCTTCCCGGCGTCCCGGTCGAGACGCTCCTCATGCCGACCAGCGGTCCGTGGACCTCCGTCCGGCAGGGAATCGACTTCCTCCGCGGCATCGATCCGACACGCGCGTACCAGATCCACGAGCTCGAGCTCAGCGAGGCTGGTCAGGAGTACGCGATGTACTTCTTGAACCTCGTTGCCGGCGTCGCCCCGGTGGTGAAGCTCGCGGTCGGTGATTCGGTCGAGGTCTGATACTTCGCCGAAATGCCTTGGTAACTCGGGGGATGTAGGTTACCATGGACAGCAATCGATTGCAGTCGGTCTCACATCACTACCGGTCCCATGGCCGGAAGCCTGCCCGATTCGTCCCGTCGGCCCTGGAACCGACGCATAAAGTGAAGGCGAAACAATGACCATTACCGACACGGAAACACACATCACCGCTGATGAGTTCCGGCACGCGTTCCGATCGCACCCCGCCGGCGTCGCCGTCATCACGGCCGACGCCGGTGACGGCCCGGTCGCGATGACGGTGAGTTCCGTCGCATCCGTTTCCATCGACCCGCCCACGCTCGTGTTCTCGGCCTCGTCGCTCTCGTCCAGCACGCCGACGATTCGCAAAGCAGGGACGGTCGTGGTGCACATGCTGGCAGCCGACGAGGTCGGGCTCGCCAAGCTCTGCGCGCGTCGCGGTGCCGATAGATTCGGTCCCGACGCGGAATGGGATCGACTTCCGACGGGCGAACCGTACTATCCGGCGGCGAATTGGCTGCGCTGCAAGGTCACTCAATGCATCGACGCCAACGGATCGAGCCTCATCGTCGTCGAGGCGATCCAGGCCAAGGATTCCGCGGGCGACGACACCCGTGAGCCGACGCCTCTGGTGTACCACAACCGCGAGTGGCACGTACTCAGCGATAAGTCCGCGCTCCCGGCGACAGCCGTCCCCTTCTACGCCGTGTACGGACGCGACGAGTAGTCGCCGGCACATCTCCAGGCCCGGTCCACCCACATAAGGAAGCAATTGAAATGACCAACGACCGAATCTCCCGCGTCCCCGCCCCCGTCGTCCCCGGAATCTCCGACAGCACGAGGGTGACAGCCGGCGACCTCGTCTTCATCTCGGGGCAGGTCGGGTTCGAAGAGGACGGCTCGGTCCCCACCGATTTCAAGCGTGCCATCGAGCTCACCTACGGCGAGTTCGAGCGCGCGTTGCACGCGGCCGGCGTGACCTATGACGACCTCGTCCGGGTGAACGTGTACATCACCGAGCTCGACCAGGAGAAGCTGTTCACGTGGCGCGAGACACGCAACGCGATCATCAACACCACGACCCCCTCGGCCAGCACCGTCATCGGCGTGCATTCTCTCTACAACGGCGCGACCATCGAGATCGACGGAATCGCTGCGGTTCGCTCGTAGCGCGCTAGCGACCCGACGGCGCACGAAGGCCTCCCGTCGTGAGGCGGAGTTGTGTTGACGCAGCTCCGCGCACGCGGGAGGCCTTCGTGCACGCCGCCTGAGCATCAAAGGATGATCGCTTGCAGGAGATTGGCTACGCATGCCTGATCTACGACCTCCGACGCTGAAGGATGTCGCCCAGCAGGCTGGTGTCCACGTCGGCACGGCCTCCCGCGCTCTGAGCGAGGACCAGTCGCACCTGGTGAGCGAGGCGACCCGCCTGCGCGTGCACTCAGCGGCGGGTGTTCTCGGCTACCGGACCAATGCGGTCGCTCAGAGTCTTCGCAAAGGCACCACCGGCGTCCTCGGGGTCGTCGTGGCGGATCTGTCCAATCCCTTCACTGTGACGCTGTTGCGGGGAATCGAATTCGAGTCACGCGCTGGTCGCCACATGCCGCTCATCGCCGAGACCCACGACGATCCTCAGATCCTGCGCAGCGTCGTCACCCGGCTGCTGCGAAATAGAGTCGACGGCATCGTCCTGACCGCCGCTCAAGTCGACGACGAGGAATTCGTTCGAGAGCTGGAGGGCCTGGTCCCCGTCGTCCTCGCGGTGCGCGGATTTCTTGCGAGCACAAGGCCGGGTAGTCCCGGCGAGCATGTCGAGGTCCTCCAAGATGATGTCGCCGGTGCCCGAACCGCGGTGGAGCATCTCATCGGGATCGGCCACCGACGCATTGCGCAGCTCTCTGGCACGCCGAGCATTTCTTCTTTCGTGGGTCGAAGGGAAGGCTTTGCCGCCGCCATCCGGGCGCACGCCGACGTCGTCGACGTGTCAACCGGTGGATATGCCCGGGAGAGCTCCGTCGAGGAGGGCCGTCGCCTCATGGGGGATCTGCTGCGCCAGCCGGCAGAGCGACGGCCCACGGCGATCTTCGCGCACAACGACCTGATGGCCGTAGGTGCCCTCAACGCGCTGCGTTCAGCGGGACTGCGCTGTCCCGAGGACGTCTCGGTCGTCGGCTACAACGACGCACCCTTGATCGACCAGATCGACCCGCCCCTGACGACGGTCCGTCTGCCCGGATTCGAACTCGGCAGGCACAGTGCACGCATCGCCTTCGGTCTCCTTCGCGGAGCCACACCGCAGGAGTCGCGCGTCATGCTCGCGCCGCAGTTCATAGAGCGTCGATCTACCCAGCCTCCTCCACCCTCGGTCCCTTCACTCCAAGATTCCCTTTGAGCAATGGTCGCGTCATGGAGCCCTCGCGAACGGCTCGAACCGGAGGATCCGCCGGGCGTGCCGTGCGGGTATCCGGCCCCCGGATTCTTTCAGGATTTGGCACTGGGACTGCGCCGCGAAGAGGTGTAGTATCACTGGAACAGCAAACGATTGCAGTCAAGCGGAGCCAGCGCACTCGGTTGCAACCACGTAAGGAGAATCAAGTGAGCAGTGCAGTTCAGGAAGCCCCGACCATGGACGCCTTTTTCGGTGCTCCCGGTCCCGACCCGGAGATTGTGGCAAAGGCGCGGGCCCTGCAGCCGCTCATCCGAGAGTTCGCCGCACAGGGGGAAGCAGACCGTCGAGTCGCCGATGAGGTCATCACGGCGATGAAGGATGCAGGTCTCCTCCACATCTCGATCCCGCGCCGCTGGGGAGGATATGGAGCGAACTTCCGCACCTTCATCGACACCGTCGCTGAAGTCGCGCGCGCCGACGGCGCAACGGGCTGGGTCTCGGCCCTGCTCAATTCGTCGACGTGGTTCGTAACTCTCTTCTCCGACCAGGCACAGGAAGACGTGTTCGGCGCGAACCCGCGGGCGTGCGTGTCGGCAGTCCTGTCGCCCGGTGGCCCCTTCGTGCAGGCCAACTCGACCAAGTCCTTCGAGCGGGTCGAGGGCGGCATCCGCGTGTCTGGGCAGTGGGGCTACGGCACCGGCTCGCTCCACGCCGACTGGTCCATCGTCCCCGTGAAGACCGACGAGGATGAGAACGGACTTCCCATCAACTCCCTCGTCCTGATCCCGAAGGCCGACCTGGAGATTCAGGACACCTGGTATGTCGCAGGCATGCGCGCGACCGGCTCCAACACGCTTGTGGCGACCGATGTCTTCATTCCCGATCACCGGATCGTCGCGATCGGCGACCTCGCCGGCGAGAAGTATGCGCGCGAGTGGGCCGAGGAGGACAATTACCACGCTTCGTTCGTGCCGGTGGCGGAGATCATCCTCAGCTCGGCTCAGATCGGCATGGCGCGTGGCGCCATCGACCTGACCCTCGCCAACGGTGCGGAGAAGTCGGTGACCTACACCGTGTTCAAGCATGCGAAGGAATCCGTCGTGCATCAGATCGAGCTCGCCAAGGCCCAGTCCGAGGTCGACCAGGCGCACTTCCTGGCCGCTCGCACGTGCGCTGCGATCGACTCGGCGGCACGCGACCGCCGGCCCATGACGCTCCAGGAGCGCGCCCGCGCACGGATGGACAACGGTCAGGCCGCGGCCCTGTCCCGCAAGGCCATCAACCGCTGCCTGAGCATCAACGGGGCGTTCAGCTTCGCCGAGATCAACCCGCTCCAGCGATTCTGGCGCAACAGCGAGACGGCTAGCCGTCACGCGCTCGTGCACCCGGAGCTCGGAGCAGAGGTCTACGGCAAGGTGCTCTTCGGCATCGAGGACCCGGTTCAGCCGTTCTGACCCTATTTAGGCAGCTCAGCCGCTGATGTGGAAGCGCCCACTGTCCCTGTTGACGGTGGGCGCTTCTACACACTTGTGCCGGTCCGGCCTCGGACAGGTGCCGGTCCCCTCGAAGCGCACGCGTGGGTTACCCGCCGCGCACTTCCGCTCGTCTCAGCAGAGGAGGACACGTGGGCACGCCCGCGCCTGAAGGCGATGCCGCAAACGTACTCCGTCCGCTTCAGGCCGAGGGCTCATCCACCGTCCGAAGTCGGACGCGGAGGTGCGTGAGACCGCCGTCCACGTCGAGTGCGGTC
This sequence comes from Microbacterium sp. E-13, assembly GCF_049912955.1. Taxonomy (GTDB): domain Bacteria; phylum Actinomycetota; class Actinomycetes; order Actinomycetales; family Microbacteriaceae; genus Microbacterium. The sequence goes on from NZ_CP183973.1 coordinate 3,539,599, forward strand.
CCTGTCGTGGAGCGAAGGTGCGGAAGAGTAACGGGTACGTCGCGACGCGGACCGCCGAGAGGTCGTCGAGGATCAACGGGCCCTCGCTGCGCAGGTGCCGACAGTCAGCCTCCCGGCAATTGAGCAAGAGATTGTCATACGCGCGCCTGTTGCTCCCGGAGACGTCGAGACGGAGACTGAGGTGGAATCGCACGACAGGCGGATCACCAAGCATTCCTCGACGCGAGGTTGCCGGAGACACCCACGTGGGAAGGGGTTCGGGACATGTCGTACGCTCAGGTTCTGCGGACGTACATGGATGCGCTTGGTCGGAGTGACTATGTCACCATTGCGCGGCTGTTCGCCGCGGATGGGAAGGTGCGCTCTCCGTTCTTGGGCGAGATGGCGGCCCGACCGTTCTTCGACCGCCTTGCGGAGGCATCTGAAGCGAACGTGATCACGCCGATCGACATCTTCCTCAGCGAGAGCGGAGCGCCCGACGCGGTTGCATATTTCCAGTACGACTGGACAGTGAAGGACGGATCCCTGATCACCTTCAAGGTCATGGATCTCTTCCGATTTGCCCCGGACAGTGACCAGATCACGTACCTCGACATCATCTATGACACGCACCCCATTCGCGACTCGCATGGAAACAAGTACGAGTCACCACTGTGAAATGGATGGCGCACCGTCCCCGGGTCACGCGTCGGGCTCCGCGCCGTACTTGCTCAACAGATGTGGCCGGCCGCTGGAGGGTGACCTGTGCGCGCATCACGCCCCTCCCGACACGGTGTTATGGTCGTCAACCCGGACTACGCCCACCACCTCGCGTATGCCTAGGAGGACGCAGGTGTCGGGAACTGCCGAACAAAGCAACATGCGCTCGCTCAAGCGCGCCATCGACGTTCTCGAAGTGCTCGACAACAGCCGGAACTCCCCCGCTCGTCACCGCTGAGGGCGGCGAGGTGACGAATGAAGGCCTGCCGGTCCGCGGTCGGTGTGGTGATCAGGGTGCGGATCGTGTCGGCCAGTTCGGCGAGCTTGCTGTCGGGCAGGCTGGCGAGGGCTCGAGGCACCAGGCGAGGTCTTCGTCGATGGTCCAGCCAGGCTCGTCGGTCGGTTTGAGCCCGCGCAAACCCAGGGAGCCGCCGAACCTGCGGGTCCGACGTCGCGCCGCGTCCACGAATCAATGTGTGGGCAAAGTGTGGGCACGGCGTTGCAGAACGAGCCAGCAGGGCCCAAAGTGCCGCGGAAATCAACGCGCGAGTGAAGGGAACCTGGCGGAGACGGAGGGATTTGAACCCGGACCCCACGCGGAGGCTCGGGGGCGTTCAGTGGCGTTTCCCTTGATATGCCGGGGTTCCAAGCTGTGTTCGTGGAGGTTCAGAAGTAATCGCAGGGGTTCAGGTTTACGCGGTTCTTACGCACGTGCGTCGCTCCGCGCGGCGGTGACGGTGTCCTACGCCTAATGCTGCCCGTCGCGCCCGGCTTTGTTGCCCTGTGATCAATTCTCTCGGAACACCGCGGCGGTTATCGCACCGACCTCGGCGGACGCCCAGGGCAGGGTGATGTCCCCTGTGGTGGTGGAGATTTCGACGGGGTTGCCGGCGTCGTAGACGTTGGTGAGCCATCGTGCGATGGTCAGTGAGAACTGTCTAGGAATCTCAACGTAAGGACACACAAACGCACGATGGCTCTTGACCAGTCTGCCCTCCTCGAACTGCTCGGGGAACGGAAACTCACCGACGTCAGCGACCGGATCCGGGTCGCGACCGAAACGCTCTACCAGGAGCTGATCGACGCGGAAGCTGCCGCGTTCATCGGCGCCGCCCCGTTCGAACGGTCACCGGACCGGACCACGCAACGCAACGGCACCGGCCCGAAGACCGTCTCGACGACAGCCGGGGATCTGGAGTTGCGGATCCCGAAACTGCCACCGGGTCGTTCTTCCCGTCGCTGCTGGAACGCCGCCGCCGCCGAGTCGATCAGGCCCTGTTCGCGGTCGTGATGGAGGCCTACGTCCACGGAGTGAGCACCCGCAAGGTCGACGACCTGGTGAAGGCACCGGTGCGCCGGCATCCTGAAGCGCCTTCCGCCAGCCCTGCGTGCGACCGCTGCGCACGCGCGTGCTCGGGATAGCCAGATGATGCACCGTGCGATGCCCCAGAGACAGGAGGTACTCGGTAGCGAGGCGCCCGCCTTCGGCGTCGTCGAGGAAGGCGTGGGGGCGACTGCCTCGTCGGCGGCGCGCACCCGCCGCAGCCACTACGGGCAAGGACTCTGGGAACGCCTCCAGGGTGCTCACCCCCACCGAGTCGAACTCGATGACGATCGCTCCGACGAGCGGCTGTCCCATCACGAGGTCGACAGTGCGACTGATCTCCGCAGGGCTGTCGGTCTCGACCACCGCGATGTTCACCACCATGCCCACTGCGCGCGCTGCCTCCTCGATCCCGTGGAGGGTCGCTGCATAGCCGAATCGAAAGGTGTTGCGTGCGAGCACGGCCACAGTGGAGCGGCGGCCACTCACCAACGCTTGCGCGGCTGCGTTGGGCCGGTAGCCGAGTTCGGCGACGGCATCCAAGACGCGCGCGCGCAGAGCGGTGCTCACCGGCGTCCTTCCGTGAGCACCCGAGAGACCGTCGAGACGCTCACGCCAGCAAGATCGGCGACATCGGACAGCACCGGCAACGCCGAGCCCCCTCGGGACCCTCCCGCACCGACGACCATCCTGGAAGAGTACCGCGATCATGACTAACGACGGTCAAGGTACACGAGCGCTCCCTGCTTCATCGATCTCGACGGGCGACGCGCTCAAGGCCGGTAGGCGAAGTCCGTCGTTGCGGACTTCGACCTCGATGGTTCCCGCCGGGACGACGCGGGCATCGGCCCTGGCGGATGGCCCCCCCGGTCTCGGATTCACACAGACTGCGCAGGGCACTCTTGGGCTACCGGCGGTGCTCGCGCGAGTCTGGAGCTCAGGCGCCGGGCGAAGGTCGCACGCGGAGGTGCGTGACACCACCGTCCACGTCGAGGGCGATGCCGGTCGTCGAGCCCGATGCAGGCGACGCAAGGTAGAGGATCGCGTCCGCGACCTCTTCCGGCGTCACCATCCGGCCCGTCGCCTGGCGCGCGTCGAGCGCACGCCGCTCCGCTTCGGGGTCGTCGAACCCGCGGAGCATGTTGGCGACGAACGGAGTGTCGACGGTGCCGGGTCGCACGCAATTCACCCGGATCCCCTCACCGACGTGATCCGCCGCCATCGCGAAGGTGAGCGACATCACCGCCCCTTTCGATGCGCTGTACAGTGCTCGGCGCGGTAGTCCGTTCATCGCGGCGATCGAGCTGACGTTGACGACCGCGGCATGGTGGGAGAGCCGCAGCCACGGCAGCGCCGCGGCGGTCATGCGCGCGATGCCGGTGACGTTGACATCGAGCACACGCGTCCAGTTGTCATCGTCCGACTCCTCGACGGTGCCGACGGCGCTGACGCCGGCATTGTTGATGAGGATGTCGATGCCGCCGAAGTCGTGGGCGACGCGGCGCACCGCATCCTCGACCGAGGCGCGGTCACGCAGATCCGCGCGGTAGCCGCGCAGCGGTGGCTCCACGTGTGAGTTCGTGTCGAGGACAGCGACAGTCGCCCCGCGCTGGACAAGGCGAAGCGCGGTCGCGAGCCCGATGCCCGACGCACCTCCCGTGACGACCGCGACGAGTCCCTCGAACTCGCCGCTCACGCGTCGACCAGTCTCTGGCGCGCGGTTCCGAGGCCTTCGATCTCGAGCTCCATCACATCACCCGCGCGCAGATAGCACTGATCGGCCATCCCGAGCGCGACCCCCGCCGGGGTACCCGTATTGATGACGTCGCCGGGCTGGAGAACCATGAAGTGACTGAGGTATCGGATGATCTCGGCGACCGTGAACACCATGTTCGACGTGTTGCCGTGCTGCCGCGCGTCGCCGTTCACCGCGAGGCGGAGGGCGAGCCGCTGTGGATCGGGGATGTCGCTCGCCGGCACCAACCACGGGCCGAGGGGATTGAAGGTCTCGCAGCTCTTGCCCTTGTCCCATTGACCGCCGCGCTCGAGCTGGAATTCGCGCTCGGAGACGTCGTTCGAGATCGCGTACCCGGCGACGTAGGCGAGAGCATCGTCTGCGTCGTCGAGGTAACGCGCCGGGCGCCCGATGACCACGGCGAGCTCGACCTCCCAGTCCGTCTTCACCGAGCCACGCGGGATGCGCACGTCGTCGTACGGACCGACGACGGTGCCGGGATCCTTGAGGAAGACCACGGGCTCGGCGGGAATCGCTGCCCCGGTCTCCGTCGCGTGGTCGCGATAGTTGAGCCCGATGCAGACGACTTTGCCCGGTCGCGCGAGCGGCGCGCCGACTCGCAGCTCCTCCACGTTCTCGAGCTTCTGCAGGCTCCCCGAAGCGATCTCATCTCTGACGCGATCGATGCCCCCCGAGGCGAGGAAACTTCCGTCGATGTCGTCGGTGACCGGCCGCAGGTCGAACGCTCCGTTCTCGGTGAGCGCTACCGGGATCTCGGCTCCCGCATCACCCAGTCTTGCCAGCTTCACTTCATTCCCTTCTCGAGTCCGCGTATCAACGCGCCTCAGTCCTGATGCCAGATCTCGTGGGTCCAAGACGGCACGCCATCGCGAAAGCCCGGATGCTCATTCCTGGTACCGCCCGCCGTCGAATGGTCGTCGTTCCACTGCGAGCGCGCGTAAGTGAACTGACGCAACGTGACCCACCCACAGACCTCCGGAAGATCCTGTTCCCGGTCGTTGACCCAGACCGAGACCGAGATTCTGTTACCGCGATAGCCCAACATTCCCGTCCGGTGACTGGACCCAAGAGGGAGGAACCGTTCGCCGTCCACCGAGTAGGAGAACGACGCGAAGGATCGGAGATCGTAGCTGACACGCAGCCAGAGGGAAGCCGCTCCCGAGACGATCGGCCCTTCCTCGGCACGGAGCTCGGCCTCGCCATAAATGATCTGGATGCCGTACCCGTCGGCCGAGCGTCGCACCTGAATGGCGGAGTACGGCGACCCCAGATTGCCGAGGTTCACGATGGTGCCCGGGGCGGCGTCGCCCGTGTCGATGTGCAGCGTGACCTGGCCCGGCCCGGCGAGCATGCGTTGCGTCAGCAGATTCCTCACGCTGCGCGGATCCCCGGCTGTTCGCGGGGGCATCGCCGCCAACCGGAGCCCGGTCGTGGTCGCCTCCCAAGAGCCCGGAGCTGGCTGATATACCCACTCCCACTGCGGCCCGAGCGCGCGAGAGACGAACGCGTCATTCACGCCGAGAATCGTGCTCGTCGAGCTGCCCGCAGAGGGCGCTCTCGGTGGCAAGGAGGCGATCGGCCATCCGTCTTCCCAGCTCACCGGGAGGACGCTCACAGGACGGCCCTCCGGGTAGCCCATCCTCCCGTGGTGCGTCACGAAGACCCAATCACCCTCGACACTCTGCAAGAGGGATCCCTGGTTGGGCTCCCTATGGCGATCGGTGGCATCACTGACAAGCAGGTCACGCTTCTCCCACGGCCCGTCCATCGTGGGCGCTCGCATGATCACCGCCACCCGGTTGCCAGGTGAACGAACCTCGTTGTGCAGCACGTAGTATCGCCCGTCGAAGTTGTACGCCTTGTTGCCCTCACTGGACCATGTGTCGTCGAGGATTCGCAGTCGGTCCGGCTGAACCTCGAGGCCATCCCACGACAGGGGCATGACGTACGTCTTCCACCCGCCATCTGTCGGATATCCGGGACGGCTGAGCACCAGCCAGCCCTCACCGTCCTCTGACCAGATCGGGCATGGATCGTCCCAGAACGGCTCGTCCCAGATCAGCGCTGGCCGAGTCCACGGCCCGGCCGGGTGGGGTGCCGTGACGACGAAGAGGCCCTCTTCGAAAGTCGTGAAGTAGACGAAGTACTTGCCGTCATGCTCACGGATCGACCCCGCGAACATGCCGCCGCTCCCCCGCGACATCGTCTCGCCGGCGTACGCCTGCCCGAACGCGGTGATGTCGTCGACGCAGTGCCCCGCGTACTGCCACGAGCGGAGGTCATCGGAGCGAAGAATGGCCATACCCGGCGAGTAGTGGAACGTCGAAGTGATCAGCCAATAGAAGCCCTCGGCAAAAATGACGTCGGGGTCGGCGAAGTCCCCATCGAGGACGACGTGGCCCCACCTGTCCTCGCGCGGCGAGACACGTGTCATCTCCTCTGACGTGACCGCTCGCGGGTGATCGGTGATGAACGCTTGATGGTCGTGGTCCGGCATCCGTTCCTCCCTAGGACTCTGAGTGAGGTTTCAACCGATAGATGCGCTGCGCATTGGCCCCGAGCACGAGTGCGAGGTCGCGCTGATCCAAGGCGCGTTCCAGAACAGTGCGCAATGACGTCCAGACGCGGGAGTATCCACCCGCGAGCGACGACACGGGCCAATCCCCGCCGTACATGAGACGTTCGGGCCTGAAGATCTCCAGCGCTGCGTCGACGGCTCGCTCGAGATCAGCATCCGTCCATCCGTCAAGCGGACCGGTGCTCGCGTACAGCCCCGAGATCTTCGCGACGACCCTGGGGTTTGCGGCCGCAGCCGCCAAGCGCGTGACCCAGGCATCGTGAGCGGCGCCGTCGCGACCGATCGGAGGTTTCCCGAGGTGATCGATCACGATGGTCAACTCGGGATGCTTCTCACCGATGTGAACGAGGTGTCGCAGCGCGTCGGGGCTCGATGTCACGTAGTCGAAGGGCAGGTGACAATCGGCGAGAAGCGCAAGTCCCGCATCGAACCCCGGGCGCACCACCCAATCCGGGTCGGCCCTGTCGTGGACGAGATTGCGTACGCCGACGATCCGCGGGTCCGCGCGGAGATCGGCGATGCGCGAAGCCGCAGCGGCCGGGTCTTCCAGCGGGGCCCAGCCGACCACGCCGAGCACCCTGGGCTGCGCGTCAGCGGTCGCGAGCATATTGGCGGTGTCGGCGGCGTTGTCCGCGGATTGCACGAGTACTACCCCGTCGATCGCATACCGGGCGAGCGTCGGCTCGATCTCCTCGAAGTCGACATCCCGATCGATCTGCGGTGATTGGCCGGCGAGCCAGTCGTATCGCGCACGGCCTCGGTCCCACACGTGCATGTGGCTGTCGATGATCATCGGTCACTACTCCCATTGCTCGCGCCGCGCGCGCCGATTCGATGCACCGTTCGTACACTGAGGGAATGGCCATCCCCGACACGAGCCGTTCGCAGACGGATGTCGTCATCCAGGGCATCAAGGCGATGATCGTCGATGGTAGCCTTTCGGCCGGCTCGCGCCTTCCCATCGAGAAGGAACTCGCCGCAGCACTCGGCGTATCGCGCGGACCGCTCCGCGAAGGTGTGCGCGCGCTCGTGATCCTGGGCGTCCTCGAAACCCGCCAAGGCGACGGAACGTACGTGACGTCGTTGGACCCCTCCGTGCTCATGAGTTCGCTGGCGTTCCTGGCCGACCTGCGCGATCCCTCCACGAGCGGGCAGCTGCTGCAGGTGCGCCGACTCCTCGAGGTCGAGAGCGCTGCTCTGGCTGCGACGCGAATCGACGAGCCCGGATTGTCCGAGCTCGACGCCATCCTCGACCGGATGGACCTGCTTGGCGCCGATCTCGAGGGGATGGACGTCGAGGCCTTCATCGACGGCGACTCGGCCTTCCACGCCCGCATCGCCCAGGCGTCGGGGAATCCGACGCTCGCCGCGCTCGTAGGCTCGCTCGTCGGACGCACCATGCGCATCCGGATCGGACGCGCTGTCCAGGAGCAGGGCTCTGTTGCCACGACGCAGGCCGAGCACCGTGCCATCGTCGATCAGCTGCGTGCGGGAAGTCCCGACGGCGCCCGCATCAGGATGGCGGCCCACATCCTGGGCGTCGAACAGTTCGCGACCGGTCATCCGACCGAGAGCCGTTCGGCACGAGTCGACGACCAGTAGCCGCCGAAGGGGAAGTCCCACTCCGCCACCGACGCCTCGAACATCTGAGCGCTGTATCCCGGCCGCGAAGGCAGGACGTAGTGGCCGTTCTCGACGACGCACGGGTCGACGAAGTGCTCATGCAGGTGATCGACGAACTCGGTCACCCGGTTCTCCAATGTGCCGGACACGGCCACGTAGTCGAAGATCGACAAGTGCTGGACGAGCTCGCAGAGCCCCACCCCTCCCGCATGCGGGCACACCGGCACGTCGAACTTCTTCGCCATGAGATACACGGCGAGGATCTCATTGACGCTCGCCAGACGGGCCGAGTCGAGCTGACAGAAGTCGATGGCCTCCGCCTGGAACATCTGCTTGAACAGCACCCGGTTCATGCCGTGCTCGCCAGTCGCCACGCCGATCGGCGCCACTGCCCTGCGCACCGCCGCGTGGCCGAGCACGTCGTCGGGGCTCGTCGGCTCCTCGATCCACAGCGGCTTGAACTCCGCCAGAGCCTTCACCCATTCGATCGCCTGAGGCACGTCCCACACCTGGTTCGCGTCGATCATCAGGTGCGTGTCCCACCCGATGACCTCCCGCGCGATGCGGAGACGACGAATGTCGTCCTGCAGGTCGGCGCCCACCTTGAGCTTCAGGTGGCGATACCCTGCGTCGACGGCCTCCTGCAGCAATCGGCGTAGTTTGTCGTCGCTGTAGCCCAGCCAGCCGGCGCTCGTCGTGTAGCACGGGTACCCGCCGCGTGCCTCGAGCGCCGCGATCCGCTCGGCCCGCGTCGGAGTCATCTCGGTGAGGATCGCGATGGCCTCGTCCCGGGTCAGGGCGTCGGAGAGATAACGAAGGTCCGCAGCGTCGGCCAGCTGTTCGGGAGTCATGTCGGCGAGGAGGCGCCACAAGGGCTTGCCGGCTCGACGAGCAGCGAGATCCCACATGGCGTTCATCGCCGCAGCCATCCCGAGATGAACCACGCCCTTCTCCGGACCCAGCCAGCGCAGCTGCGAGTCGCCCGCGAGACGGCGATACACCCCGCCGAGGTCGTCGACCGCTTCGTCGACATCGAGCCCGATGAGAGGGAGGGCACGCTGGCGCGCCGCCTCCACCGCGAGGTCATTGCCGCGACCGATCGTGAAGGTGAAGCCGTATCCGGCCAGTCCCGGCTCGTCGGTCTCCAGGACGACGTACGCGGCTGAGTAGTCGCCGTCTTTGTTCATCGCGTCGGAGCCGTCCATGCTGAGGGACGTAGGGAAGCGAACGTCGTGGACGCGCACGGAGGTGATGGTCGTCATAGCGATGCCTCTTCGGTCGAGATCGTGGTGGACTGTGTGGCGAGTTCGATCGGGATCACGTCGGCGTCGGCGAGCGCAGACCAGAGTCCCGGGTCGATCGCAGCGTGAAGCCGCTCGATATTGCTGCGCACGTGGGATGCCGTCCTCATTCCGATCACGACGGAGGAGATCGCCGGGTGCCGAAGCGGAAACTGGGCAGCGACCGTCGGAAGGTCTGTCCCGTAACGCGCACAGATCGCCGCGATCTCGCGCACTCGCTCGATGATCGGGCGGGGCGCAGGACCGTAGTCGTAGGACGCGTCGTCGGAAACCACCGCGCTGCTGAGCAGCCCGGAGTTGTAGACACCGGCGGCGACCACGCCGGTTCCGCGCTCGAGGGCGAGCGGCAGAAGGTCGTCGAGCGCAGTCTGCTCGTACAAGGTGAACCGACCTGCGAGCATCACCACGTCGATCGGCAGCTCTCGAATGAAGTCGGCGATCATCGCAGATTGATTCATGCCGGCGCCGACGGCCCGCACGACTCCTTGGTCGCGAAGTTCGATGAGGGCGGGCAACGCCTCATCGAGCGCCTGGCTCGGCCGAGCGTCGGGATCGTGCAGGTAGGCGATGTCGACCCTGTCGAGCCCGAGGCGCGTCAGGCTCTCGTCGATCGAGCGGCGGATGCCGTCGCGGCTCAGGTCCCAGTGACGTCGCTTCGTGCCGGAGACGACGAACCCTTCGTCGTCCAGTCGTCGGACACCTCCCGGGTCGTCCACGATGAGTCGGCCGACTTTGGTCGAGAGGATGTAGTCGTCTCGCCGACGATCCGCCAGAGCCGCGCCTAGGCGGGACTCGGAGAGCCCGAGGCCATAGTGCGGGGCGGTGTCGAAGTACCGGATGCCTCCATCCCACGCTGCATCCACGGCCGCCCGTGCCTCGTCATCCGTAGTCTCCCGCCCCAGATTGCCCAGCTGCGCCGCCCCGAAACCAAGCCGACCCAGCGACATCGCCGGCCACGTCGAATGCGGGATGGCCATCACCCGATCTCCTCACGTCAGACAGCCCCGACGTGGGGACCTGGCCCGGCACGAGGTTAAGTCATATGAATAAGCGCCTTCACGGCTCGCTACACCTCACAATACAACAAAAATAGCCAATACATCTGACTACTGGGATCGCTCCTCCTGGCTCCGGCACGTCAGACATTCGATCGGTGCAGTCCATCGATTCCGAGGCCGCTGAGCTCCCCGAGGAAACGGCCGAGGGCCACCCGGTCAACCCATCTCACCCTGCATTCTTCCCAACACGACGCCAAGCGAAGCCGGCTGCTCCCCACAACAGGTAGCCTGTTCACGTCAACAAAGGCAACGGACCCATCGGGAAGGTGTATTGCAGATGCCGGCGGAGCGGTCTCGATCGGTCTCCATGCGCGATGTGGCCGAGTTCGCGGGCGTCTCGGGTCAGACCGTCTCACGCGTGGCCAACAACATGGGAAACGTCGCCGAGCGGACACGCCGACGCGTCGAACTGGCGATGGTGGAGCTCGGATACCGCCCGAACATCGCTGCCAGGGCGCTTCGAAGCGGCGAGTTCCGCTCGATCGCGGTCGTCGCATTCGGGCTCGAGACCCTCGGCAACATTCGAACCGTGAGCGCGATCGCCGACGAAGCCGCGCGGAGGAACTACGCGGTCGAACTGATCTCGGTGCAGCACACCCCCGACGAACCAAGCGCCGCCGACTTCTCCTGGGCCATGCGAAGGCTCGGGCAGGACGCCGTCGATGGCATCATCCTCATCTTGGAGACCAGCAAGTCGGCAACGGCCGCCCTTGAGCTTCCCCCCGGGGTTCCCGCCGTGATCGTCGATGCGGGGGCCGCTTTCGAGCACCCGTCGGTCGACGCGAATCAGGAGCAAGGCGCCCGACTCGCCGTCGATCACCTCCTGAGCCTCGGGCATCCGACCGTCTGGCACATCGGCGGCCCGACTGTCTCGAACGCCGCCGCGGCGCGCGCGAAGGCCTGGCGCTCTCGCCTCGAAGAGGCCGGCCTCCCCCTCCCTGACATGGTGAGCGGCGATTGGACGCCGGAGTCGGGCTATGCGGCCGGCCTTGAACTCGCCTCTCGCGGCGATGTGACGGCTGTCTTCGCCGCCAACGACCAGATGGCACTCGGCGCGCTCCGCGCGTTCCACGAACGCGGGGTGGGCGTGCCCGCAGACATCAGCGTGGTCGGCTTTGACGACATGGCGGAGTCGGCGCAATTCTGGCCCCCGCTCACGACGGTGCGGCAGAACTTCGAGACTGCGGGCGCGACCGCTGTGTTGTTGCTCGTCGACCAGATCGAGAAGCGCGAGGTGGCGGCTGGAAGGCGCGTGATCGACACGGACCTCGTGGTTCGAGCCTCGACCGGCCCGTTCCGCGAGCGCCACGCCTCCTGAGCTGCGGCGTTGTCGCGAACCGGCGGATAGATATAATGAATCGTCCGTCTGATCAACCTCGGCGCGCGTCTGATAGGCATAATCCGCGCTATTCATTTGATCTTTCGTGTGCCGTCCGTGGCCGTAGAGAAAGTTGAACCCGATGACCGGAGCACTCCCGCCGCTCGACCCGACGTCCCTGCCGGAACCCGTCGACGTGTCGGACAATTCCGCGGCGCTCGCAGCTGTGCACGCAGTGATCGATGCCGGGCCGTATTCGGCGACATGGGAGTCGCTTCGCGAATACGAGCCGCCCCGCTGGTACGTCGATGCCAAACTCGGCATCTTCATCCACTGGGGGGTCTACTCCGTTCCCGCGTTCCGTAACGAGTGGTACTCGCGGAACATGTACCTCGAGAACGCACCCGAGTTCACCCACCACCGTGAGACGTTCGGGGAGCACCGCGAGTTCGGGTACAAGGATTTCGTCCCTCACTTCACGATGCACGACTTCGATCCCGACCAATGGGCGGCTCTCTTCAAGCGCGCCGGAGCACAGTTCGTCGTGCCTGTGGCTGAACATCACGACGGCTTCGCCATGTACGACACCCAGCGTTCACGCTGGAACGCTGCGGTGATAGGGCCTCGCCGAGACGTCTTCGGTGACCTCGCGACGGCTGTGGACCGAGCATGGATGGTGCCCGGCGCATCGTCGCACCGAGCAGAGCACTGGTTCTTCATGAACGGAGGCTCACGGTTCGACTCGGACGTGCGCGATCCGGCCTACGACGACTTCTATGGGCCCGCCCAGCGCGAAGAGTTGGCGCCGAACGAGAGATTCCTCGAAGACTGGCTGCTTCGCACGGTGGAGATCATCGACAACTACCGGCCGCAGGTGTTCTGGTTCGACTGGTGGATCGAGCAGCCCGCGTTCGAGCCATACCTGCGCCTGCTGGCTGCGTACTACTACAACCGCGCCGCCGAATGGGGTCGCGGCGTCGCCATAAACTACAAGTGGAATGCGTTCGCGGAGGGCAGCGCGGTCTACGACATCGAGCGCGGGACGATGGGGGGAATCCGCCCGCATGTCTGGCAGAACGATACGGCCGTCTCGAAGAACTCCTGGAGCTGGATCGACGGACACGAATATAAGTCGGTCGACACCCTCATCGCCGAACTCGCGGACACGGTGTCGAAGAACGGCCTGCTCCTGCTGAACATCGGTCCCAAGCCGGATGGGACGATTCCGGATGCTGAGAGACTCGTCCTCGAAGCGCTCGGAGACTGGCTTACCCGCAACGGCGAGTCGATCTACGGCACACGGCCCTGGCGGATCGCGCAGGAAGGACCGACGCAGCCGGTGGTCGGATCCTTCGTGGACGCGGATTCCCCCGCGTACGTCTCTTCGGACATCCGTTTCACCACTCGGCATGACGTGACCGGCGACTACGTGTACGCGATCCTCCTCGCTGAGCCCGACGACTCAGTTGCGCGGATCCGTTCCTTCGGCACGGGTGCCGGCCTGCTGGACCGCGGCGTGCGCGAGGTCAGTGTTCTCGGCGCCACCGGTCCGGTGACGTGGGAGCAGACGGTGTCCGAACTGCGTGTGACCCTGGCGCCGCACCTTCGCGAGGCCGGAGCCCCCGTCGTCAAGCTGTTCCTCGAGGAACCGGTCGTGCCGCCGCGACAGGACTTCCTCCACGGCTGAGCCAGTTGAGGTGCCCTCGCCTCGAAATGCTCTGGCGCGGGTGAGCGAGATCGCTGTCCACGACACGGCGGGTAGACTCACCGTGAGCACGCCATCCTTGAGAGATGCGGTCTGGTTGGCCTGCATGGTGACGCGATCGGGGTCGTCGCGGGTGTTCGCGGCATCCTGATCCTCGTCGGCAAGCGTGAGGCACTCGGTCACGACGACGTCGCCGAGGGTGCCGAGATCAACGCTCACGGCAGTCGCTTCGGTGAGATGGCGGTTCGTGACGAACAGCGCCGCACTGCCGTCGTTGGCCAGCGTGGCGACCGCGTCGATGACGGGCACGTCGCCGTACACCTCGGTCGCAACTGTCCCGGACTCGATCTCGAGGCGGAGGACGGTGCCTCGAGCCAGGCGTGCCGTGAGGGCGAAGGGGAAGAACGTCGTCTGACGCCATGCCGCACCACCCGGCTCGGTCATGATCGGCGCGATGACGTTCACCAGCTGCGCGAGGCTCGCCGCCTTCACCCGGTCGGCGTGCTTGAGCAGCGAGACCAGCAGGCCGCCGAAGACGACGGCATCCGTCACCGAATACACGTCCTCGAGCAGCCGAGGCGCAATCGGCCACGTCTCTATGTCGGTGATGCGCTCTTCGTTCTCCCAGCGCTCTGCGTACCAGATGTTCCACTCGTCGAAAGAGATATCGATCGTCTTGTCGCTGCGCAGCAGCGATTTCACATGATCCGCGGTGGCAACGATGGCCTCGATGAAGCCATCCATATCGACGGCCGACGCGAGGAAGCTCGCCCTGTCCCCGTCGGTCTCGCGGTAGTACGCATGGCACGAGATGAATTCCACGTCCTCATACGTGTGCTCCAGCACCTCGCGCTCCCACGCGCCGAACGTCGGCATGCCCGAATTCGAGCTGCCGCACACCACGAGCTGAACCGACGGGTCGAGCTGACGCATCGCCTTGGCCGTCATGCTCGCGATCTTGCCGTAGTCCGAGGCGCTCCGGTGCCCAAGTTGCCACGAGCCATCCATCTCGTTGCCCAGACACCACATCCGGATCGCGAACGGCTCATCCGCGCCATTCGTGCGACGCTGCTCCGACAGGGTCGAACCCTCCCGGACGTTGCTGTACTCCAAGAGGTCGAGTGCCTCCGCAACGCCGCGGGTTCCCAGGTTGACAGCGAGCATCAGCTCAACCTCCGCCTTGGCCGCCCAGTCCGCGAACTCGTGGAGGCCCACCTCGTTCGTCTCGAGGGAATGCCACGCCAGGTCGAGTCTGCGCGGCCGATCCTCCCGGGGACCGACGCCGTCCTCCCACTTATAACCGGAGACGAAGTTGCCGCCGGGGTACCGCACGATCGTCACACCGAGCTCCTTCACGAGCGCGAGCACATCCCGACGGAAGCCCTCCCCATCGGCCTCGGGATGTCCCGGCTCGTAGATCCCGTCGTAGACGCACCGCCCCAGATGCTCGACGAATGAGCCGAACAACCTCCGGTCGATGGGCGCGACAGGGAAACGGGGGTCCAGCACGATTCGTGCGTCAGTCATTCATTCTCCATCCTCGTGGTGCGTCATCGAGCGGGCCGGCTGGGTGACCCGGCCGGCCCGCTGGATGTGTGTGCGGTCTACTTCAGGCGGAACTGGGCCTTCAACTCGGACCCGTCCGTGCTGCGCACGATCACGTCCATGCACCCGGTGCTCTTCGGGGTCTTCCAGTTGTACTGGAACCGCCCCGCCTGAGTGTCGTAGACCAGCGCGGTGCCACCCGCGACGACCGTCTCGACCTCATCGACCGGTGCGGCCGGATCACACGAGTGCTGCACCGTCCGCAGCGAATCGATCGCGGTCGTCGAGGTCAGCTCCTGCTCACCGGAGAACAGCTCGAACTTCAACGGAACCGTCGAACCACCCTTGACCACATTGACCACACCACCCATGTCGACCGGGGCGTAGAACCCGGTGAACGTCCACGGCTGAACCACCGTCAAGGTGACCTCCTTGGCTTCCTCGACGTTGCCCGCCGCGTCCACGGAACGGTACTTCACGACGTACTGGCCCACCTCGGTGAACGACACCCCCGCGTCCGTCGCCGCAACCCAGGTCGCACCGCCATCGGTGGAATACTCCGTCGACGCCACCCCCGAGCCCGCATCCGTCGCGGTGAACGTCGCCGAAACCGTCGACCCCGCCAGGACCACACCCGAACCAGGCGACACCACCACCGACGTCACCGGCGCGGTCGCGTCCGCCTTGACCGGCAGCTGCCCCACCGCCGACACGTTGCCCGCCTCATCGGTCGCACGATAACTGAATGTGGTCGTACCCTCCGGGATCGACACCGGCGACGAATACGCACCCCACGCCCCCTCACCCAGCCGATACTCCACCGACGCGACACCCGAGCCCGCATCCGACGCCGACACACTCACCGACACCGGCGACACGAACCAGCCACCCACACCATCCGCCGCAGCCGGCGACGTACTCGCCGACACGTCCGGCGCGGTCTGATCCCGCTTCACCGGCAGCTGCTTCACGTCCGAGACGTTGCCCGACTGATCGGTCGCGCGGTAGTTGACCGTCGACACACCCTCCGGGATCGACACGGGCGAGGAATACGCGCTCCACGCCCCGTCATCCAGCTTGTACTCCACCGACGCGACACCCGACCCGGCATCCGACGCCGACACACTCACCGACACCGGCGACACGAACCAGCCACCCACACCGTCCGCCACAGCCGGCGACGTCACCGCCGACACATCCGGCGCCACAGTATCGGCCGGCGGCGTGACTTTGAACGTCAGCGTGAGGCGCGGCGCCATGCCGGCCGCGTTCGGGTTTCGTGCAGCCCCTTCGCGCGACACGAAGAGAATGTCCTGCTTCTTCGTCTCGTTGACCGCGAGGGAGAACACGGAGCTACTCGCCGGGAGATTGTTCAGGAGCGGAAGGACGTTCACCTTCACGTTGACCCCGACGGGCTTCTGCGTCGCGCTGTAGCTGCTGTCGGATCCGACCTTGGCCGCAGTGACATCGAAGGGCGCCGAGGTTGCCGTGACCGACGTGTCGATCGTCGGTTTCGTCAGCCAGGTCACCGCTCCCGCAACCGTGTTGGTCCGCACCGTCGGGGTGGTCTTGCCATTGCCCTCGACCCATCCCGGCGTCGCTCGAGCCACAACCAGGGCATTGGTGCCGGTCAAGGCGACCTTCGACGGTCCCGCGTACGTCATCGTGAGCTGGGCCGACAGCAGTTCTCCCTGACGAACTCGATCGGCCAGAGCTCCCAGGTCGAAGGAGAGCAGCCCGAGCTTGCCGTCGCGGTTCGACTGGTTGCCCGCGTACTTCTCGCCGAGCACGCCGCCGAGCGTGGAGTCATTGAAGTTCAAAAGGCGCAGCAACTCGTTGTCCCCGTAGTTCTGGCTCTGTTCGGTGTTCCACGCCTGCACACTCGCGTCGGCAGCAAGCGGAACATCGATCCTCTCGGCGTTCGGGTCAGTGACCATGACATGCACCGTGCCGGTAGCCGTCGCACCGCGCGAGTCAGTGGCCAGAAGAGGGATGTCATACGGGCCCGCTTGAGCGGCTGTCGGCGTCCAGTGCAGTACGTTGCCGGTGATCGTGCCGCCGGCAGGGAGGGCATTCGACGAGACGACAACCGTGTCACCGTCTCCGTCGCTGACAGGAATCGGGAGCACGAGTTCAGTTCCGGCTTCCACCTCTGCGCCCGCGATCGCACCGAAGACTGGTGCCACATCCTGCACGAAGTCGAAGTCCCGGTTGGTGATGTTCGTCAGCGCCAGCGACATCTGAGTCGCGCGCGTGACTCGTGTGCCTGCCACCGTCAGGCCGTGGATGGTGAGGTTCGTCGTATTCGACACTTGCATGGGATTGTTCTTGGAGAACCACACGTTGTCGAAGACGAGCGATCCGAGGCGATCGGAAGTGGCGCTCCCCCTGCCGGCGATGCCGAAGTTGTTGTTCACCCTCGAGGTGTCCCAGGAGCTGTTCCTAAAGGTGACGCTCGTGACCTCGGTGCCGTTGCCCATCGTGATGCCCTGGTTGGCGGTTCCGACGTAGTTCACGTTGTCGAAGGTGAAGTCGCGCTGCAGGTACCCGCCTCCACCTCCGATCCGGGTGCCATTTCCCGCGCCGACCGTCCATCCGAGATGGTTCTTCACCGAGATGCCGAACGTGTCCGCAGTGTCCCACGTCAGGCGATCGGGGTCAGCCGTGAACTTGTCGTTCGGGTTGTAGTGCCCGCTGGCGAAGTTGTCGTCGTTGCCGAGGGTCAGCGCACCGTTGACAGTGATGTTCTGACCGCTGGCCAGATTGACGCCGTCGACCCAGGGGTTTCCGTAGGGTGTGAGTCCCTTGATGTTGTTGAACGTCACGTTCTTCGCGGTGTGGGTCTCCCAGTTCCACTGCTTCGCATCGCGGGCCAGGGTGTCATTGAAGACGATGTTCTGCGAGCGGACGACCATGACGCCGCCCTGGTGCTGGGATGTCGCGGCGTCGTGGCGCCATCCGCCCGCGCCGGTGTCGTAGTTCGCGAACCCGTTCCCGTCGAACACTCCACGACCCGAGAACGTGACGTTCGCGGAGTCCCAGATGCCGATCGTCGGCTCCATCGCCTCCATGGTCGGCTGGATGCGGTTCTTGAGCAGAGCGCCTTCTTCGGTGTAGATCGTCACGGGCTTGGTGCGATTGTGAAGATCGATGCCGCGGTGGGTATACCACCCGTCCGGAAAGTACAGCGTGTCCTTGGTGGGGTCTGAGTAGAGCTTGTCCACCGCGGCTGCGATCTGGCTCGTCTGATCCGTGGCACCGGTGGTGTCAGTCACGAAATCCTTGACGTTGACGACGTTGGTTGCCGCAGGGTCGGGGATGCTGGCGGGGTCCTCCGGGGGGTCGTTGACGATGGCGAGATTCGGCTGGATTCCGTTGATCTCCACAATCGCGTAACGAAGCGAATCGGACATCTGGAAGGTGAGGGTATTCCCCGACACGGTGACCGCGGAGGCAGGGTAGTTGCGCTCCGGATGAATCTTCCACGACGTTATCGGCGAGTTCGCCGTCACGGTGAGGACGGGTGTCGCATCGTCGGACGCAAACCGAGCGACTGCCATTCGATTGTTGAATCGGTTCGCGTACTTCGCGACGAACACATCCGTGCCATTCGCCGTGAGCGTGAACCGATCGGAGCGGACGTCTCCTGGAGTATCGCGGTACGTGTGTACCGGCGCCTCGACGACCGCGGAGGCCGGGGGCGCCACAGAGACCAGGGGCGCGAGCACAAGGGCCGTTATCGCGGCGACGATCGCCCACGGTGACTTCTTCGTCATGATTTCCTCACTCGTCGGACTGTTAGCGTCAACAGCCGATGATAGGTCTGATGACTGTTCACGTCAACAGCTCGAAGGATCATCAGCGGCTCACCCGGTAAGCGATTCAGGACGTGATCCCAGACAGGACGCACGAGTTATGCGCTCAGCGCGAGGACCGGTCCCAGCGCCCCGTGGACTCCCGGACGACCAGTTCAGTGTCCACGTTCCAGACGCCAGGCGAGACCTCGCGTCCCTTGATCGCGTCAACCAGGAGCGCGACGGCGGTGACCCCTACGAGGTGCGAACTGCTGACGCACCGTCGTGAGCGGTGGCCAGAACTGACCGGACTCCCCCATGTCATCGAAGCCCACGACGCTCACTCTGCCGGGTACCGGTACACCTTTCTCGTGGAAGGCGCGCAGCACACCCAGCGCCATCTGATCGTTGGCGGCGAAGACCGCGGTCACGTCGGATCGGTCGGCCAGTTGCAGACCGGTTCGATATCCCGACTCCGGCGTCCAATCGCCGGAGAGCACGCCGGGCACCTCCCGTCCCAGCCCCTCGAGTCGCGACCGCCACGCGCGTCCGCGCGCGGCCGCCGCATTGGAGGTCGCAGGTCCGGCGACATGCCACACGGTCGGATGCCCGAGTTCCAGAAGGTGGTCAACGGCGAGGAGGGCGCCCTGCTCCTGATGGGCATCGACCGTCGGGTACCGGTGGCCCGGCCCCGCGTCAACGATCACGACAGGGACGTTCTCGGGCACCCCTAGGGCGCCGCCGTGGCATCGGTCGTCTTGAGGATGAGGATGATGCCGTCCACGGCCTCCTGCCCGAGGCGCTGCATGGCCCAGGAGAAGTCCGCGGCGCCAGACGCAGCCCCCGTCGACTGGATCTGAATGCGCTCGATCGCGTAATCACGTCGCGCCGCCTCGTTAGCAACGGCGCTGATGGTGCGCACATTGCCCAGGGAGTCGACGTCGAAAGCGACGACTGCGATCGAGCGGAACTCCCCCGACCGGAGGGCTCGCGCGGCGATGTTCGGGCGGTAGCCGAGCTCTGCCATCGCCTGTTCGACGCGCTCCTGGGTCTTCTTCGCGACGTTCCCCAGCCTGTTCGCCACCCGCGACACGGTCTGTCCGGAGACGCCGGCCAGTTCCGCGACGTCACGCATCGAGACGGAGCGGACGCGTTCGGTCTGGGAGGACATCAGACCTTCTTCCTCTTCCAACTTGACAAGTGGTGACGTCAACAATCAGTATGAGTCGACGGATGATCACGTAAACATCCGCATCGCCGCAAGATTGGACATCGATGTCGACCATGGCACGGGGCGCGGAACTCACCGCACGCCGAGTGACACCCAGCCGATCACGCCGTCGACCGCGCCGCGGGTGGGCGGGCCTGGGCTTCGTGGCGCCGTTCCTCTGCGTTTTCGCTCTGACGGTCCTCGCGCCGGTCATCTACGCGATCGTGCTGAGCTTGTTCCGTCAGCGACTGGTCGGCGGCAATTCCTTCGTCGCGTTCGACAACTACCTCACGGCTTTCACCGACCCGAAGTTCCTCGAGGGGCTCCTCCGGGTGTCTGTGTTCCTCGCGGTCCAGGTGCCGATCATGCTCGCGCTGGCATTGCTCGCCGCGATGGCGTTGGACTCTCGCCGCCTGGCGCGACCAGGCTGGTACCGCATCGCGCTCTTTCTGCCCTACGCCGTCCCGGGGATCGTCGCGGTCCTCATGTGGGGGTTCCTCTACTCCGGCCGCTTGGGCCTCGCAGGCAACATCAACTCTCTTCTCGGCTTCGAGCTGATCACGCCGTTCGCGTCGCAATGGATCCTCTTCGCGATCGGCAACATTGTGACCTGGGAGTTCGTGGGTTACAACATGGTCATCTTCTACGCCGCGTTGCGGACGATCCCCGAAGAACTGTACGAGGCGGCCGAGATCGACGGCGCGGGACCATGGCGCGTCGTGATGAGCGTGAAGATCCCTGCCCTTCGCGGTGCCATCGTCATCGCAACGATCTTCTCGATCATCGGAAGCTTCCAGCTGTTCAACGAACCGAACATCCTGCGTCCGAATGCGCCAGGCATCATCACCACCTACTACACACCGAACATGTACGCCTACAACCTGAGCTTCATCGGACAGCAGGCCAATTATGCGGCGACGTTGGCCATCGTCATGGGCGTCGTGACGGCCGTGATCGCCTACATCGTCCAGGTTCGCGGCACTCGTCAGGAGATGCAATGAGTCACACGAGGGTCGGAAGCCGTCGCCTTTCCACCACCCCACGCAAGTCGGTCACTCTCACGGCGATCATGGCTCTGTTCGTCCTCTACTCGCTTGTACCACTGGCGTGGCTCGTCATCAGCGCCACCAAGACCCAGCAATCGCTCTTCAATTCCTTCGGCCTGTGGTTCTCGGGCCCGTTCGCACTCTTTGAGAACATCTGGCAGACACTGACCTTCGACGACGGCATCTTCCTGCAGTGGTTCGGCAACACCCTCCTGTACGTCGTGGTCGGCGCAGGCGGAGCCACACTCCTTGCAACCCTCGGCGGCTATGGTCTAGCCAGGTTCGAGTTTCCCGGGAAGCGGGCCGTGTTCGCCCTGATCCTCGCCGCGATCGCCATCCCTGGCACAGCGCTTGCCGTGCCGACATTTCTCCTGTTCAGCCAAGTGGGCCTGACGAACACCGTGTGGTCCGTGATCATCCCGTCGCTCGTCTCGCCGTTCGGGCTCTACCTGATCTGGGTCTATGCAAGAGAGGCGATTCCGACGGAATTGCTCGAGGCCGCGCGGATGGACGGTTCCGGAGAGATTCGCACCTTCTTCACAATCTCCCTCCGACTTCTCGCACCCGGGGTGGCGACCGTGGGACTCTTCGCCATCGTCGCCTCGTGGAACAACTACTTCCTGCCCTTGATCATGCTGAGCAATCCCGACCTCTATCCGCTCACGATCGGACTGAATCTGTGGAATCAGCAGGGACAGGGCATCGGAGCCGATCCGATCTATAACCTCGTCATCACGGGCGCGCTGCTCACGATCATTCCGATCGTCGGGGCCTTCCTGATCATGCAGCGGTATTGGCAGTCCGGCCTTGCGGCCGGAAGCGTCAAGGCATGACGACTTCCCCTGATGACCGCAATCCCCTGCCCGGGGCAAACATCACCACCGAAAGGAACAGCATGAACCGTCGTCTGATCGTGCGCACCGTCGCCGCGAGCGCCGCTGCCGCACTCGTCGGCTTGACTCTTGCCGCGTGCACGAGCTCCGGCTCGCCCAGCCCCGCAGGAGACCAGGGCGCCGACGCCGTCGAGAACGCACTGGAGGAAGGAGGGGAGATCACCTTCTGGAGCTGGAGCCCGTCGGCCGAGAAGCAGGTTGCCGCGTTCGAGAAGGCCTACCCGAAGGTCGAGGTCGAGTTCGTCAACTCCGGAGGGGCCGGCGACAGCAACCTGAAGCTGCAGAACGCACTGGCGGCCGGCACCGGCGCGCCTGACGTGGTCCAACTCGAGTACATGTCGGTGCCGCAGTTCGTCCTCGCCGACGCATTCGTCGATCTCACCCAGTACGGGTTCGAGGATCTCGAGGACCTCTACACGGCGTCGTCGTGGCAGAACGTCAGTCAGGGCGGCATCTGGGGTCTGCCTCAGGACACCGGTCCAATGGCGCTGTTCTACAACAAGGCCACTTTCGACAAGTTCGGCCTCACCGTTCCCACCACGTGGGACGAGTACATCGATGCGGCCCGCGCACTCCACGCGGCTGATCCGGAGTACTACATCACGAACGACTCCGGATTGGACGGCGGCTTCGGCTCCGCAATGCTCTGGCAGGCCGGTTCAAAGGCCTTTCAGACGGAAGGGGACGAGGTCACGATCGATCTGGAAGACGAAGGCGCACAGCGTTATGCCGAATCTTGGGGCACGCTCGTGAAGGAAGGGCTTCTCGACGGCATCGGCGGGTGGAGCGAGGAGTGGTTCGACGGTCTGTCCAGCGGAAAGATCGCGACTCTTCCAGCAGGCGCGTGGATGCCCGGCGTCCTGGAGTCGGGAGCTGACGGCAGCGCCGGCGACTGGCGCGTTGCACCCATGCCGACCTACGACGGGGGCGCACCCGCAACCTCGGAGAACGGCGGCAGCACGGAGGCCGTCACGAAGCAGTCCAAGAATCCGGCGCTCGCCGCGGGCTTCCTCAAGTGGCTGAACTCCTCGGACGAGTCGATCGACATCTTCGTCGGGGACGGGGGCTTCCCGTCCACCGTCGCGCAGCTCGAGTCGCCCGACTTCCTGAACGCCGAGCCGGAATTCTTCGGCGGCCAGCAGATCAACAAGGTCCTCGTCGAGGCATCGAAGTCGGTCGTCCCCGGTTGGCAGTATCTGCCGTGGCAGGCCTATGCGAACAGCATCTACGGTGACTCGATGGGTCCGATCTACGCCAACCACGGTGACATCGCCGACGGTCTGACCGAGTGGCAGGACGCGAACATCACCTACGGCCAGCAGCAGGGCTTCACCGTCGCCCAGTAGCAAGACCCGATGAGGGTGCGAGTCGTTCACCCGGGAACGGCCCGCACCCTCGTCGCTTTAAGGAGCACTCTCAAATGACCGCCTCCCGTTTCGCTTACAACGACGAGACCTTCCTCCTCGATGGCGAGCCCCTGCGCATCCTCTCCGGCGCGCTCCACTACTTTCGGGTTCATCCGGATCAGTGGGCGGACCGAATCGCGATGGGGCGCCTCATGGGCTTGAACACGATCGAGACGTACATCCCTTGGAACGCGCACAGCCCGACACGCGGGACTTTCGATACGGACGGCGGTTTCGATCTCGGACGGTTCCTCGATCTCGTCGGTGAGGCGGGGATGCACGCGATCGTCCGGCCGGGGCCGTACATCTGCGCCGAGTGGGACGGGGGCGGCCTCCCCGCGTGGCTCCTGAAAACGCCGGGAATCCGCGTGCGTTCCTCCGAGCCTCATTACCTCGACGCCGTCACCGAATACCTCGAGGCGGCGCTGGCCGTCGTGGCCCCCCGGCAGATCGACAGCGGTGGCCCCGTGATCCTGCTCCAGGTGGAGAACGAGTATGGGGCCTATGGCAGCGACGCCGATTACCTCCGGTCACTGACCGAGATCTACCGACGTAACGGCATCACCGTCCCGCTCACGACGGTCGATCAGCCCCGAGACGGCATGCTCGAGAGGGGCAGCCTTCCCGAGCTGCTTGCGACCGGCTCCTTCGGCTCACGCGTCGATGAACGCCTGGCCGCCATACGGGCTCATCAGCCGAACGGCCCGCTCATGTGCTCGGAGTTCTGGTGCGGGTGGTTCGACCACTGGGGTGGGTTCCACCATGTGACGGACGCCGCGGAGTCCGCCCGCAGCCTTGACAGACTGCTGGAAGCAGGCGCGTCGGTGAACATCTACATGCTGCACGGCGGCACCAACTTCGGGCTCACCAATGGCGCGAACGACAAGGGCGTCTATCAGCCGACCGTGACATCGTACGACTATGACGCCCCCCTCGATGAGGCGGGCCGGCCCACCGAGAAGTTCTGGAAGTTCCGCGATGTGATCGCCCGGCACGAAGCCGTTCCACCCCTCCCCTCAGACGTACGCGTTCCTTCGGAGTTCGTGGTTCCCGAATCGGTGCCGCTGCTCGGCGCAGGCGTTCTGGACGATGTCGCGCCGGGGGAATGGGCGCCCTACGAGAGCGCACCGACTCTGGACGACCTCGGCATGGCGAGCGGCTTCCTCCGCTACCGAGCCTTCCTCTCCGGCAGTGACGAACCTGCGGTGCTGGATCTCGGGGAGGTGCGCGATCGCGCGTGGATCTTCCTCGACGGGACAGCGGTGGGCGTTCTTTCGCGCGCTGCCGGGGATCACTCGATCGCCCTTCCGCGGGGTCGCGGTCGCCTCGACATCCTGGTGGAGGACGAAGGCCGGGTCAACTACGGTCCGCGCATCGGCGAGCCGAAGGGGCTCATCGGACCGATCACCCTCGGTGGGGTGGAACTCTCCGGCTGGCAGGTTGCCCCTGTTCCGATTCACGACCTGCCTGCCTTGGCCGAGTGCTCGCCGGCATCGCCGCTGCCGCTTCGGGCAGGCCTCATTCGCGCTCATTTTGAGCTGGACGAACCGACCGATCTCGCGATGGGGACGGGCGAACTGGGATGGGGCGTTGCCTGGGTCAATGGATTCGGCCTCGGCCGATTCCGGCCGCGCGGTCCCCAGCGGGCGCTTTACGTGCCGCGTCCCGCCACACGATCAGGCCGCAATACGGTCGTGCTCTTCACGCAGGAGCCGCCGCGGTCGCGGCGACTGACCTTCCACGCGGCTCTCGACCTCGGGCCTGTCGATGACTGAAAAGGATCGGGCCCTCCGATACGGCGGCGATTACAACCCCGAGCAATGGCCCGTCCACGTCTGGGACGAGGACGTCCGGCTCATGCAGCAAGCGCACGTCACGACGGCAACCGTCGCCGTTTTTGCATGGGCCAAGCTCGAGCCCGCGCCAGGCATATACGAATTCGGCTGGCTCGACGACGTGCTCGACCGCCTGCACGCCGGCGGCATCCGCGTGATCCTGGGCACCGCCACTGCTTCGCCGCCGGCATGGCTCGCCCACCGGCATCCCGAATCGCTGCCTGTGTCGATCGACGGCGTGCGGCTCGCATTCGGATCCCGTCAGCAGTTCAGCCCGAGCTCGGCGGCGTATCGCCATCACGCGATGCAGTTGGTCACCCAGCTCGCCTCCCGGTATGCAAGGCATCCCGCTGTCGAGGGGTGGCACGTCGGTAATGAATACGGCAACCACGTTCCGCGCAGCTACGACCATGAATCGGCCGAGGCGTTCCGCATCTGGCTCGAGAAGCGTTATGGCGACATCGAGGGACTGAACTCAGCCTGGGGTACGGCGTTCTGGTCGCAGACCTATCAGAGCTTCGCCGAAGTCGGAGTCCCCTCCGCCGCCCCGATGATCCGCAACCCCACGCAGGTCTTGGACTTCGATCGATTCAGCTCCGATGCCCTGCTCGAGTTGTATCGCGCCGAGGCCGCGATCATTCGCAGCCACGCTGCGGACACCCCAATCACGACGAATTTCATGAGCTTCTTCAAGGAGGTCGACTACTGGGCGTGGGCACCTCACGTCGACGTCGTCTCCGACGACCTCTATCCCGACCCCGCAGATCCGCGGAGCCATGTGCTGTCCGCAGCCACACGGGATCTCATGAGGTCGCTCGGCGCCGGCAAGCCGTGGCTGCTCATGGAGCAGGCGACATCCGCGGTCAACTGGCGGCCACCCAACGTGCCGCTGGCCGACGGTCGGCACCGGCTGAACTCGCTCCAAGCCGTAGCGCGCGGCGCGGACGGCATCCTGCACTTCCAGTGGCGACAGTCCGCTGCCGGCGCAGAAAAGTTCCACTCCGCGATGCTCCCCCACGCAGGAGAGGACACTCGGATACACCGCGGCGTCCGTGCGCTGGGCCTCGAGCTGAGCCAGTTGGGAGATCTGGTCGGCGAGGCCGTACCCGCGAGGGTCGCCCTCTGTTTCGACTGGGACTCGTGGCGAGCCGTCGAACAGGACGGAACACCGGCCGTGGTGGACTATCTGGACACCGTCCTGCGCTTCTACGAGGGCTTCCTGCGCCGTGGCGTCACGGTGGACTTCCTTCATCCCGAGGCGGATTCGACGCCATACTCGCTCGTGGTCGCACCCGCGGCACACGTTCTCTCCGATGACGCGGTGCGCGCCTTGGCCTCGATCCCCGCTCGTGGTGACACGCTCGTGGTCACGTATCTCAGCGGCGTCGTCGACGAGAACCTCCACATCCGGCTCGGAGGATATCTGGGTGGCGACGGCGCTCTGCGCCGTGCCCTCGGCGTCAGAGTGGAAGAGTTCGCTCCTGCTCCGGACGGCACTGCCTTCGGCGTGAACGGCGACATCTCGGGCGGGGCGGACCTCTGGCAGGAGCTGATCCGAGTAGACGACGCCCAGGTGGTGTCGTCCTTCGCCACCGGATTCGCGGCAGGTGCACCGGCGATCACCGTCAAGCGCGATGATCGCGGAGGAGCGGCTTGGTATGTCGGCACCCGGCCCTCGTCAGCGCTGATGGACGAGCTCGTGAGCGACTGGCTCGCCGATGGTGACGTGCCAGCAGCTTTCGATCATGCCGTGGGCGACGTCGAGACCGTCGTCCGCGGTGGCCGGCGGCTCGTTGCCAATCACGCCGCCACCCCCGTCCAGCTCACGATCGGCGAACGTCGGATCGATCTGCCGGGCTACGGAGCTATCTGGACAGAGGCATAGCGGCCCCAGATCGGCGAGCCCCCTGATACGCCGGAGTGGTGTGCGACCTGCGCAAACAGCTCGCACACCACTCTTGTCGGGGCGTTCCTACTTCACGAAGGAGAACGGCGCCGTGTGGGTCGTCCCGTCAGCGAGTGCGACGACGAGGGTCCCGCACTTGCCAGCCCACGACTTCGCCGTCTTCCACACGTAGGTGTAGGTGTCGGAGTCCGGGTCGTACTGCAACCCGCTCGCGCCCGCGGACGCTGTCTCTTCGATGGCGTCAACGGTCGCCGAGTCGTCGCACGGACCGAACTGCACCGAGGGCGAGTCGGCCGCCAGGATCGCCGTTCCGTGGTCCCCGGTCAGGCTGAACTTGATCGGCACGGCGCTGCCGGCCTTGACCGAGTTCACGACGTCACCGGTGTCGATGGGGCTCTGGAAGCCGCCCCAGGCGTAGACCACGGTGATGGTCACGACCTTCGACGCCGAGTAGCTCTCGGCGCCCGCACGGTCGGCTGCGGTGAAGGTCACGGTGTAGGTTCCCGCCTGCGTGTGCGAGGGGGTCCAGCTGAACTGGTGAGTCGCCGGATCGAAGGCGGCACCGTCCGGCAGGCCCGAGGCGGCGTATGTGATGTCGTCGCCGCTCGGAGCCGCGGCATCGACGCCGAAGGTCAGGGTGCTGCCCTCGCTCACCGTCTGCGACTCGCCGCCGGCCGTGAACACCGGTGCGCTGGTCACGCGGAACCCGTCGAACTGGTTGATCGCCCACTGGTTGACATCGTGGGAGGTGCTGAACAGTCCAGCATCCTGCAATGCGGCCGCGCTGGCGAGCGTGACCGGCGAGCCCACTCGCACCCAGTTCGCACCGTCGTACGAGTACGACGCGGTGTAGACGTTGCCCGCCCGGCTCAGCTTGACCCAGATGGGACGGAAGCGGTCGACCTTCACGTTGGAAGCGCTGTCGAGGTACCCATCGCCGTTGGCATCCCACTCGAAGTCGACGCCATTCGTTCCGGTCACGGCCACGACGGCATAACCCGCCGAGGACCCGGACTTCGTGATGTCATTGCGCACCATGACCCCGGACTTCGCCCAGGCGTTCGTGTCGTTGATGGAAACCACCCGCGTCTTCACGACGGCGTTCTGGCTGAACGAGCCCGCCTTGAAGATCGATCCGTACTGGTCGTCGTGCTGACCGCCCGCGCCCCAGACATCTGCGCCTTTGGCGGCGATTCCGAAGCCGCCTCCGGCCTGACCGAACACCGAGGTGAGCGCCGACGCGTACGTGGAGTATGCGCCGTCGACGGGGCTCGACGACGCGCATCCCGTCAAGCCCAGGAGGTTGGCGTTCAGCGAGGTGCGGAACGCCGGTCGAACTCCAGCGTCACACATCACCGTCCGCGCGTCGGCCGGCCAGTTCGGCAGGGTGATCTTCACGTTGTTCGTGATCACGTCGCGATGCTGCGTCGCGTTCGGAGTCGATGCTCCGCCTCCCGAGTACCAGTTGTTCTGCAGAGTGTTGTCGCCCGTGTTGTTGCGGAGGCTGTAGCCGTTCAGGAACGTCCACGCGCCGCCGCCCTGCAGGACGTTGTTCTGATACGTCACGTATCGCGTTCCCTCATCGCCGTACAGCGCGACTCCGGAGAAGTTGTACAGGTAGTTCTTCTGGATCACCGTGCCCGGGCTGGCCGAGAGGTTGTACACCGTCCCGCCGTCGGCGAACTTCGCCTTCGAGTTGTGGACGAGGTTGGCCTCCACCCGGTTGTCCTTCAGCGTGGTGGGCGTCGTGTACAGCGGGTTCCACTTGTAGTAGCCGCGGTCGACGTAGTCGTTCGAGCCTCCCGCGTCATTGATGCCCCACCCGTACCCGGTGTCGATGCCGTCATACGGCACGTTCGACACTTCGTTGTGGATGATGGATGCCCGAGTGACGTACGTGCTCAGGATGCCGCCGTTGTCCTTGTAGTCCACGGAGACGTGGTTGACCGTGTTGTCCTGGATGAGGACGTCGCTGTTGGTCATCCGCGGATCGCTCGGGTGGTGGGCATCCGGAAGCACACCGCCCACGGCGATGCCGTGGCCCGCGACCTCGAAGAACCGGTTCCCCGTGATCTCGATGTTGCTCGCACCGAGGCCGACCCCGCTGTGCGTCGCGTTCGCGTCGTTGCCGACGCCCAGGGCGCTCTGGCCGAGGTTCGTGAACGTGTTGCGGGTGAAGGTGATGTGCGATGCCGCGGAGACCTGCACCGCCGCCGGCTCCTGGCTCCACTCCGTACGGGCGCGCTCGAACATCTCACAGCCACGCGAGCAGCTAGTGAACGCGTCCGCCGGTCGATACGACCGGGTGCCGGTGAGGAAGGTTCCGTTCTGCTGGTTGGCGTAGCCTTCCGCGGACGAAGGCGCGAGCCACGACGTACCCGAGAACTGGATACCGTCGAACGCCAGACCCTTCACCGGGTTGTCGTAGCTGCCGCTGATGCTCACCAGGGTCTGGAGTCGAGGCAGTTCCACATCGAGGTCGTTGGGGTTCACCCCGGCGGCGGGCTTGTAGTAGACCGTTCCCTGGCTCGGGCTGATGTACCACTGGCCGACGTCGGTGAGGAACCGCAGCGAGTTCTCGAGGTACCACGTGGGAGCAGCCAGTAGCGAGCTCTGGGCGGTGTCCCACCCCCAGGTGTTGTTGTCCCAGCCAGGCTGCTTCATCGTGACGGTCGATCCGCTGATGCTGTCGACCTGGCTGTAGCGGTCGGTGAAGTCGCCCATCGACTCGAACTCGATCCGTCCCTGGTCAGGAAGCGTCGCCAGATAGTTCAGGGCGGCGTTCTTGATCGTCAGCCCGGTGGCGGTGACCGCGATATCGGTGCCCGTCACCTTGATGCCCGCCCGCGGCGCGATGACGCCGTTGACATAGAGCTGGCGGGTGTCGAGGCCGACCGGCGTTGCCGCCTGCCAGATGCCCGTCCCCGCGCTCGACGGCTCCCAGTTCTGCACGGCCGTGCTGCCCGAGATCACCGGGTGGGCGCCGGGGGCCGCCTGCCACGTGACAAGGCTGTCGCCGCCGCCGTCGTTCGCCCCGAACTCGAGGGGATCGGAGATCCGGTAGGTGCCGTCCGCGAGCTGGACGGTGACGCCCCCGGACTTGTCCAGGCCCTCGACGACGGACTTCGCACGCTCGATCGAGCACGGAGCCGCCTCAGAGCAATCCGATGAGGCGCTTCCGGATGGTGCCGCATACACGATGGTGGCTGCGTCCGCGAATGCGGTCTGCGCGGTAAGCCCGGAAAGGACCAACGCTCCCAGACCGACGGCGGCCATCGCGGCCGCTCGCCATGCCGGTCGCGCGCTGCGCGGCCGGGTGAATGACTTCGGTGTCATGAAATTCGCTCTCTCTCAGTGGGGCCGAGCGCCCACGAGAGAATACTTATCACACGTATGACGTATGCGTCTACAACGTTTCCCGCGCGTCGTGCGCGTCTTCCCACCCGGCACCGCGGTCATCGTTGGGGCGAGGTCGCAGCGCCGTCGCTTCGCGACTGTGGTCCAGCTGGCGACGCTGGGGGCAACTGATCGAGACGGAGCGGGCCGGCCGGGTGGCCCGGCCGGCCCGCTGGATGTCGGTGCGGTCTACTTCAGGCGGAACTGGGCTTTCAGCTCGGACCCGTCCGTGCTGCGCACGATCACGTCCATGCACCCGGTGCTTTTCGGGGTCTTCCAGTTGTACTGGAACCGCCCCGCCTGAGTGTCGTAGACCAGCGCGGTGCCACCCGCGACGACCGTCTCGACCTCATCGACCGGTGCGGCCGGATCACACGAGTGCTGCACCGTCCGCAGCGAATCGATCGCGGTCGTCGAGGTCAGCTCCTGCTCACCGGAGAACAGCTCGAACTTCAACGGAACCGTCGAACCACCCTTGACCACATTGACCACACCACCCATGTCGACCGGGGCGTAGAACCCGGTGAACGTCCACGGCTGAACCACCGTCAAGGTGACCTCCTTGGCTTCCTCGACGTTGCCCGCCGCGTCCACGGAACGGTACTTCACGACGTACTGGCCCACCTCGGTGAACGACACCCCCGCGTCCGTCGCCGCAACCCAGGTCGCACCGCCATCGGTGGAATACTCCGTCGACGCCACCCCCGAGCCCGCATCCGTCGCGGTGAACGTCGCCGAAACCGTCGACCCCGCCAGGACCACACCCGAACCAGGCGACACCACCACCGACGTCACCGGCGCGGTCGCGTCCGCCTTGACCGGCAGCTGCCCCACCGCCGACACGTTGCCCGCCTCATCGGTCGCACGATAACTGAACGTGGTCGTACCCTCCGGGATCGACACCGGCGACGAATACGCACCCCACGCCCCATCACCCAGCCTGTACTCCACCGACGCGACCCCCGAGCCCGCATCCGACGCCGACACACTCACCGACACCGGCGACACGAACCAGCCACCCACACCATCCGCCGCAGCCGGCGACGTAACCGCCGACACATCCGGCGCCACAGCATCGACCGGTCCTGGCTCACCGAGAGCGAAGACGATCGTCTTGCTCTCGCCTTCGTCGAACGCGACCTTCAGGGGTGCTCCGTTGTTGCGCACCTTCACGCCGTCGACCACGGCGGAGGCCCATGGGATCCCACTGCTGACGTCGATCGTCTGCTCGCGCGACGACGTGAGCGTGACTGTCGCCGAACGGGCCGCGACATCCCACTGGAGGCTCGTGACTTCAGCCTGGGTTCGTGCCATCGAGCCGGACACGGATCCTGCGTTCATCCCCGTGGGAAGCGCGGGGAGGATCTGGATCTCGCCCTCGTCAGAGTAGACGAGCGTCTCGAGCAGCAGCGTCGGGACTGTGTTGAGGATGTCGGATGCGTACGCCGAGGCTCCGTTCACGTTGTGGTTGGTTGTGAAACTCGAGTAGTACGCGCTCCCGCCGAGAAGCTGCAGGAGCGACTCGGTCGCGCCCTGCGCGTTCTTCAGGCGCGCGTCGACCAGGCCCATGTGCAACCAGCCGTGGCCGGACTGCTTGTCGCCGGCGGTGCTCTTGCGCAGCTCCATCGCGATCTTCAGCCCGTCGATGATCTCGGGGGTGAGGTCGTGCGCGGGCCACGCGAAGTACGCGTGACTCACGTGCCGGTGAGCGTGGTTCTCGGTGTATCGGCTGAGCGACCACTCGCGAAGCGCACCCGTGCTGTCGTACGTCGGGGGCGGCAGCTTTGCCCTCAGTGACTCCCAGCCCGCGATGCGCTCCGCGCTCTCGGCATCCGCTCCGTTCACATACTTCTCAGCCTCGATCGTCATCCGCAGACCGTCGCGCGCCGCCGCGATGTCCATCGTGCAGTTGATCGCAATGGACGAGTTGCCTCCGAGAGGGCGATTCTCGGGTGAATAGCACGGGAGGAGCAGATAGTGCTCGCCGTCGGCGAGTGCCGTCTTCCCCGGCTGGTAGCGCGCTTCCTGGGTGGCGTCGCCGTAGTACTGCGGGTCGACGAACTGCTCCCAGAAGTTGGACTGTTTGCGCAGGAGCGGCAGAAGCAGGTCTTCGACGAGGCGCAGGTATCCGCGATCCTCGATCACCGCGAGCTGCGCCGGAGAGAGGTCGGTTTCGTCGGGACTCAGCACGGAAGCCAACGAACTGACGTCGATGTCGTCGGCCAGCGGGATGTGGGCGTCGCCACGGGTCATCCAATACTCGTAAAGAGGCAGGATGAGCCAGCTGGCTCCCGCATTCCAGTACTCGAACGGGTACATACCGCCGTTCCAACTGAAGTGGACCATGCCGGCGCGGTCCGAGTCGGTGCGCGGCGGGGCGAGCAGGGCGTCTGTCATGCCGTAGATCTTCCGGGCGTTGGTCTCCCACTCGGGCACCGTGCGAAGGATGAAGTTGGCGTAGCCCTCGATCTGCGTCGGCAGGTTGCCGATGTTGGCGCCGGCGATCTGCAGGTTGACGTTCGCGTCCGTCGTCCAGTCTGCCTGCCAGGCAGAGTTCCATCCGCCTGCCCACATTCCGCCAAGGCGAGGCGTGCTGAAGCCGCTCGAGCTGATCGTGGCGTAGCGGCCGGCGTTGAACGCGCGCTCGACCATAGCCGGATTGAGCGCCCCGGCGTTCTGTTGCTGCTTGGCGATGAGCGCCTCGTTGCTCAGCGCAGAGTCAGCTTCCGCGCCGGGCAGATCGAGCTTGACGGCATTGAACTCCTCTCTCTGACCGGCGGCGTGCGGCGCAAGCAGAGCGTTGTAGTCCAGCGATCCGCCGACGACATACTCCGGCTTGGAGATCACTGCCTCGATGTCGTCGCGAAGCTGGTCGACCACGCCGAAGTCCTGTTGAGCGGCGAATTCGTCGATTGCGCCCATGTTCTTGTCGCGCGCAGACT
Organism: Microbacterium sp. E-13; assembly: GCF_049912955.1. Taxonomy (GTDB): domain Bacteria; phylum Actinomycetota; class Actinomycetes; order Actinomycetales; family Microbacteriaceae; genus Microbacterium. The sequence continues at coordinate 3,572,934 of NZ_CP183973.1, forward strand.
TCGAGATGAGGAAGACCTCGTCGGCATCGGTGATGGAGATGCCGTAGTACTTCGAACCCGGCACCGCGCGGGCGCCCAGCGGCTTGGCGACTTCGTAGGGCTCCTTGTGGCCGCCCTTCGCGACGACGTACGTCACGCCGGCGAATCCACCGTTCTTGAGCTCACTGTTGGCGAACGACGGGTAATGCGCGACCTGGCCGATGTAGTCGGCTTCCGGATCGACGAACTGCTTGTAGCGAAGCTCCGTGTTGAGCGTGCCGCCCTCGACCGCCATCTCGTCGATGGGTGCGACATCGAAGTCGAGGTTGACCCTTGCTCCTGTGGACGAACTCGACAGTCGAGTGACGACGACATTGTCGGGGCGGGAGGCGAACGTCGTGCGCTCCCACTTCCCTCCGTCGTCGACGTAGTCCACGCCGACCTCACCGGTCTCGTAGTCGGTCCACCGCCAATTGCCGGTCAGCGGGCCGGAGGTCCGCGGCCTGAGGTTCAACTGGTGTGCCGGGTGGTACGTGTAGTCCAACTGCAGCCCCCACGACGTGGCGGTGCGAGGGTCCAGACCGCTGAAGACCTGCTGTCGCACGCTGGGCAGGTAGGACGCCAGGTCCGGGGTGTCGCGCTTGTCGTTGGTCGGCATGTTCAAGGCCATGTTCTGGTAGATGATCGTGTCGGCCAGCGGGTTGCCGGCGATCACCGCGCCGTTCTCCCCGTTTCCGGTGACCATCCCTGCTCGCCACCACGTGGCCGGGCTCGACGACTTGGTGGGGAACGTGGTCGAGACGACCTTGCTGTTGGTGCTCACAGGCGGCGGGGTCGATTCGTAGGTGCGGACGATCACATCGGTGAGGGTGCCGGTGAAATAGGGGTCGGTGGTCCAGACTGAACGGCCGAGGTAGCCGAAGACAGCGGAGCCGTTGTTCAGCTGCGGTGCGGTGGTGCCCATGTTCCCGTTGCCCAGGAGGCCCCCATTCACGTAGGCGTCGTAGGTGCCATCGTTCTTGAGCACGGCGGTCGTTGTGGCGTAGGCATCGGGCGCGTAGGTCACGGGGCCCTGGATCTTCGCCCAGCGGTTTCCGAACCTCGACTCCCACACTGCCTGTCCGGTGACGAGCGGATGGAAGCGGAGATGGTTCTGCGAACTGCTCGTACCGGTGGTGAACAGGCCCTCGTTGTTTCGCGTGCCGACCTTGTAGCGGAGTTCGACGACGACCGCCTGTTCGCTGCCGATGAAGTTCGGGAGCTCCACATAGCCCGTTCCATTGAACTTGAGCGCTTGGTCAGCGCCCTCCGTGACGAAGTTGGCCGCACCGAGGCCGACGAGGCGGGCATCCTTCCCGCGGCCGGATATGTCTTTGAGGACACTCCCTTCGAATGACATGTCGTAATGCACGAGCGTCTCCGGCTCGGCGGCGCCGGCGGGCGCAGCGACTGCGGCGGGGGTCGCCACGAGCGCACCGGTGATGAGCGCCACCGCCGTGGCGAGCGCGATCGAGGCTCGCCCGCGCGGAACTCGTCCGGCGCTTCGTGGGCTGAATGAGGCGTCGCTCCGAGGGATTCGCGTGCGGCGATTGAGCATGTCTACGTCCTTCGCTGGATGGTGATCGCGCGACATCGCGCAGTGGGCCCTTCATGTCCAGAATAATCTGATGAATGGACGCTGGTCGACGGGCGATCTGTTGATATTGGCCCAAATGCTGTCCCGCTATCGTAGATCGAAATTATTCATCAGATTACTTCGCTCCGGGCCTGGACATCCACGCATTGAGACGGCAGGGGATGAGGATCAGCGAGATCGCCCGCCTTACCCATCACGACCGCAAGACCATCCGCGCGTATCTGAACGGGGAACGCACCCCGGGGGTGCATGAACGCGCGGCTCCGGACCCGTGCGACCCGTTCGTCGACTACGTCACCGCCCGCCTCCAGAACGACCCGCGTCTGTGGGTGGCGACGTTGCTGGACGAGCTCGTTCCGCTGGGCTACTCGGGGTCGTATCCGACGCTGACCCGGCAGATCCGCGACCGTGCGCTGCGGCCGTGCAGGGCATGCTCGCATGTCACGGAGCGCCCGAACGCGATCATCGAGCATCCGCCAGGTGAGGAGACCCAGTTCGACTGGGTCGAGCTGCCCGACCCGCCCAAGCAGTAGGGGTTCCCGCACAAGAACGCGTATCTGCTGGTCGGGTCGCTGGCGCACTCCGGGGTCGGGCGGGGCGTGCTGTCCCCGTCGATGGACGTCCCGCATCTGCTGGCCGCGATGACCACACTCCTGGGCCTGCTGGGTGGGCTGACCCGGGAGTGGCGGTTCGATCTGATTCGTTCAAGACGACTGCGAAGGTGATGTTCGCCGCGGAGCGGCTCCGGCCGCTGCCACCGGTCGTGTTCCCGTCGTCATCACCGAGCAGCGCACCGCCACGAGGCAGGCGCTGATCGACTGGCGCGCAAGGAACGCATCCCACCCGGGGCGGCAGCGCTCCGCGCCGCGCAGGTGCTCACCGGCACTGGGCAGCCCGTCTCGACCGTGATCGATCTGGCCGCCTACGAGCAGGCCGCGAAGAACAGGAACACCCTCCGATTACCACCACCGCCACGAAGACCGCAACCACACCCACGGTCAGCACGAAGGCTTCGGCGAGCACCTACCAGCAGCTTCGCATCCACCTCGTCGACCTGAAACTCGCCGACGCCGCCGACGCCTTGGTGGGCCCCTCGGCCCGGCAGGTCAGCGCAGCCGCTGTCGTGCGCGTCTTCCCACCCGGCACCGCGGTCATCGTTGGGGCGAGGTCGCAGCGCCGTCGCTTCGCGACTGTGGTCCAGCTGGCGACGCTGGGGGCAACTGATCGAGACGGAGCGGGCCGGCCGGGTGGCCCGGCCGGCCCGCTGGATGTCGGTGCGGTCTACTTCAGGCGGAACTGGGCTTTCAGCTCGGACCCGTCCGTGCTGCGCACGATCACGTCCATGCACCCGGTGCTTTTCGGGGTCTTCCAGTTGTACTGGAACCGCCCCGCCTGAGTGTCGTAGACCAGCGCGGTGCCACCCGCGACGACCGTCTCGACCTCATCGACCGGCGCGACGGGATCGCACGAGTGCTGCACCGTCCGCAGCGAATCGATCGCGGTCGTCGAGGTCAGCTCCTGCTCACCGGAGAACAGCTCGAACTTCAACGGAACCGTCGAACCACCCTTGACCACATTGACCACCCCCGCCATGTCCACAGGAGCGTAAAACCCCCGGAACGTCCGCGGCTGCACCACAGTGAGGGTCACCTCCCGAGCCTGCTCCACATTGCCCGCCGCATCCACCGAACGGTACTTCACGACGTGCGCGCCCACCTCCGTGAACGACACCCCCGCGTCCGTCGCCGCAACCCAGGTGGTCCCGCCATCGGTGGAATACTCCGTCGACGCCACACCCGACGTCTCATCCGACGCCGAGAACGTCGCCGACACCGTCGACCCCGCCAGCACCACCCCCGAACCAGGCGACACCACCACCGACGTCAACGGCGCAGTCGCGTCCCGCTTCACCGAAAGATGCGCCGTCGTCGTGTTCCCCGCACTGTCCACGGCTTGGAAGTCGTAATCCGTCGTCCCGTCAGGTGCGGGAATCGGCGACTCGTACGCCGTCCACGTGCCAGACGGCGACGTGCGGTACTCAAGGTGCGTGATCCCGGTCTGCGCGTCGGAGGCGACCGCGTTCGCGGACACTGCACCCACGTACCATCCGTTCTCGCCGTCGGGCGCGGCCGGATCCAGCCCCGCCGCCAAGGACGGAGCGGTAACGTCGGCGAGCTCCGCCACTCGGCTCGCGTTCAGGGCGGAGCCGTAGATCCGAAAGTCGTCGATGTCACCGCCGAAGAACGGATCGGCGAACTGGGAACGCCCGATCTGCCCTGTCTGGGCAGCCCCCGTCTGGAAAAGCGAGGCGCCGGTCGCGCTGCTGTTCGTGCCGGCGACCGCCATCCCGTCACGGAAGAGCGTGGTGGTGTTGTTCGCCGGGTTGACCACGACCGTCACGTGGGTCCACTTGCCCGTGGGGAGCGCGCCGTTGTTGTCCTGGGCGCGCGCCTCTCCCGCCGTGTTGGTCGGCTTCAGACCGACGGCATAGGAGGATCCGGGCCCCCGTGGGGTCATGTAGAGGTACCGGTTGGATCCGCCGCCGGTTCCCGCGCCGCCGAGCCAGAACAGGTTGGCGTACGACGTGGTCGAGTCGGTCCACCGCACCCATGCCGATACGGTGAATCCTCCGACGCCATTGAGCACCCCGTTCGGGATGGTGATGTACGGGGCCGACGTGTTCGTGCGTGCGCCTCCGGAGAGGTTCACGGCCGATCCATGGACACCGGGGACCGACGCCACCGACGACGGGGCGACATACGTTCCGTCGAAACCGTTGCCCGAGGAGTCCGTGATCTTGGTGCCGCTGTCCCCGTCGAACGTGTAGTTCAGGATCGGCGTGGGCACGGTGAGGTCGACAGTCACGTCCGCGACGTAGAAGCGACCCTGATACGTGACGGTGACCGTGGTCGTCCCGGACTTCGTACCCGGGCGGATCACACCGTTCGTCACGGTGGCGATGTCGGGTGCCGAGGACGTGGCGGTCAGCTCCGTATTGGGGATCCGCTGGGTCTGCCCGTTCGCGCCATGGCGGTAGAACTCGACCTCTGACGATTGTCCCGCGTTCGTGAAGTAGACCGATCCCTTCGTGAGGAACCCCGTGCCCTCAACCTTCGGGGCGGATGCCTCGTAGCGGAAGAAGTCCACGTCCACGGATCCCGGCAGAGCTCCATTTGCATCGTCACGGCCGTCGGCGTTGTTGTCGACGTACGAGTCGTTGTAGCTGAAGATGCCGATCCGGTCGCCGCGATATCCGCCGAAGGCTGTCAGCTTCTGAGTCCCGGCGAGCTGGAAGCTCGTGCCGCCATCGACGCTGTAGTAGTAGGCGACGCTCTGCTCGCGGTCGGTGCGGGAGATCAGATCCACCACGGTGACGCCTGCGGGCAGGTCGGCGACAGCGGAGACGTTGTTGTTCGACTCCGTGATGATCCGATTGGCGCCCGCGATACGCTGCACCGCGATGGCGTTGGACTGCGTTCCGCCGTTGAAGTGCACGAGCCCGGCGCGCTGCCCGTCGGTCATCCGACTGATGTCGAGTCGAATCGCGCTTTGAGTCTGATCGGAGCCGAGATGGCGTTGGTGGAGCGTGTCGCCGGCCAGGAAGAAGTTGCCGGCGCGGTTGGTGGTGTTGAACGCCTTCAGACGCATCCAGCCGGGTCGCTCGGTGAGGCTCCAATAGCCCGAACGCGGCTGATGGTTCCACATCCATCGGACGTCGAGCGTGCCGGCGGTAAAGTCATCGCTGCCCTGCGGACTCGTGATGGGATAGGTCTTGGGTGACCCCGTCGGGACACCCGGATAGGTGTCGTCGCCCGAGGCATCCTTCTCGACGTCGCGCACAACCGGCTTCGGTGCCGTCCACACCATCGTGCCCAGCCCGTTGACGCCGAGCTGGCCGCCGAGGACCGGCCAGCCGTCGAGCGGCCAGTCGACTGGTATGAGGTGTGCCTGACGTCCACGCGCGCCACCCTGGGTGCCGTCGTTCTTCTGAGCGAAGAAGTACCAGTCGCCGTCGGGGGTGTCGATGAATCCGCCCTGCAGCGGAAGCGTGTCGTTCGCCAGGTACTTCACCTCATACGTCCCGACATTCCCCGGGCTGCCCGGCGTCCCGTCCGCCAGAGTGCCGTAGAGGTTCTTCGACCGCAGCATGTACGACCCGGCGCCGCTGATGCCGCCCTCGTTCAGGTTGTTCTTCCTGCCCTGGAAGTCACAGTAGAAGAGGTGGTAGTACTCCCCGCGCTTGTAGATCTTGTTGCACTCCGGGCCGGCGCGCTTCCCGCCGAACAGGTCCCCGCCGAGCAGGCCCTGCCCGGCAAGCGTCACCTGGGCACCCGACGAGTTGGTGTAGGTGAGGTCGTACTTGCTCATGTCGGCGTTCGTGAGCGTCGTCACGTTGTCATCGACGGTGAAGAGCACGTTGCCGCGAACATCCGGCTGGAGCGGGTCGGGCTTGTCGGAGCCGCTCGTCCCTGCGACGTGCGCCACCGCGTAGTACACGTCGACGTCGACGAGCTTGCCGTTCTGGTCGTGCTTCTCGTCGAAGAACAGCGTCGGGTCGGTCCAGAGCGAGGTGACGAGGTCGCGCCCGAACTTGTCCTTGAGGATACGCATGTCCCAGTGCCCCGCCGGGTCCTTCGTCGAGGCGACGAACATGCCCCCGGTCACCGTGTTGACGGCGATGTAGAACGTCTTGTTCAGAGGGTTGTACTTGATCGACGGCGCGTAAACCCCCCTGTTGTACTCCGACATCCCGGTCCAGTTGTAACGGTTGGCTCCGTAATTACTGAAACTGTTGAAGGTCGTGGATCCGCCGAGTTTGGTGATGTCGTCGAACCCTGCTCCGACGGTCTCCCAGTTGACCATGTCCTTCGAGTGGATGACCGAGACCCCCGGAGCGTCGACGAACGTGGACGTCACCGCCCAGTAATCGTTACCCACTCGGATGGCGTCCGGATCGGCATAGTCCGTCCCCAGCACGGGATTGGTGTACGTGCCGTCCCCGTTGTCACCCCACGGGTCGACGTAACCGATTCCGGAAGGGGTGGGGGCGGCCTGGGCCGACACGGCTGGCACGAGAGTTCCGAGTATCACTGCCACCGCCCCGGCGGCCGCGAGCACTCGGAAGCTCATTGATTGCGAATTGTTCATGGATCTCCTTCGATACCAGGTGGCGCCCACCATCGGTACGCCCACCGCGCCGACGCGAATGGTCCGCTCCGCCAACCGACGCGCGGCCCGGCCGCCCGTTATCACCGCCGCACCCGCAGGCGCAGTCGGCACGGGAGCAGCAAGGACCGCGCCCCGCCAGGGCGACACTTCCCGCGACGAGGACGGCGATCATCGCAAGCGAAGCCAGCGTCCGACGGCAGAGGGGTGAATGGTCATGGTGATCTGTCGCCGTGATGCGACCTGAATTCGGCTCGGCGGTCGGGGCCGGCCGGCCGGGGGTGTTCCCGGCCGGCCCGCTGGATTGTGCGGTCTACTTCAGGCGGAACTGGGCTTTCAGCTCGACCCCGTCCGTGCTGCGCACGATCACGTCCAAGCACCCGGTGGTGCCCTTCGGGGTCTTCCAGTTGTACTGGAACCGCCCCGCCTCCACGTCGTAGACCAACGCCGTGCCACCCGTGACGACCGTCTCGATCTCATCGACCGGCGCGGCCGGATCGCACGAGTGCTGCACCGTCCGCAACGACTCGATCGCCGTCGTCGACGTCAGCTCCTCCTCACCGAAGAACAGCTCGAACTTCAACGGAACCGTCGAACCGGCCTTGACCACGTTCACCACCCCCGCCATATCAACCGGGGCGTAGAAGCCCGTGAAGGTCCGCGGCTGCACCACCGTGAGGGTCACCTCCCGAGCCTGCTCCACATTGCCCGCGGCATCCACCGACCGGTACTTCACGTGGTACTCGCCCACCTCGGTGAACGACACCCCCTCCGCCGTCGCCGCAACCCAGGTGGTCCCGCCATCGGTGGAATACTCCGTCGACGCCACACCCGACGTCGCATCCGACGCCGTGAACGTCGCCGACACCGTCGACCCCGCCAGCACCATACCCGAACCGGGCGACACCACCACCGACGTCGCCGGCGCGGTCAGATCCGCCTTGACCGGCAGCTGCTTCACGTCCGAGACGTTGCCGGCCTGGTCGGTCGCACGGGAGCTGAACGTGGTCACACCCTCCGGGATCGGCACCGGCGAGGAATACGCGCTCCACGCCCCCTCACCCAGCCGGTACTCCACACTCACGGCAGCCGAGTCCGGATCCGACGCCGACACGCTCACCGACACCGGCGACACGAACCAGCCACCCGCACCATCCGCCGTCGCCGGCGACGTGCTCGCCGACACCACCGGCGCCACCGTATCGGTCCACACCGTGTCGGGCGACGGCGGGAACTTCCACTTCTGGGCGGACGCCGTCGACGAGCAGGTCGCCAGCTGGACGCGCGTCCCGTTGGCAGTGCCGCCGTTCACGGTCGCCAAGCAGAGACCCGACGACGTTGCCTTGATCGTGCCATCGGCGTTGACGACCCACTTCTGGCTCGCGGCTCCATTGCAGTCCCAGATGACGACGGCGGTGCCCGGAGTCGTCCCGCCGCTCGCGCCATCCAGGCACTTGTTGCCGTACACGCTGATCTCCGACTGCAAGGTGAGGGTGAACAGCTGGTTCACCGCACCGCTGCACGTATACAGCGCGGGCAGGGCTCCGTTCAGCTTGGTGGCGCCAGGCAGGTCGAGGCACTTGCCAGCGGTCACCTGGGTGAGCGTCTGGTTGACCGCGCGCGGGGGCGTGCGCACGACTGTCGCGCTCGAGGGGCCCGAGACGGTCCCGTCGGCGTTGACGATGTAGAGCTTGTAGCTGCCGTTCGTCGACGGCACCGGGATCCGCGTGGCGTCACCGGCCGCCGAGGTCATCGTGGCCGATGACGCGAACGACGTCGTGCCCGCGGGTGCCAGCCACATCGTCCGGGTCGCGTCGCCGACGCCGCGCACGGCAAGCGACGGCATCCCCTCGGGTGCCAGGACGCTGGCCGGCAGAGCGAAGTCCGCGCTCTTCCCGACCGAGGTGAGGATGTCGCGGTATGGCGACTGTACGCCGGCTCCGGCGGCGACAGCGTAGGCCTGGAGCGGCCACACCATGTCAGGTACGACGCGGATAGGGTCGATGACGCTGTTGGGGACGTTCCGATTGAAGATCGTGCTGGTCGGCCCCCAGGTGTTGTGGATCTGCAGATCGTGCTGGGCGCCCCACGTGCCCGAGTTGATGACGTACCTGATGCCAGGATCGGCTTCGATGACGTTCTCGTCGTAGCTGATGAAGGCCGACCCTTCGTCGGGGTGCAGCCCGTACGTGTGCCCTGGCCGGATGCCGCGAGCGTAATTGTCGTGGATCACTGTCCCGGGCTGGCTGCCGAGCGTGTAGATGGGGCCGGAGTCGCTCAGGAACCGCATCGTGTCGAAGATGTCGTTGCGCTGGATGCTGTTGTTGCGCGCCACGGTCGTCGGGTTGCCCGGGTTGACCGACCCCGTTCCTCCGTCGAAGTTGTGCCAGCCCCAGCCCAGGGAGATTCCCGCCCAGGAGGTCTTCTCGATGCGGTTGTTCTCGAAGGCGACGGTGTCGAGGAAGTACCCCGAGATCGCCGCGGATCCCCAGAACAGTACGGCGCTGTCGTAGAAGTAGTTGTTGCGCACCGAGATGTTCGTCGGGGCGCCCTCGACGCTGGGCGCGTAGTGCTCGCGGTTGCTCGAGGTGCCGTCGCCGATGTACACGTGCTGAGGGTCGCCGATGTTGAGCGCGCTGCCCCCGATGTCATTCGTGACATTGCCCTCGATCCGCGAGTCGACGACGTCGTTGACGAACTGGATGCCGTCGGCCCCGGTGTGCTCGACACGGTTGCGGATGAACTCGATGTCGGCCGCGCTGTTGACCTCGACTGCTCCGGGCTCCACCTGGATGTTGCGATAGGTGTAGACGTGGAAGTTCTGCTTGGTGAAGGCAAGGTTGACGGTGTTGCCCTGTTGGGTCTGCTTGAACGACGATCCGTCGATCTGGGTCAGGTTCCAGTCGGAGTGGCGGACGGTGATGCCGCTGAAGGTGACGTCGTGGATGCGATTCGCCCGGTCGGTCCCGGAGATGTCAAGGACCGTCTCCACATGGTTCGGGGCAGAGATCGAGGCCGTCGACGGGTCGGTGCCGGCAGGGGGGTACAGGTACACCTTCTGGGCTTCGCTGTCGAAGAAGAACTCGCCCGGCTGGTCGAGGAACTCGTAGGCGTTCGAGAGAACGTGCGTGCCGGTAGCCTGCAGAGGCGCGTAGGCGGCAGCCTGAGCGATCGCGGCCCCGGGCTGCTGGAAGAGGGCGACGCGCTTGGTCCCGTCGGGCGAGGTCGTCACGCCGCGGATGCCGGTGATTGCCGTCGACCATGTCGTCTGGGTGGTCAGCTCCATGTCCCCCGCGTTCCGCGGGATTGCCGGCACGTCGCCGAGGGCGTAGGAGGCGCCGTCGCATTTCGAGCCGGACTCCCAGGCCCACGGCGCCTGCCCCGCGGTCACGGAGTACGTTCCGTAGCATCCGGCCGACTGCACCGCCTTGCTCGCCATGAACGCACGGGATCCGTCGATGTAGAGGGCACGCAGCTTGTCCGCGCGCTCCAGCGGCGCGACCCAGATGTTGCCGTCGTGCGGGGTCCAGCCCGTCACCGGTACACCGGCGTCCAGCACGGGGACTTCGTTCGCGTAGGCCGAGTAGATCACCCGGTGGCCGTTGCTACCCGAGTCCTGCGCGCCGAACCGTACGGTGTCGCTGACCGGATACGTCCCGCCACGCAGAAAGACGGTGATGTCGCCGGTCATACCGCTGTTCATCGTGCGCACGACATCGCGTGCGTGCTCGATGGTGCGAAACGGCGCGCCGATGGAACCGTCGGCCGAGTCATCGCCGTTCGGTGCGACGTACAGGGCGGTATCAGCCGCGGAGGCGGACTGGGCGGTGATCGGTGCGGCGGCCACGCCGGAGCCGACGACCAGGGCCGCCACGAGGGCCTTCAAACGCCACGGGCGCCAGCCGGATGCAGAGCGCTCCACATTGAGCATGAGGTCACCTTTCGGGGGTTCGCGTCTCACCTCGTCGCTGAGACGGCATCGCCAATTAGTCAGACATCATATGATTGAGCGCGCCGCTGGGGCAAGGCACCGATCTCGATTTCTCCGTGCGATGTCTTCACTTGCAGGATAACTCCTGGCATCAGGTGATTCCGCGTCGGCCGTCGATCCGCTTCGCGCTGAGTACGCAAACCATCGATTTCTGGTAGGCATCTGATGAATGGCTCGCTTGTGCACCCTCCCCAATACAGCGCCGCCGCACGTGGCAGGATTCCTCGCGCATTCGGACGTAGCGAGCACGGCTCACATCTCAGAGGTGCAGATGGCTGACGACGATCACGCGGTCGGCTTTACCAGCCCGGCATCCTCGAGCTCGACCCAGAGTTCGTCGGGGATGTGCACGGCGTACCTCTCGAGCCCGTCGGCCATCTGACCGCCGTCGCGTGCCCCGAGTACCGCCGAGACGATGGCGGGGTGGCGCAGGGGGAACTGCACTGCAGCGTCGGGGAGAGTCACGCCGTGATCGCGGCACACGGCTGCGATACGCCGGGCTTGTTCGATCATCTCGCGGGGGGCGGCACCGTAGTCGAAGTGGGCGTCGTCGGATACGTCGGGGCGACTGAGCAGGCCCGAGTTGTACACGCCTGCGGCAACCACGCTCACTCCCCGTTCCAGTGCGAGAGGCAGCAGATCATCGAGTGCAGACTGATCCAGCAGGGTGTAGCGGCCTGCCAGCATGACGATGTCGACGTCGGCACGGCGCACGAACTCCGCGAGCATGCTCGACCGATTCATCCCCGCCCCGATGGCCTGCACGACTCCCTGCTCGCGCAGCTCGATGAGTGCGTCAACGCCGGTTGTCGACGCGGCATCCCAATGTTCGTCGGGATCGTGCAGGTAGAGGATCTCCACGCTGTCCAAGCCGAGCCGCGCCAGGCTTGCATCGACCGAGCGCAGGACGCCGTCACGGCTGAAGTCCCATTCGCGTCGATAGGCCGCCGGCACGGCGAACCCGTCGTCGTCGCGCAGGCGCGCGTTCTCCGGCGTGGGCACCAGAATGCGCCCCACCTTCGTAGAGACGACGTACTCCCCGCGTGGGTGCCCACGCAGAAGCGACCCGAGCCGCTGCTCTGCCAATCCCAGGCCATAGTGCGGAGCGGTGTCGAAGTATCGCACCCCACCCCGCCACGCGCGATCTGCTGCCGCGCGGACCTCTTCATCGGTCGTCTCGCGATAGAGGTTGCCGAACAGCGACGTGCCGAGTCCGATCTCTGTGAGTGCCCGCCCTCTGGCTGGTGTTCGTGCGTAGATGGCGTATCCTCCTTGAATCAGCATTGATAGTACATCATATGAATTGGAGTCGTTATGCGAGCAGCGGTGTACCGAGGCGAGCGATCGGTCGTTCCCACCGAAGCCGATCCCGTCGCGCCCGGCGCGGGCGAGGTTCGCATCGCCGTCGCTTATACCGGCCTGTGCGGCACCGACCTGCATATCGTGCACGGCGCGATGGATGCGCGAGTGGACACTCCGCTCGTCTTCGGCCACGAGATGAGCGGAACTGTCGAGTCCGTCGGCGACGGAGTCACCGACTGGGCGGTCGGGGATGTCGTGACGGTGATGCCTCTCGTATGGGACGGCACGTGCCCGGCCTGCCGTGCGGGCAACTCTCACATCTGCCAGAACCTGGTGTTCGTCGGGATCGACGCCCCCGGGTCGCTGCAGGAGCTATGGACGGTGCCCGAGGAACTGCTCGTGCGGGTGCCCGACGGACTCTCACTCCGACACGCGGCGCTGACGGAGCCTGTCGCGGTCGCCGTCCATGATGTCCGACGCTCCGGTCTCGGGGTGGACGACCGAACGGTCGTCATCGGCGGCGGGCCGATCGGGGTGCTCATCGCGACGGTGGCACGACACGCCGGCGCGGACGTCGTCGTCATCGAGCCCGAGGCAGGGCGACGAGAGCGAATCGCTCAGCTCGGCTTCGCGACACTCGATCCGACGAGCACGGACCAGTCCGCGTGGGTCGACGAGTGGACCGGCGGCGCAGGGGCCGACGTCGTGTTCGAGGTGTCAGGGGCGGCCGCTGCTGTCAGGGGAGCGACATCCCTCGTCAAGGTTCGCGGAACACTTGTTGTGGTGGCCATTCACAGTGCTCCACGGGAAATCGACCTGCAACGGCTGTTCTGGCGTGAGCTGACGATCCTCGGTGCCCGGGTCTACCAGCGCGGCGACTTCGAGACCGCGGTTCGACTTCTGCGCGATGGCGTCATCCCGGCCCAGAGCCTGATCACCGCCGTCGTGCCGCTCGACGAGACGAGCGCCGCATTGACGGAACTCGAGCAGGGCCGAGCGCTGAAGATCCTCGTCGACGTGGCAGGCGAGTCATGAGCCCGTTCGACCTCACGGGCCGCCGGGCTGTGGTCACGGGCGCGCGGCGCGGTATCGGCTTCGGGATGGCCGAGGCGCTTGCGGCGGCCGGTGCGGACATCATCGCCGTCAGTGCTTCCATGGAGGCGGAGGGCAGCGCGACCGAACAGGCGGTCCGCGCACATGGACGCGCCTTCGAAGCATACGCCTGTGACTTCTCGGATCGTGAGGCGGTTGCCGAGCTCGCGGCTGAGCTCGGCGCACGCGAGGTGGACATCCTCATCAACAATGCCGGGACGATCCGACGGGCCCCGGCGGCGGAACACCCGCTGGACTGGTGGGACGAAGTGATTCAGGTGGACCTGTCGAGTCAGTTCATGCTCAGTCAAGCCATCGGGCGCGCGATGCTCATCCGGGGCTACGGCAAGATCGTGTTCACCGCCTCGCTGCTGACGTTCCAGGGCGGCATAAACGTGCCGGGATACGCCGCAGCCAAGTCGGGTATCTCAGGCCTCGTCAAAGCCCTTTCCAACGAATGGGCGGGACGGGGAGTCACAGTGAATGCGATCGCGCCCGGATACATCGCCACGGACAATACGCAGGCTCTCCAGGGTGATCCGGACAGGTCGCGCAGCATCCTGGATCGCATCCCGGCAGGACGCTGGGGGGTCGCGAGCGACCTCGGTGGAGCGACGGTGTTTCTCGCGTCGGCCGCCTCTGACTATGTCAGCGGCGTGGTGCTGCCGGTCGACGGCGGTTGGCTGGGACGATGAGCACGGACCGACGGCCGATGGCCATGACCCCCGCGGGCCAACGGGCAGCCGATCAGCTCGGGGCCCTGGCCTGCCACGTGATCGTTCCGGTGCTGGTGGTCGATGACGCGATGCAGGCGCGTCCGACCGCTCACGCGCTCGCAACCGGTGGGATCAGATGCGCGGAGGTCACGCTCCGCACTTCCGCCGCGTTCGATGCCATCGCCGCAATGCGAGAAGAGGCGGGATTCGTGGTCGGCGCGGGCACGGTGGTGTCGGTCACCCAGCTCCACGAGGCGGTTGCCGCGGGAGCACAATTCATCGTGAGCCCCGGCCTCGATCCCGATCTCATCTCCGTCGCGCGCACCATCGGTGTCGGCGTGCTCCCGGGGGTGGCCACGGCGACCGAGGTGCAGACAGCAGTGCGGCTCGGCCTCAACACGGTGAAGTTCTTCCCCGCGGATCGATTGGGCGGGTTGGCGACTATCCGCGCTCTCGCCGGCCCCTTCCCCGACGTCCGTTTCATCCCCAGTGGCGGCGTCGACGCCGAAACCGCGGCCGGCTACCTCCGCGATGCGGCCGTCCCCGCCGTCAGCGGCAGCTGGATGGCCACGCGTCGCATGATCGAATGCGGCGATTGGCCGGCGATCGAACGGCTCAGTGCGACCGCCGCTGCCCTGGTGACATCAAGGAGTGGGCCATGAGTGGACTGGTGACTCTCGGGGAGACGTTGGGGCTGATCGTGGCCGAGTCGGCGGGCCCGCCGCGCGTCGGCAGCGGCTTTCGTCTTGCCGTCGGGGGCGCTGAGAGCAACGTCGCCATCGGGATCAGTCGCCTGGGGGGAGACGCCACGTGGATCGGACGAGTGGGATCCGACGAGGTGGGGAGCCAGATCGTCCGCGAACTGTACGCCGAGAGAGTCGGGATGCGGCTGGTCACGGACCCGGATGCTCAGACGGGCCTGATGCTGAAGACACGCCCCGTTCCTGGCTCCAGTCGCGTCAGATATTACCGTCAGGGAAGTGCCGGCAGTCGACTGAGCAGGTCGGACATCCTCGCAGCCGAGGAGGAGATCGTGGCCGCCGACATCCTTCACGTCACCGGGATCACCCCGGCGCTGTCCGCCTCGGCCGCCGATGCCGTCCTCGCTGCGCTCGCGATCGCGCAGTCGAATGGGATCGCCATCTCCTTCGATGTGAACCATCGGTCCGCGCTCTGGAGGACTGAGCCGGCGCCGGCGATCTACCGTGCGATCGCCTCGCAGGCATCGATCGTCTTCGCCGGCGCCGACGAAGCAGCGCTGATCGTCGGGGACGGGACACCCGAGACCCTGGCTGAGCGGATCGCCGACCTCGGCCCCACGGAGGTGATCGTCAAGCTCGGCGCCGCAGGCTCCTATGCACTCATCGACGGTCAGCAGCACCGACAGAGCGCATTCTCGGTGCCCGTCGTGGACTCGGTGGGCGCCGGAGACGCGTTCGTTGCGGGGTACCTCTCGGAGCGCATGGCGAGTTCTGCACCCGCGAAACGACTCCGGACCGCCTCGCTCGCCGGCGCTTTCGCATGTCTGGGCCCGACCGACTGGGAGGGATACCCCCGTCAGGCTGATCTCGACCTTCTCGTCGCAACCGAGCCTGTCGCCAGATAGCATCCCATACTACGTGTGATGTATGCTCAATTGAAGAACCATTGGGCCGATATGTTCACGTCGGCCGCTTAGCCAAGGGCGATTAATGAAGATCACGGGCTACCGCCTCCTCAACACGTTCCACGACTGGGGACGTCCGATCGGCGACGTCAACGGCATCATCGCCTCCGGCGTGACAGACGTTCCCGTCGTCATCCTCGAGACCGACGTGGGCATCACGGGCATCGGGATGGGGTCCCATCACGACATCGACCGCCTGTTTCCGGCCATCGAGGGAGAGGACCCCCGCGCGGTAACCGCCCTCTACGAGCGCATGCTCGCCCGGGTCTTCAAGGCCGGGCACGCGGGCGCGACCTTCGGGGGAATCGGCGCGCTCGACATGGCGCTCTGGGACATCAAGAGCAAGGCTCTCGGAGAGCCGCTCTGGCGGCTCCTCGGGGCGCGCGACCGATTCGTCGCCGGCTACTCCTCCGGCTTGGACATCGCCCTCGACAACGAGCGGCTGGCTCGCTTCTACGACGAGATGGCCGAACGCGGCTTCGAAAGCGGCAAGCTCAAGGGTGGCCTGGACCTCGACGCCGATATCGAGCGGCTGGACATCATCCGCGGGGCGCTGTCGCGCAACACCGCGCACCCGACCCTCATGCTCGACGCCAACGAGTCGTGGAATCTTAAGCAGGCGGTCCGCTATGTCTCGGCCGTCGAGGCGATCCACGACCTCGCATGGATCGAAGAACCTCTCCGTCGATGGGATGCGACCGGCCATGCGCGTCTCAGCAGATCCGTGAAGGCGGCCGTGGCCACCGGTGAGAACCTCACGGGGCTCGAGCAGTATTCACCGTTGTTCGAACACCACGCGATCGACGTCGTTCAGGCGGGAAGCGTATGGGGCATCAGCCACTTTCTCCGTGTCGCCTACGCCGCCCACAGCCGCGATCTGCCGATCAGCCCGGTCGGGCTCACCTCGAACGTCGCCGTCGCTCATGCCGCCGCGACCGTACCCAACCACCTCGCTGCCGAAGTTCAGGATCTTGGTATGCCGTTCGGAATGACGATCGATCAGACGTACGCCGACGGCGGGATCGTCCTCGGCGACGAGGCCGGGGTTGGTGTCTTCGTCGACGAGTCGGCCATTCTCGACGCCGCTGGGAGCGCTCCTTACGCGCAGGGCCTGGTGGCGTCCGGGCCGCACGTGCGGCCCGAGCGGGCGGGGCTCGGGCTCACGACGCAGCTGCCGCCCGATCGTCGAACCCTCCCCGACCCGCTGGTGCCGGGTGCGTAAGCTGGTTGCATGTCTGACCATATCGAGGCGGAGCGGGGCAATGGCCAGGTTCTGCTGGCCAGTACAGCTGGGCGCGTCCCCGCGGCACGGCTGGGCATCGCAGTCGTCAAGGACTTAGTCACTGCGGTAGTGACCGGGTCGGTGCAACCCGGGGACACACTACCCCCCGAGAGTGTGCTCATTCAGCAGTTCGCAGTCAGCCGGACTGTGGTTCGGGAGTCGGTCAAGCGGCTGGAGGAGAAGGGTCTGGTCACCGTCAGTCAAGGGCGGGGCACGATCGTGAACTCGCCGTCGCGTTGGAACGTGCTCGACCCTGACGTCCTGTCCGCGCTCGTCGACAACGACGAGTCCCTCGAGATCCTCGACGAGCTCGCCGTCGTCCGAGCGAGCCTCGAGGCATCGATGGCGGCCGCCGCCGCCGAGCGCCAGACCGACGTGTCGAGCGCAGACCTCCGCCGCATGCACGAAACGGCCGAAACGGCCCTGAACGACATGGACGCATACAACGACGCGGATGCCGCGTTCCACGACATGATCATGGAACAGTCCGGCAATCGTCTCGCCGCCAACATCACGCGGATCCTCTTCGCGCGTGCCCGTGAGAGCACGCGCTTCACGGGCACGCAAGGCCTGGACGCCGTTCGGACGACGCTCGAGGAGCACCGGGCGATCATGGAAGCCGTGATCTCCGGCGATGCCGACGGGGCAGCCGAGGCCATGAGCACCCACATCACCCAGGCCTGGCACCGGCGTCGCCCAGGGACGACGCGCTGATCTCTCATTGACCCATCTGGACGCACAACGTCCGGGGGCTGGTCAGTCCTGGTGCCACACCTCGTCGAGCGGCTGCCAGCGAGCGCCCTCGGGCGCGTCGGGGTCGAAGCCGATCTGGCAGGGATCCGTGTGCGACCACCAATCCCGGGTCACCGGGTCCGCCGCCATTCTGGCCTGGTCCGCGTCCCAGTCATCGCCCACGTACTCGTAGTAGCCGAAGAGCACGTCACCGCGGCCGAAGATCGTGAAGTTCCGGATGCCGCACTCCGTGATCATCTCTTCGACGCCCGGCCAGACGTCCGAATGCAGGCGCAGATACTCGTCGCGCTTCTCGGGGCGGAGCCGGCAGGCCATTCCGTATCGGACGGTGCTCACTCCTTCGTCCCGCCCGCCGTCATCCCCGTGACGAGGAACCTCTGGGAAAACAGGAAGATGATCAGCACCGGTGCGATGGCGACGAGCGTTGCGAGCGCGAGCGTGGGCAGTTCGATCGTCGACGACGCGGCATTGGTCGGGTTGAATTGCGGGACGTTGGCAAGCAGCTCCGCGATGCCGACTTGAACGGGAGCCCTGCGTCCGGGAACCATGACGAACGGGAGGAAGTAGTTGTTCCAGTTCCCGACGAAGCTGAAAAAACCCACCAGCGCGATCACCGGCGTGGCGAGCGGCATCGCGACCTGAGCGAAGACACGGAACTCCCCTGCGCCGTCGATGCGGGCGGCGTCGAGCAGGTCGCGCGAGACGGTGGTGGAGAAGTAGATGTACGTCAGGTAGACGCCGAACGGGAAGAACGAGAACGGAAGGATCACCGAGAGGGGATTCCCGATGAGCTTCAGCGCGCTCATCTGAAGGAAGATCGGCAGCACGAGGGCGGTGTTCGGAATCAGCATGACGATCAGCGTGACGGCGAGGAGTGCCTTCCGTCCGCGGAACTCGGTCAGTGCCAATGCGTACCCCGCAGGGATGCTGATGACGAGCGTGATGACGAGCGCGCTGAGGGCGTACAGGGTGGAGTTGCCGAGCCACGTCCACATCACGCCGTCCTGGTACGCGATGAGGCTCTGCCAGTTGTCCTGGAGCTGCTGCAGCCCCCCGACCGAGAACGGGTTGCCGAGCAGGAGCTCGCGGGATGACTTCGTGGGCGCGAGAAGCAGCCACACCAGCGGGATGGCGAAGAACGCGACGAACACCGCGAGCAGCGCGATCCCGAGCGCGCGTCCCATCCAGCGGGCCGGGTTCAGCGGGCGACGATCGCGCGGGGCATCCCACCGTCGCTGCGACGAACGCCCCGTCGTCACTGCTCGAGTGTCGAGCTCACTCACGCTCAAAGAGACCACCCCTGAAGACGAAATAGACGCTCAGCACCACGGCGACCACAAGCAGAAGCAGAGAGATCGCTGCCGAGCCATTGAAATCGGCCTGCTTGAACGCATAGAGAAAGCTGAGTTGATTGAGGGAGTAGTCCTGGGGGACCACACCGTGAGTGGCCTGGGAGAGCACGCGAGGCTCGACGAAAAGCTGCGTTCCGGCCGCGAGGGACAAGATCGCCATGTATGAGATCCACTTGCGCAGGAGCGGGATCTGGATGAACCAGGCGGTCGACCACGCTCCCGCACCATCGATCCGCGCGGCCTCGAGAATGTCAGCACTGATGTTGTTCAGCGCGCCGTACATGATCACGATCCATCCGCCGGCACCGGTCCAGAATGCGATGACCGCCAAGACGATCGGGAGCGTGTCGAGCTGTACCGTTTGAACAAGCGACTCGCTGCCCAGCGCGTGCAGCAGCCAGGCCACCGGACTGACCGACGGGTCGAGCACGAAGAGCCACAGCATGACGCTCGCGGCTCCCGCGAGAGCACCGGGAACGTAATAGAGGAATCGGACGCCCGTGGAGACCCAGCGGATGCGAATCGCCTGCACGACGAGCGCGAGGAGCACAACGAACACCAGCAGGCTGATGAGCCAGACCACGACATACGCGGCGACATGCATCACGGCAGGCAAGAAGCGGTAATCCGAGAAGACCCGCAGGAAGTTGTCCACGCCGGCGAACGCACCGTTGCGGGTGAATGCCAGGAAGACGGCGTACAACGTGGGCAGCACGCCGAAGGCGAGCAGGAACAGCGTGTAGACGCTCGTGAACAAGAGCCCGATGCGGGCTTGCGCCCGGGCGCCGGCTGCGGCCCGGGGGGCGCGTGGTTGCCGGACCCCGGGGGATCCGGCAACCACGCTCGAACTGGATGCACTCATGGAGTTGGCACAATGCTTTCGATGGGTGTGGTCCTACTTGACCGAATAGCCCTGAACGGTCGCTTCGTTCTCCATCTCCTTCTGCCACTCATCGGCGACATCGGAGATCTTCTTCCCAGCCGCGAGGGCGGGGACGATGACTTTCGCGTAGGACGTCTCGGCGGAGAAGCTCGGGTATCCCCAACCACTCCACACGCTTTCCGCGGCCGTGCTCACGCTCGTCGCGAAGTCCGGGCCGAAGAAGCCGCTGGCAGCCTGATCCTTCAGCCAGGTGTCCGCCGCGCTCTGGTAAGCGGGAAGACCGCCCGTGCCCGCGACCCCGTCCTCGGTGGTGACGAACTCGAGGAAGGTCTTGACCGCATCGAGATTCTTCGAGTGACTCGATGCATACCAGACACCGCCACCCACATTGCCGGTGACCTCGTCGCCTCCCTCCCAGGAGAGCGGAGGCGCGGCGATCCACTGGCCGGAGGTCGCGTTGATGCTGTCGGGGTTCTGGAAGAGGGCTCCTGCGTACCACGCCGGCCCGGGGATCGCGACGAGCTTGCTGCTCGCGGCGACGAAGTCCGCGCCGAACACGCTGTCCTGCGTCAGGGTCTTGTTGGCGACCATGTGGTCGATCATGGCGGTGACCTTCTCGGAGTCGGCCGCGTGCACGTCGGAGCTGAACGTGTCGCCGTCGACCTGGAAGATCGGGGCGGAGCCGCTCCAGTAGTAGACGAACGGGCCGGTGAACGAGTCTCCCACCGATCCCAGCGTGTAGCCCGGGTGCTCGGCGGCGAGCTTGTCGCCGAGCTCCTGGTACTCCTCCCACGTCGTCGGCGCCGTGTAACCGAACTGGTCGAGAAGCGGCTTGTTGTACCAGAAGAGAACGGGCGCCAGATCGTTTCGCAGGCCCCAGACTGTGTCATCCACGGTCACGGGGTCGAGCGCACCGGGAGTGAAGCCGTCGAGGAAGCTCTGATCGAAGTATCCCTTGTTGAGAGGAGCGGCGAACGCCTGCACGCCATTGGTCGGCTTCGAGGCCCACGAGGCGTCGTTGTTCTGTGTCGAGAAGACGACGTCGGGCCAGCCCTCGCCGGCTTGATCGGCGAGTCCGATCTTGGTCTGGAACGTCCCGGATCCGCTCGCGGAGCCGTCGTCGACGACCATGTTGACCTTGACGTCGGGGTTGGCCTTCTCGAACGCCTCGACTGCGGGCTGACGAGTTGCATCCACCCACACCGTGATCTCGCTGTCCGGCACCTGCTCGACCACCGGGAAGCCGTACTCCGAGTTGGTCTCCCCCCCACTGGATGAGCAGCCGCCGAGGGCGACGACCCCCGCGACGACGGCGAGTGCCACGGCGAGTCTGATGAAGCGTGATGCGCGCTGATGCTGCGGAAGCATTCGCGTCCCTTTCTGGTCGGCGTCCTTGACGACGTGTCGCCCCTCCGGCGACGTCTCACTTGATCATACATATTACGTCTAGATAATCAAGCCTTCTTCCCGGGTCCACTTTCCACATGCGTCTGAAGGCCGGTGTCGACGCGGGCCACGGTCCATCTCGTGAAAGATCGCCACTGATTGATCATACGTATCGCTTGGCAGTTGACCCCGCACACCCGAGACTCGTGATCCTGAAGCTGTTACATCTTATGTATGCGTGCTCGTGCTCGGATATGGGATCGAAGGCCACGCTTGACACTTCGATATGCGGAGCAGATAATTTCAGTCATCAGATGATTACGTCAACATCCGGTCATGACGGAATCGGATGCACGGAGAGCAAGAAAGACGAAGATGTCCCCGAACAGCACCTTGGACGCCGCGCAAGCTGGCGTACCACGATGGATGACTCAGTCCCGGAATGGAGTGAGTCACGCATGGTGACGACCGCTCCGCCCCTCGCCGGATCGCAGAAGCTCCGTGTGAGAAGCAGTTCCCGCGGCTGGACCGCCGCCAAGCGCAGCTTCCGCCGCCACTGGCAGCTCTACCTGCTGATCGCCGTCCCGATCGTCTGGTTCGCCGTGTTCCGGTACTGGCCGATGAGCAACGCGATCATCGCCTTCAAGGACTACAACGTCGTTCAAGGGGTGTGGGGAAGCGACTGGGCCGGTCTCGAGTACTTTCAGCGTGCTTTTGCGAACCCGCGCTTCTGGACGCTGGTGTCGAACACCTTCATCCTGTCCGCCCTCGTCCTGATCTTCAGCTTCCCAGTGCCGATCGTGCTCGCGATCGCCCTGAACGAGGTGCGAAGCACCTTCTTCCGCAACACCGTGCAGATGGTGACGTACGCGCCCTACTTCATCTCGACTGTTGTCGTGGTCTCCATGACCATCGTGTTCCTGTCTCCCCGGATGGGTCTCGCCAACCAGTTCCTGAATATCTTCGGAGTTCAGTCGATCGACTTCCTGAGCAATCCAGATCTCTTTCGGCCCATCTACGTCATCAGCGATATCTGGCAGACCACAGGCTATGCGGCGGTGATCTACCTGGCCGCGCTCGCCGGCATCGACCCGAGCCTGCACGAAGCAGCACGTATCGATGGCGCGACTCGGGTTCAGAAGATTCTCCATGTCGACATCCCCGGCATCCTGCCGACAGCGATGGTCATCCTGGTCCTCGGGGTCGGCAACGTGATGGCGATCGGCTTTGAGAAGGCGTTCCTGCTGCAGAATCCGCTGAACCTGGCCACATCGGAGATCTTGCCCACATACACGTACAAGGTCGGCCTGCTCAATGCGGATTTCAGCCAGGCTGCGGCTATCGGCCTTTTCAACGCCGTGATCAACCTCGTGCTGCTGCTGGTCGTCAACGTCGTGGCCAAGCGAACCACCGGGAGCGGACTATGGTGACAACAGACGCGCCGAGGACCGAGACAGCAGCCATGACGCTCGCTCGGCATCCCGCGACCCGCCGTGAGCGTGCGACGCGTATCAAGGACCCGCTGATCGATCGCGTCTTCATGATCGGCGTCTACGTTCTTCTCTCGGTTTTCCTGCTCGTGGTGCTCCTGCCCTTGGTCTACATCGTGGCCAACTCGTTGAGCGATGCATCGGCCGTGTCCGCTGGGCGAGTGACGTTCTCGCGACCACCCCTGACGGGACGATCTACGGAATTCCGCAGTGGAACGACTGCTACCACTGCTCTTACCCGAGCAAGCTCTGGATGAACACTCAGTGGCTCAAGACCCTCGGACTCGAGGTCCCCAAGACGACGGATGATCTCTTCGACGTGCTGACGGCGTTCAAGACGAAGGACCCCAACGGCAACGGCGTGGCGGATGAGATTCCGCTGACGGGGAGCGTGTACGACTCGGTGGTGCCCTTCGTCATGGATGCGTTCATCGCCAACAACTGGCACGGCGGCGCGGCCGGACAGCCGGTGTCTCTGGGGCTCGACGGCGACACCGTTCAGCTCCAGCCGGCTCAGGACGGGTGGCGTGACGGCCTTGAGTACCTCCACCGACTCTGGGAGAACGGCCTGATCGACGAATCCGCGTTCTCGCAGGACTCCGATGCGCTCGTCGCGAAGAACAGCGGCGACGGCCCACCCGTCACGGGCGCCTACAACGGCAATAACCCCTGGGGATTCATCCAGGTGGGAATGGACGACGCCCGCGACGCGCAATACGACGCAATCCCTCCCCTCGTCGGCGCGGAGGGCCAGGTCGCGACTTACATCCAGCCGGGCACGCCGGGCGCGACCTTCGTCATCACCAAGGCCGCGAGCAAGGAAAAGCAGAAGAAGCTCATCGAGATTCTCGACTATATGTACACCACGGAAGGTCAGCTGCACGGCCAGTTCGGGCTTGAAGGTGTCAACTGGGTGAAGCCCGCCGACGGCGACGTCGCACTGGACGAGAACCTCGAGCCCCTCTACAAGAGGGTGCCGGCAGATCCGGACAACAAGAAGATGGCGAACACATCCTGGGGGGCGATCGCGCAGTACAACAGCAATGCGACGTTCCGAAACTCCGAGGTGCAGCCGCTCGAGATCTACTCGCCGGATGGATTCGAGCGCCGGCTGTTCGAAGCCACCAAGCTGTACGACGGACTGCGGAGCGACGCTTCCTTCCCGTACTGGAACGTGTGGGTGCCGGAGGAGGATTCCGCCGAGCTGTCCACGTTGCAGACGAACGTCGAAACCTTCATCTCGACATCCGCGGCAGAATTCATCACCGGCTCCAAGGACATCGGTGATGACGCGGCATGGACTGCATACCTCGACGGCCTCGACGGCCTCGGGGCGGCTCGATACATCGAGATCTGGCAGAACGCCTACGACGCCTCGTGACCTCAGAATCAGCCGGGGTGCCGCAGATCACGCTGCGGCACCCCTCGACCCGGAGCTCCGATGACACAGCGAATCAGCCTCGACAGCCCTGCCCGTCAATTCCTGGACTCCTTCCTGCTGGGCAACGGGGTGCTCGGAGCCGCCGTCGGGGGGTTCACCGTCACGGAGTCGTTCGACATCAACGTCGACACTCTGTGGTCCGGCGGACCGCAGAGCGTCGCCCGAGGGCCGCACAGCACACCGATCGAGGACGTGCGCACGGCCATCCGGCAGCACCAGTACGCCGACGCGGACCGGCTTGCCGTGGGCCTGCAAAGCGAAGGATGGACGCAGTCTTACCAGCCGCTGGGGCGGATCGACTGGCGCTACGGAGCCGCGCTGGGCGATTCGCCGGCAGACGGGGCCGCCTACTCACGGGAGCTGGACCTCGCCTCCGCCGTGACCGCGGTGCGCTACATGAGTGAGGCGGGTCCAACCCAGCTGATCGCATTCGTCACTTCGCCGCACGGAGTCCTGGTCGCCGAGGCGACGGGAGAAGCCGGCGACGGAGAGGTGACGTTCGAAAGCGAACACCCCCACAGCGTCGTCGAGCTGGTCGAGGGAGACACGAGCTGGCTGGTGGCGACAGGGCGAGCGCCTGCCCATGCCCTGCCTGAATACGTGGCAGGAGCTGGAAAGGATCTGATCTACGACGAGTCGACGCCCGGCCCGGAGGGGACGGTGGCCGCCGGGATGGGCTGGGCGATGGCGATCGCCTGCCAGCAGCGCGGCGCAAGCCGACGCTTGATCGCTTCGGCTGTCACCGGATTCCGCGGATGGGACAAGAGCCCGGTGGCTGACCTTTCGGCTCTCGCGGATGAGGCGCGCTCACTCGTGACGGCGGCGCTTGATCAGACGACCGAGCAGCTCCTGCGGGAGCACATCTTGGATCACAGAGCGCTCTTCGATCGCGTCGAGCTGGATCTGTCACCGTCGAACAATGAATCCGCCGCTGCGGCCGAGCGCTACTTCGCTCTGGGGCGGTACCTGCTGATCGCGAGTTCGCGAAGAGGCACCCAGGCGGCGAATCTCCAGGGCATCTGGAACACCACGCGCCGGCCGCCCTGGAGCTGCAATTACACCACGAACATCAACGCGCAGATGAACTACTGGCCCGCGGAGGTGACGGGCCTTGCGGAGCTGCATCTCCCATTGCTGAGCCTTGTCTCCGATCTCGCTCTCGCCGGACGCGAGACGGCTCGAACGGTATATTCCGCGCGCGGTTCGGCCGTCCACCACAATACGGATCTCTGGCGATTCACTCCCGCCGTCAGCGGCAAGCCCGAGTGGGCGAACTGGCCGTCGGGGCTGCTCTGGCTGTCGGCGCATCTTGCCGAGCACATCGCCTTCGCCGATCCCGCTGACGCGCAATCGCTGGCCGCAGAGGCCGTGCCGGTGTTCGAGGCCGCGATCAGCTTCGCGCTCGACATGTTGGAGGAGGACGAGGACGGATGGCTCGTCTTCAGCCCGTCTACCTCACCGGAGCACGCCTTCGAATTCGACGGGGCCTATCACGCCGTCTCACGCGGCGCCGCCATGGATCAAGAGCTCGTCCTCGAGGCATTCAACAGTTACCTGGTGGCGGCCCGTATCGCGGGCCACGCGAACGCCGGCCTGATCGACGAGGTGGCCACTGCCCTCGCTCGGGTTCGCCCGCCGCTCGTCGGCGAGGCGGGCGACCTGCTCGAATGGGATGCCGAGCGGATCCCCATGGAGCTCGGTCATCGTCATGTGTCTCATCTGTATGGGGTGTTCCCGGGCTCGCGAATCACGCCGAGGCGTAATCCAGAGCTACTCGAGGCTGCTGCACGGGCGCTGCGTATCCGGCTCGCGAACGGCGGGGGCCACACCGGCTGGAGCCGAGCGTGGGCGCTGTGCCTGGCGGCGCGCTTGGGCGATGCTCTGCTCGCCGAGGAGTCGATCCGCGGCCTCGTGGACGAGCTGAGTTCTGATTCACTCCTCGACACGCACCCACTCGAGGGACGCGCGCCCGCGTTTCAGATCGACGGGAATCTCGGCGGCACGGCCGGCATGGCGGAATTGCTCGTGCAGAGCCACGACGGAGCAATCAGTCTTCTGCCGACCCTGCCCCCGAGCTGGTCCGCCGGGTCGGTTCGAGGGCTGCGCGCGCGCGGCGGACACACCGTCGGTCTCACCTGGACCGACAACGCGCTCGAATCGGCCACGATCGATCAACCGGGCTCGGAGACGACGGTCGAACTCGCCGCGACTCTGGAGCTGCGGGTGATCGGCCCTGAGGGTCCCGTGGGCGTCACAGAGGAGATGCCCGACGCGAGGGGACGCCGACGGCTGAGGTGGCGTGGAGAGTGCGGCCGCTACTCGATCCTCGTCAGATGATCGGTCTTCCCTCGCCTCGCTGAAGCCGTCGATCATGAACCTCACGTTGGCACGGGCGACGCGGAAACAGAACAGGAAACAGATTCCAATGCCGGGGTCACTCTCGCCGCTCGACCCGAACTCTTCGCCGGCACCCGTCGATGTCTCAGACGACTCGTCGGCGCTTGTCGCCGTGCGCGGTCGTACTCGCGAAACATCACCTACTGCGCCGAGATCGTCATCGCAAACGACGCGCTCTCCGTCGTCGTCAACCCGGAGAACGACCGGATCGCTGCAGCTCATCGAGAGCACGAACAGCGTGGTGATCGCCGACAGGACGTTCGGGCGGCTGAGCCGCTCTCACCTGGCACTCGAGTCGTCCAGGTTCGTGGGGCCGCTCTCCGGTCGGGGCGCTGGGGCGGTCGGGGAGTCGTCGACGCTCAGGCTGTGCCAGGTCTCGAACGTCAGGTTCGACGCCGCCTCGACGTCGCCGCCGATCAGCAGGGTGATGAGCTGCTCGTGCCGCACGAGAGATGCGTGACCATCCTCGGCGAAGCGGGCGCGCTCAGCTCGGCGCACGACCGGTCCGAAGTGGTCGAGCACGGACGCTATTGCCTCGTTGCCGAGGACTGTCACCGGAACTCGATGGAACTCTTCATCCGCGTCCATCGCGGCGCCAATGTCCCCCATGCTCAGGGCTTCCGCAAAGCGGCTGTTCGCGCCCTTCATGCGGTCGATTTGCTCCGCCGTGAGCTTCCCTGCGATGCCCTGAACGGCGAGCACATGCATCGCCGCCACGACATCACGTGCGTCGCGAACGGCCTTCGGGTCAATCGTGCTCACGCTCGTCGAGCGGCCCGGTTTGGCGACCACCAGTCCGCTGGAGCCCAGACGTAGCAGCGCCTCGCGTACCGGCGTTCGACTCACTCCGAGCCACTCGGCGAGGTCAGCGTCCCTGAGTTGCTCGCCGGGGAGGAAGGTGCCATCGACGATGGCGTCACGCAGCCGGCGAAAGACATCGTCCCGGAGAAGAGAACGGTTCACACCTGGGACCCGCTGAGGAATCGGCATGCAATATATTGCGCATGCCCCTGGTCGGGCGAGGCCCTGAACATCACGTGTCCGCCGAATCCGCCGTCCGGCGTCGGCGACGTGTTCTCATGCACGGCCACGGGAGCGACCGGATCCAGCTACCTCGTCAACGTGACGATACTCGAGGATTCGATGGTGACGTGGGAACTGGTCGCGCCATAGGCCGGTGACGAGCAACTCCGATCGAACGGGACCAAAGCGGCCCGCGACGATGGTCGTTGACTACGACGGAGTCGGAGTTTCGCCAGTCTCCTGCGCGAACTTCCGCTTGAACTGGGCGAGGAACAGGTCGCGGATCATGCCTTCCTGCAGGACACCGCCGAGCCCCTCCAACTTGCCTTGAGCAAGCTGTCCGCAAACCGCCGTCCAGGCGTAGCCGACCGCGACTACGAACGACCCAGCAACGAGGCCCGTGACGACGTGCTGGGCGCTGATCTTCTCCTGTGGAATGAGTGCGAGGAGCCCATCGGTGACGCTCCCCCGGCCCGCCGTCACCGCCGTGGCCGCGGCTGCCCACGCCACCGCGGCCACTTCCTCGGGCACGCCGTAGACTGCCGCGACGGAGCCCGTCATCCCGAGGACAACGGTGGGGAGCGCCTTCGGATCTTCCTTCAAGAACACGCTTGTCGCCCCGGCTACCGCGCCGGCGGCCCAGACTGCGAGCTGCGCTTGCCGAAACTTGCGCCCAAGATCGATCATTTGCGCTGCGGTGAGGGCGACACGAACCCCTTCGGGCGCAACGCGAAAGGTGGCATCGAGCAGTTCGTCAAGCCCGTGAGAAGGCTGTCCTGTGAAGTCGTCGGCCTGCGCCATGACGGGCAGGGGACGACCGCCGATCAACCATCCGTTCCCCCACAACAATCCTGTCGATCACGCGATAAGCCCATCCACGTCGCCTCTCAGCGTAGGGCGGAGTGCGATAGCTTGGCATCACGCGACACGTACCGCCGGTGGCGAGTGTCGCCCTCGCGGAAGGCGTCCTCAGCCTCTCGCGCACCAACCGAGGATGTGACAACTCGGCGAACGCGACCAGCCCACCTGCCCCACAAGAGCACGTTCGATGTCCTGGCACACGGACTGTCCCCGATGTCGAAGAGACATCGCAATGCACCGACTTCGCCGAGGTTTACGCGATCCTTACGCAAATCGGTTCTCTATGAGAAACCTATGGCCCGCGATCCCAGTGTTTTCAAGGGATTGCGGGCCAGGAAGTTCTGCGGAGACGGAGGGATTTGAACCCTCGGTCCCCTTACGAGGACTCCACCTTAGCAGGGTGGTGCACTAGGCCTGACTATGCGACGTCTCCAGGCATCCGGCCATCAAGACGCGGATGCACCCAGCAATCATAACCGAGTCCGGCACCGCTTCCTGCACCGGGCGTCCGCACCCGCCGCGACGCGGCGTCGGCCCCGGGTGCAGCATCCGTATCACCCGGCGTTCGGGCGCGCTCTTCCCGGTATGCCGTTCACACAGTACGGGGTGCTCAGCGGAACCCTCGTGTCGCACCGGCGCGACGACCCCGACGAGTTCGGGCGCTGGTGGCACGTGAACCTGGTGCTGCGCAGCGGCGCACGGGAGTACCGGGTCGCCGTCGACGTCGACAGCAAGAACTCGGCCGCCGGCGTCCAGTGGAAGACCGTCCGCGCCAGCGGATCGAGGCTCGGCTGGCCGACGCCGCCGACCCCGGGCTTCACGCTGCTCGCCTCGGCACCGGGGACAGGCGCACTCGACGTCATCCGTCACCCCGCGCTGCGCGTCATCGGCATCCGCCGGCTTCTGCGATGGATCTTTCGAGTGACGGATGCTGTATCCGCCGCGCGATCTCCGTTCTGGCTCCCCTTCCTGAGGCCGTGGCGCTCGGGCGATCAGCTGCAGGCTTCGCAGGCGCTCGAGGCGACCCTCGGCGTCGGCGCCCCCACCCTCGTGTGGGGCGAGCCGTTCCCCGAGGGTGCTCCCGCGGCGTCGGTGCAGGGCATCCATAACGTCCACCAGAATCAGGGCGACCCTGCCGGGTCTCAGTGGTGGCCCGAGAACGGGATCTGGCAGGACGGCGGCGTGGCCACACAGCAGCCCGACGGCAGCTGGCTGGTCTTCGTCTCGAAGTTCTCGACGCAGAGCGACCGCACCGACACCCAGGGCCACCCCCTGTAGCGGGCCGGGCGTTCGCGGATCACTCCGCGATCGTCACTCGGTTGCCGCCGCGGTTCTTGGCGGCGTACATGGCCTGGTCCGCCCGGCGGATGAGGTGGTCCACGCTGGCGGCGCTCCAGCCGTCGCCCGATTGGGCGATGCCGATGCTCGCGCCGATCGGCAGCGACTCCGTCAAGAAGCCGTACTCCTGCTCGACGGCGGTGCGCAGCCGCTCCGCGATCTCCACGGCACCTTGCGGGTCGACATCGCACACGACGACGAACTCGTCGCCGCCGTAGCGCGCGACGACGTCGGTGTCACGCACGTTGGCTTGCAGCCGGCGCGCGACCTCCCGCAGCACCGCATCGCCGATCTCGTGACCCAGCCGGTCGTTCACGGCCTTGAACCCGTCGAGGTCGATGAAGATGACGGCGGCATGCGACAGATCGCGCAGCGCGGCGAGCTCATCCAGGCTGCGGCGATTGGGCAGGTCGGTGATCTCGTCGTGCATCGCGGCGTGCTCGAGCCGCTGCTGCAGACGGAGCGCCGCGAGCTTCTGCGACGCCTGGCCGGCGAGCGCTTCGGCCAGGGGCGACGCCTCCTCGTCGAAGACCCGGGGGTGACGGAAGAAGCACGCGTAGATGCCGAGCGGCACACCCTCGAGGTGCAGCGGCGCGGCGATGAACGCGTCGACGTGCGACTGTCTCATGGCTGCCGCGACGGCCGGTGAGAGGCGCTCCGCCTCCGCCAGGCCGCTCACCTTGATCACGTCGTGGAGGTCGCGGACCGGATTCGAGACGGATGCCGCGGGGAAGGCTTCGTCGAACGGATTGGTGCCCGCCGTGCGCTGCAGCAGGCCGTCGTCGTCGTACAGCATGACGAGCGACTCCTCGGCCTGATACGCCTGCGCCGCTGTCGCGGCGAGGATCGTGCTGAGGCGCTCGTCGCTCGTCGCCGTCGCGAAGGCGATGGACGCGTCCATGATCAGCTGCAGGCGCGTCTGGGTGCGATCGGCAAGGCTGTGAAGGCGCCGCAGGCGGTTGCCCGACGCCAGCCGGTCGGAAGCGTCCACGAGAGTCAGGAGCGTCCCGTCGCCGTTGCCGCACCGTACGACCAGCAAGGCCTGATCGGGATCGTCGGGGCTCGCCATCATCCGCGAGTTCGTGACGCCGTCGAGGAAGTCGGTGACGGGGACGAGCAGGTCCGACAGCGGGAGCCCTACCGGTTCCCGCCCGGCCCAGTTGCGGAACCAGGCATTGCTCGTGACGATGCGATCGTCGGCGTCCAGGCGGACCACGCCCGCCGGAAGCGCGTCGATCTCCGCACCACTCATCGGTTCCCTCCACCGCGTCGGGTGCGCGGTCCTGCACACGAAAATCTATCGGAGCGGCAGCGTCCGCAAACCTCAATCGTACGCAAAACGAACAGCGAGTGCGCAGCATGATCACTCGGTCGCGAGACGTCGGAAATCGATCTTCCGAACGTCGCCCGATCGCGTCGGCTCAGTTCTCGGGCACCGTGCAGGTGGTCTGCGCGGCGGTCTGTCCCGCGATGCCGGATGGCAGTTCCACGCGCGTGTCGGTGGCAGCCGGGGTCTCGCCGGCGAGCGGCGTCTCGGTCGCATCCGGAGCCGGGGTCGCACCCGGCTGGGCCACCTCTCCTGTCACCTCGACGCCGTAGCCCTGGCTCGCATCGCCGGTGAGCGCCAGTGGCTGATTCGCCTTCAGAGCGTCGAACAGCACCTGCGCAGCATCCTTCACCGGAAGCACCCGGCGTCCGTCGTTCGAGTACACCGTCGGGTACTGCACGAAGACGATGTCTTCGTACGGCACGTCCTTCACGGCCATCGCGATCTGCACCATGAGAGCGGGTTTGGTGAGGCCGGAGCTCAGCACGAGCTGGCCCTCCTGCACCTGGCTGATGAAGGTCGTCGCCAGGTTCAGCAGCGTCGCCGGATTCGACAGCACCGCCCCCGACTGCAGCTTGCGCACCATCGACGACATGAACTGCTGCTGGTTCGAGATGCGTCCGAGGTCGGACCCGTCGCCTATGCCGTGACGGATGCGGAGGAACTGCAGCGCCTCGACGCCCTGCAGCGTATGGGTGCCCGCAGTGAGGTTGAGGCCCGTGTGCACGTCGCTGATGTCGCCGGCGACGCAGACGTCGACGCCGCCGATGGCGTCGGACATGTTGATCACGCCGGTCCAGCGGATGGCGGCGGCGAAGTCGATCTGCTCATCGATCAGCGATTCGACCGTCCGCACGGTGCAGGCCAGTCCCCCGTACTGATAGGAGGCGTTGATCATCTGCGACGACAGGGCCGCGTAGTCGCCCTCGCCGTCCTCCTCGGGGCAGGAGGGGATCGGCACGAGCATGTCGCGCGGGAACGACACGACCGTCACACGGCGCGGCTCGTCCGAGATGTGCAGGAGCATGGTGACGTCGTTGCGCTCGCCCGGCGAGTCGTCGTTCGCGCAGCGTGGGAAGAGCTTGACGTCCTGCCCCTCGCACGAGTCCGAGCCGACCAGGAGCAGGTTCACGCCACCCTCGATCGCGCCGAGCGACGGCGGCAGCGGCTCGCCGCCGTCGAGCACGACCGCGTTGGCCGAGATGGCCTGCGCCGCATCCCACACGTTGTAGGCGGCGATGCCCGCGGCGCTCACACCGAAGACTCCCAGCACGACACCGAGCATGGAGAGGAGGGTGAGGAACGGATGGCGCGACTTCAGCGCGCCGTGACGCGCGAGCGGCGCCCGGCCCTCGGCAGAGGGCTGGTTCCACCCCGCCATCAGCCGGCGGCCTTGACGTTGCCGGCGGAGCAGGTCTGCTGGGCCGCGTTCTGCCCCGGAATGCTGTCGGGGAGCGCCACGGCGGTCGCGCCCGGCGTCGGTGTCGCGGTGGGGTCGGCGGGCGCATCGGTGGCCCCGGGTTCGGCGACGATCACGCCTCCGGTGAGGTCCTGATCGTGCGTCACCTGGATGCCCTCGTTGGCAGCCAGCGCCGCCCACAGCTGCTCGGCCGAGTCGTAGTCGGGGACGACGCGGTTGGGGTCGTACGGGTCCTCGAGAACCGGGTACTGCACGAAGACGATGTCTTCGAAGGGCACATCCTTCACGGCGAGCGCGATCTGCACGAGCGTCATGGGGTTCGTCAGCGACTTGCTCGGCGTGATGTTGTCGACCGCGGTCGTGGCGAGCTTGTACAGCGTCGCCGGGTTCGTGAGCACCTCGTCGCTGACGAGCTTGCGCGCCAGGCTCGACATGTACTGCTGCTGGTTGCTGATGCGCGCCAGGTCGCTGCCGTTCTCGAGGCCGTGCCGGGTGCGCAGGAACTGCAGGGCCTCCACTCCCTTGATCGTGCGCGGGCCCGCCGGCCAGTCGATGGCGGTGTACCGGTCCTTGATGCCGCCGTTGCCGATGCAGACCTCCACGCCGCCGATCGCATCGGTGATGTTGATGACGTTGCCGAAGCTCACCTTGGCCGCCAGCGGGATGCTCTCACCGCTCAGCTCGCTGATCGTCTTCGCGACGCAAGACAGCCCGCCGTAACCCCAGGCCGAGTTGATCTGCGCCTTCGAGACGCCGCCTGCCGAACTGCCGTCCTCCCCGGTGCACTCCGGGATCGGCACCATCAGGTCGCGCGGGAACGACACGACCGTCACGCGGCGAGGGTTGTCGGAGATGTGGACGAGCATGTTGACGTCGTTGAGCTGACCCTCGGCCTCCGCACCCGTGCAGCGGTCGCCGAAGAGGTAGGCGAACTCCTTCTCGCACTCGTCGGTGCCCACCAGGAGCAGGTCGACGCCGCCCTCGATCGCGCCGATGTCGGGCGGGACCGAGCCCTGGCCCTCGAGATCGACCGCATCGTCGGCGAAGCTCGCCCCGATGTCGGTCACGGCATACGCGGCGACGCCGACCCCCGAGACGAGCACGACGGCGGCGATGATGCCCACGAGTCTCGCGATGAAACCGAACGGGCTCGGGGACGACAGCGCGCCGTGGCGGGCGACCGTGCGACGGCCTCGCCTCGGGTGCTTGTGCGTCGAGCCCAATGAAGTTCCTTTCGGGGTCCCCCGGCACACCATTCTGCGGAGGGTGTGGGATTCGAACCCACGGGACATTGCTGCCCACTGGTTTTCAAGACCAGGTCCATCGGCCGCTCGGACAACCCTCCCGACACATGCCGCCCCGGGGGCGGCATCCGTCGAACAGGCGTCGAGTCTAGCCGACAGCACTGTCGCCTCATTCTTGCAACGACGGCTGGCAATCCTCTGAAGGACGCGCGCGACCTGTGGACAAACGGCGGCGGGCGCGGTCAGAGGCGGCGGAGCACGTCGGCGACGCCGCCGTCGTGCACCGACGACGTGGTCTCGCCCGCCGCGTCGCGCACCTCCTGGGGGCCCTGGGCCATCGCGACGGCACGACCGCCGTTGTCGAGCGCCCAGCGGAACATGCCGACGTCGTTGCGGCCATCTCCCACCACCAGCACGTGCGCGGGGTCGATGCCCAGCTCGTTCCGCACGAGCTCCAGGCCGGTGCTCTTGTCGACGCCCATCGGCGCGATGTCGAGCCACGCCGTCCAGCCGACGGAATACGAGACGTGGTTGAGCCCGATGCGCTTCACGAGCTCGACGAACTCCTGCTCGCCCTGGTCGGGCGACACCACGACGATGCGGCAGACGGGCTGCGCACCGAGCTCCTCGAACGGCACCCGTCGCGCGTGCACGAGGTTCCAGTCCTCGAGGTACTCGGTGTACAGGCGCTGACCATCCGCGAGCTCGACGAGGTAGCGGGCGTCGGGCAGGTGCACGCGCAGCTGCGCGAGCACCTCGCGCGGGTCGAACGTCTCGACGTGCCAGCGGTCGTAGCGCAGTTCGTCGGCTTCGACCCGCTGGAGCACGACCGCTCCGTTCGAGCACACCACGTACTCCGGCGCGATTCCGAGCACGCGCACGATGCCGCGCGTGCCCTCCCAGCTGCGTCCCGTCGCGACCATCACCTCGTGGCCGGCGCGGTGCGCGTGGGCGATGGCGTCGACCACGCCCGGGCTGAGCGACTCGTCCTCCAGCAGCACCGTGCCGTCGATGTCGAGCGCGATGAGCAGCTGCTCGGTGGCGACGGCAGGGTTCTCGGTGTCGCGGGCCACCCGCTCCACCAGCTTGGCGGCCTTCTTCGGTGCGACGACCCTGATGGAGCCGGTCTTCGGCAGGTGCGCCTCGGTCACGCGATCGGCTCCATGACCTCGAGTCCGCCGAGGAAGGGTCGCAGCACCTCCGGCACCGAGACCGAGCCGTCCTCGCGCTGGTGGGTCTCGAGCAGCGCGACGATCCAGCGCGTGGTGGCCAGCGTGCCGTTGAGGGTCGCCACCGGCTGCGTCCTGCCCCCGTCGGGACGGTAGCGGATGTCGAGCCGGCGGGCCTGATAGGTCGTGCAGTTCGAGGTGGAGGTGAGCTCGCGGTACGCGTTCTGCGTCGGCACCCAGGCCTCGACGTCGTACTTGCGGGCGGCGCTCGAGCCGAGGTCTCCGGCGGCGACGTCGATCACGCGGTACGACAGACCCAGGTCCTGCAGCATCCGCTCCTGCATCTCGACGAGGCGCAGGTGCTCGGTCTCCGCCTCTTCAGGCGTCGTGTAGACGAACATCTCGAGCTTGTTGAACTGGTGCACGCGGATGATGCCCCGGGTGTCCTTGCCGTACGAGCCGGCCTCGCTGCGGTAGCAGGTCGACCAGCCGGCGTAGCGCTTCGCTCCGCGCGACAGGTCGAGGATCTCGTTCATGTGATAACCGGCGAGCGGCACCTCGCTCGTGCCGACGAGGTACAGGTCGTCGTCTTCGAGGTGGTAGACCTCCGCCGAGTGCTTGCCCAGGAACCCGGTGCCCCGCATCACCTCGGGCCGCACGAGCGTCGGCGGGATGACCGGCGTGAACCCGGCCTGGAGCGCGCGGTCGAGCGCGAGGTTCATGAGCGCGATCTCGAGCCGCGCGCCGATGCCGGTGAGGAAGTAGAAGCGGCTGCCCGACACCTTGGTGCCCCGCTCCATGTCGATGGCGCCGAGCCGCTCGCCGAGGTCCAGGTGGTCGCGCGGCTCGAAGCCGAACGCCGGGATCTCGCCGTGCGTGCGCAGCGTGACGAAGTCGTCCTCGCCGCCCGCGGGCACCCCCTCGATAACGATGTTCTCGAGCGCCGAGAAGGCGTCGGCCGATGCCTCTTCGGCGGCGGCCACCGCGTGCTGCGCCTGCTTGACCCGCTCGCTCAGCTCCTTCGCCTGGGCGACGAGGGCGGCCTTCTCCTCCTTGGGAGCCTGCGCGACCTTCTTGCCGTGCGCGTTCTGCTCCGCACGGAGCTCTTCGAACGCCGTGATCGCCGCCCGTCGTGCACGGTCGGCCTCGATCGCGGCGTCGACCGTCTCGGGCGGCTCGCCCCGCGCCTCCTGCGAGCGCTTGACCAGCTCGGGATTTTCGCGGAGCAGCACGGGATCGATCACCCTGCAAGCTTAGTCGGCGCGTGCAGAACGGCGTCCGGCTGTCAAGTCCCCTGCCGCAGGCGACGGGTGACGGTTTCTCGTCCTAATCTGGACCGCATGGCGACCGCATCCGGCTCGGGCGAAGAATCACCCAGCGACGACGTTCCGACCGCGGGCGCTTCGGGCGACGCTCCCACCAGCGGGGCCGCGGGCGACGCTGCCTCCCGGGGCGTCGCGGGCGACGCGCCGGTCGAAGACGTCGCGACCGGGGAGATCCCCGCCGATCT
Organism: Microbacterium sp. E-13; assembly: GCF_049912955.1. Classification (GTDB taxonomy): domain Bacteria; phylum Actinomycetota; class Actinomycetes; order Actinomycetales; family Microbacteriaceae; genus Microbacterium. Next base: position 3,609,358 of record NZ_CP183973.1, read on the forward strand.
CAATCCGCACCCGGCCGACGCGATCTACGCCGACGGGCCGAGCACGTCCGAGATCGACGTCTCCGACGTCGCGGCGGAGGGAACGGACGCTGCGGCCGGATCCGCGAAAGGCAACGCGCCCGCTGAAGCCGACGCGTCCGCCAAGACGGGCGGGGACGCTTCCGCCACAGCCGAGGCCGAGCCACCCGACCCCGAGGCGGCGGCCGAGCCCGACGACGTGATCCGCGAGCCGGGCGATGTCGGGTCCGACACCACCGATGACGACAGCGGCGAGGCCCGTCGCGTGGGGCCAGGCGGCGAGACGCGTCCGATCGGATCCGAGGGCGAGCGCCCGTCGCCGAAGGCGGCGCTCGTGTACAACCCGATCAAGGTCGACGCCGATGCGCTGCGCGACACCGTCACGCGCCTGGCCGCCGAGGCCGGCTGGTCGGAGCCCCTCTTCTACGAGACCACCGTCGACGACCTCGGCGACGACGTGACGCGGCAGGCGCTCGACGAGGGTGTCGACGCCGTCCTCGTGGCGGGCGGCGACGGCACCGTGCGGGCGGTGTCGGAGGCGATGAGCGGCTCCGGCGTGCCGCTGTCGATCGTGCCGAGCGGCACGGGCAACCTGCTCGCGCGCAACCTCAAGCTCCCGCTGACCGAGCCGGACGCCATGGTGCGTGCGGTCTTCGACGGCGACACCACGTCGATCGACGTGGGCTGGACCGAGCTGGCACGCCCCGACGGCACGAGCGCCGAGCACGCCTTCGTCGTCATGGGCGGCATCGGCCTCGACGCCGCCATGATCGCCAACACCAGCCCGCAGCTGAAGAAGACGGTCGGCTGGGTCGCCTACGTCGACGGCGCGGCGCGGTCGCTCACGAGCGCGAAGCCCTTCCGCGTCGTCTACGAGCTGCCGGGCCACCGCCTGCACTCGGCGCGCGTGCAGAGCGTTCTCTTCGCCAACTGCGGCAAGCTTCCCGCCGGCCTCGACCTCATCCCCGAGGCATCCGTCGCCGACGGCGCCCTCGACATCGTGATCTTCCAGCCCAAGGGGCTCTTCGGCTGGCTCTTCGTGTGGCGCCGCGTGGCATGGGACAACAGCTTCCTGCGCCGCTTCCGCGCCGGCCGCCGGGTGCTGTCGCTGCGCACGAGGGACAACGCCGTCGTCTACTCGCGCGGCGCGGGCATCGAGCTCGCGGCACATGACGCGCAGCCGGTGCAGCTGGACGGCGACGAGTTCGGCGAGGCGCTGTCGGTGAAGACGCGCGTGGAGCCCTCGGCGCTCCTGCTCGTCGTCCCCAAGGGCCACACCACCGAAGACCTATGACGGAACGGATGCTGGCGGCCGCAGCATCCGTTCTGCTCGTGTCCGCCGCCTGTGGCGACGACCTGGCGGGGTCGGGTTGAAGGTGGCAGAAGACGCCGCCTGCCGGACGACGACGCGACCACACCTGCCACTTCAAGTCGCGGCCGCCAGGTGAAGGTGGCAGAGGACCCCGCTTCCCGCGCCCCGACCCGACCACACCTGCCACCTCAAGGTCGCACCGCGAGACGAAGGTGACAGAGGACCCCGCCTCCCGCGCCCCGACGCGACCACACCTGTCACCTCAAGGTCGCACCCGCCAGGTGAAGGTGGCAGAGGACGCCGCCTCCCGTGCCCCGACGCGACCACACCTGTCACCTCAAGGTCGCACCCGCCAGGTGAAGGTGGCAGAGGACGCCGCCTCCCGTGCCCCGACGCGACGGGCGCCGCGGCGAGGGTTGTCAAGAGGGGTCGCGCCGTGGATCCGGGCGGCAGGATGGGGCCATGCCCGGTCCTACCATCGTGTGGTTCCGCGACGACCTGCGTCTGGCCGACAACCCCGCCCTGCGCGCGGCGGTCGATCGCGGCGAGCCGATCATCGCCCTCTACGTGTTCGATGAGGAGTCCCCCGGTGTGCGTCCCCTGGGCGGCGCCGCCCGGTGGTGGCTGCACCACTCGCTGACCTCGCTCGGCGAACGCCTGCGCGAGCGGGGCGCGAGCCTCGTGCTGCGGCGGGGGCCGGCCGACCGCGTGGTACGGGAGGTCGTGAGGGATGCCGCGGCCGGCGCCGTCTTCTGGAACCGCCGCTACGGCGGCCCCGAGCGCACGATCGATGCAGGCCTGAAGGCCGCGCTTCGCGACGACGACGTCGAGGTGGCGTCGTTCGCCGGGTCGCTGCTGTTCGAGCCCTGGACCGTCACCACCGGCGCAGGAACGCACTTCTCGGTGTTCACGCCGTTCTGGCGCGCCTGCCTCGCGCTGCCGTCGCCCCGGGCGCCGCTGCCCGAGCCGCGCGAGCTCGCCGGGATCCGCCGGGTGCCGCCATCCGATCCCCTCGACGACTGGCGCCTGCTCCCCCGCGACCCCGACTGGGCAGGCGGACTTCGGGAGACGTGGGAGCCCGGCGAACCCGCCGCGCGACGGCGCCTCCGGCAGTTCGTCGAGCACGACCTCGCCTCCTACGACCGCGCGCGGGACGAGCCGGCCGCCGGCGCGACGTCGCTGCTGTCGCCGCGGCTGCGGTGGGGCGAGGTGAGCCCGTACACCGTGTGGCACGAGGCCATCGAGGCCGGCAACGGAGGGCGCTTCCTCTCCGAGCTCGGCTGGCGGGAGTTCGCCTGGCACACCCTGTACCGCTTCCCCGATCTCGCGACCAAGAACCTGCGGCCGGAATTCGACGCGTTCCCGTGGCCGCAGCCGTTGCCGACCCACCTGGACGCGTGGCGGCACGGCCGCACCGGCGTTCCCCTCGTCGACGCCGGGATGCGCGAGCTGTGGCACACGGGCTACATGCACAACCGCGTGCGGATGGTGGCGGCATCCTTCCTCGTCAAGAACCTGCTCATCGACTGGCGCCGGGGCGAGGAATGGTTCTGGGACACGCTGGTCGACGCCGACGGAGCGAACAACGCGTTCAACTGGCAGTGGGTCGCGGGGTCGGGCGCCGACGCTGCTCCGTACTTCCGCATCTTCAACCCGGTGCTGCAGGCGAAGAGGTTCGACCCCGACGGGCACTACGTGCGGGCGTGGGCGCCGGAGCTCCTCGGCGACGATCCGCCGGAGCCGGTCGTCGACCTCGGCGCGACGCGTCAGGCCGCGCTCGACGCGTACGAGCACGTCAAGAGCGCCGCGCGCTCGTGAGCGGGGGAAGCCCCCGCGGATGACGGCGCGTTGCACCGGGGCGGAATGCGACGCCCGGCACCGGGGTTCAAGCCCGTCATGACAACGATCGGAATCATCGGTGCAGGACACATCGGCAGCGCGCTCGCCCGCGCCTTCTCGGGACTCGGCTACGACGTCGTGATCTCGAACTCGCGCGGCCCCGAGAGCCTGGCGGAGCTCGTGGAGGAGCTGGGGCCGAAGGTCACCGCGGCGAACGCGATCGACGCGGCCGAAGCCGCCGACATCGCCGTCGTCACCGTGCCCCTCAAGGCGCTGAAGGATGTGCCGGTCCAGCCTCTCGCCGGCAAGATCGTGCTCGACACCAACAACTACTACTTCGAACGCGACGGCCACATCGACGCCCTCGATCGCGGCGAGGCGACGACATCCGGCCTCCTCCAGGAGCATCTCCCGGCCTCCAAGGTCGTCAAGGCCTTCAACCACATCTTGGCCTCCGACATCAACGCCGGCGGACATCCCGCGGGAGACCCCGCGCGCCGCGCCCTGGGCACCGCGAGCGACCACCCCGAGGCGGTCGAGTTCGTCACCGGCGTCTACGACGCTCTCGGCTTCGACACGGTGAGCGCCGGTCCGCTCAGCGAGTCGTGGCGCCTCGAGCGCGACCGTCCTGCGTACGTCGTCCGGCAGACCGCCGACCAGTTGCGCGAGAACCTCGCGAAGGCGAACCGCCTGCCGTAGCGGGCGGCGCCTCCGGCCCGCGCGCCGCGGGGTCGGAGATCTGCACGAAGTCGGACCGGGACGAACCCCTGCTCCGACGGGACGCAGATCTCCGACGTCGTGGCGAGGACGAAGCGGAATAGAGCGGATGCCGCGGCGGGTTGTCCGTGGAGATGAGCACTCCGACCTCCGCCCCGGCCCTGTCCGTCCTCGACCTGGTGCCCGTGCGCACGGGTCAGTCGAGCGCACAGGCGGTCGCGGCATCCCTCTCCCTCGTCGAGGCCGCCGACCAGCTCGGCTACCGCCGCTACTGGTTCGCCGAGCACCACAACATGCCCGCCGTGGCATCGACGACCCCGCCGGTGCTCGCCGCCGCGGCCGCGGCGCGCACCTCGCGCATCCGTCTCGGGTCGGGCGGCGTCATGCTGCCGAACCACTCGCCGCTCGTCGTCGCCGAGCAGTTCGCGGCGCTCGAGGCGCTCGCGCCCGGGCGTATCGACCTCGGTCTCGGGCGGGCGCCGGGGTCGGACCCGGTGATCACCCAGCTGCTGCGTCAGAGCGGCACGACGAGCGACGTCGAGCGGTTCCCCGACCATGTGCGCGACATCATCTCGCTGATCGCCCCCGACGGCGCGTCGCTGCGCTTCACGTCGGGCGGCACCTACGACGTGCACGCGACCCCGGCCGCCACCACGACCCCCGAGGTGTGGCTGCTCGGTTCGAGCGACTACTCCGCGCAGCTGGCGGCCGCCCTGGGACTGCCGTACGTCTTCGCGAACCACTTCTCGGGCGAGGGCCTCGAGCGTGCGCTGGAGCTGTACCGCACAGCCTTCCAGCCGTCGGAGACGCTGGCTGCGCCCCGCACCTTCCTTACCGCGAACGTGCTCGTCGCCCCCACGCAGGACGAGGCGGAGGCCCGCGCCCTGCCCAACCTGCGCATGACGGCGCGCCTGCGCACGAACAAGCCGCTCGTCCCGCTCGAGACGGTCGAGTACGCCCTGGCGAACGCGGCGGACTTCGCGGGCCTCGGCGAGACCTTCATGACCTCGGCACGGGCGAAGTGGTTCGTGGGCACGGCCGAGGGCGTGGCATCCGATCTCCGCTCCTTCGCCGCTCGCCACGGCGTCGACGAGGTCATGATCTCGCCGATCGCCGGCGCCTATGAGGAGGAGCCGATGGATGCCGCCCCCGGACGCCTGCAGACCCTCGAGCTGCTGGCCACCGAACTCGGCCTCGGCTGAGCGGGGCGGTGGCACGTCGGGAAGGTGCCGGTCACTCCCGCTCCTCGGGCTCGCCGCTGAGCAGGCCGCGCAGCCAGTCGCGCGCCTCGACGAACACGTCGTCGGCGTAGCGCTCGGGGTAGCGGATGACGGCGCGGTCGGCGCGCGGGTACGAGCCGAGGAACGTCACGCGCGGGCTGAAGCGCCGCAGGCCCAGGAGCGCGTCGGCCATGCGCTCATCCTCGAGGTGCCCGTCGGCGTCGACGACGAAGCGATAGCGGCCGAGCTCGTCGCCGATGGGGCGGGAGGCCAGCAGCGACAGGTTGATGCCGCGAGTGGCGAACTGCTCGAGCATCTCGAGCAGCGCGCCGGGGTGGTCGTCGGGCAGCTCGACGATGAGGGACGTCTTGTCGGCACCGGTCGGGGGCGGCGGCGCGACCGTGCGGCTCACGAGCACGAACCTCGTCACGGCGTTCGGGTTGTCGCCGATGTTCGAGGCGAGAAGCTCGAGCTCGTGGTGCTCGAGGATTCCCGGCGGGGCGATCGCAGCATCCGCATCGCTCGACCCGTCCATCAGCCCCATCGCGCTCGCGACGTTGCTGGCCGCAGGCACGTGCGCATGGGCCGGCAGCGTGCGCGAGAGCCACTGCAGGCACTGCGCGTACGCCACCGGATGGGCGGCGATGAGCGAGACGTCCTCGAGGCGGGCGCCGGGCCGGCCGACCAGCACGAACTCGACGGGAACGAGGTACTCCCCGACGATGCGCAGGCCCGGTACGGTGGCCAGGGCGTCCTGCGCCGTCGACACGCCCCCGTCGACGGAGTTCTCGATGGCGATCATGGCCGCGTCCGAGCGTCCCTCCACCACGTCGGCGAGCGCCTCGCCCACGTTGCGGACGGGCCGCCACTCCTGGGCGCGCGCCTCGGGCACCTGCGCGAGCGCAGCCTCCGTGAACGTGCCGGCGGGCCCCAGGTAGCTGTACGTGCGGCGGACGGGAACGGATGCCTCGGCGCCGGCGAGCTCGGAAGTCACGCGTGTCAGCCTAGCCCGGCGCAAAACTCCACGGATTCGTGGGCGCCCTGCACCGACAGCCGCGGAAACGCGGTGCCGCGGCGTCGCCGCTGACGCAGATCCGTGGAGGTCTGCAGACGGCCCAGGAGACATGCGGCGTCAAGCCCACGACACGGACCCCCGCGACGGGGCAGACTGGGATCCATGACTCGAGCAGGACAGCCCGCCGAAGCATCCGACCTCATCGACATCGATGAGCTGATCGCCGCCTACTACGACGTCGCACCAGATCCGGCGGTGCCCGAGCAGCGCGTCGCGTTCGGCACCAGCGGACACCGCGGCTCTTCGCTGTCGGCGAGCTTCAACGAGACCCACATCCTCGCCACGACGCAGGCGATCGTCGACTACCGCAAGAGCCAGGGCATCGAGGGACCGCTGTTCCTGGGGCGCGACACGCACGGCCTGTCGCTGCCGGCCGAGCGCAGCGCGATCGAGGTCCTGGTGGCCAACGGCATCGACGTGCGCGTCGACTCCCGCGACTCGTGGGTGCCGACGCCGGCGCTGAGTCACGCGATCCTCGCCTACAACCGGGGACGGGATGCCGCCGACCCGGGTCGCGCCGACGGCATCGTGGTGACACCGAGCCACAACCCGCCGCGCGACGGCGGCTTCAAATACAACCCGCCGAACGGCGGCCCCGCCGACACCGATGCCACCGGCTGGATCGCGAACCGGGCGAACGAGCTCATCGCGGCCGGGCTCGACGGCGTCGCGCGCACCCCGTTCAAGGACCTCGACGCCGACACGCTGGGCCAGTATGACTTCCGCGACGCGTACGTCCGCGACCTCGCGAACATCATCGACGTCGAGGCGATCCGCCGCGCGGGTGTGCGCATCGGCGCCGACCCGCTCGGGGGAGCCTCGGTCGAGTACTGGGCGCTCATCGCCGAGGTGCACGGCCTCGAACTCGAAGTCGTCAACCCCGAGGTCGACCCGACGTGGCGCTTCATGACGCTCGACTGGGACGAGAAGATCCGCATGGATCCGTCGTCGCCGTCGGCGATGGCCGGTCTCATCGGCCGCCGCGAGGAGTACGACATCCTCACCGGCAACGACGCCGACGCCGACCGGCACGGCATCGTGACGCCGGACGGCGGCCTCATGAACCCCAACCACTACCTGGCCGTCGCGATCGACTACCTGTATTCGCACCGGCCGGAGTGGCCGACCGATGCCGCGGTGGGGAAGACCCTCGTCAGCTCCATGATCATCGACCGCGTGGCCGATTCCCTCGGGCGGCCGCTGCTCGAGGTCCCGGTCGGCTTCAAGTGGTTCGTGCCCGGGCTTCTGGACGGGTCGGTCGCGTTCGGCGGCGAGGAATCCGCCGGGGCGTCGTTCCTGCGCTTCGACGGCACGGTGTGGACGACCGACAAGGACGGCATCCTGCTGTGCCTCCTGGCATCCGAGATCCTCGCCGTCACCGGCAAGACGCCCTCGCAGCGCTATGCGGAACTCGAGGCGGAGTTCGGGGCCTCGGCCTATCAGCGAGTGGATGCCCCGGCATCACCCGCCCAGAAGGCCGCCCTCGGGAAGCTGGCGCCCGAGGCGGTCACCGCGACCGAGCTCGCCGGCGAGCCGATCACCGCCAAGCTGTCGCACGCGCCGGGCAACGGCGCCGCGATCGGCGGACTCAAGGTGCAGACCGAGCACGCGTGGTTCGCGGCTCGCCCGTCGGGCACCGAGGACGTCTACAAGCTCTACGCCGAGTCGCTCCGCGGCCCCGAGCACCTCGCGCAGGTGCAGGCCGAGGCCCGTGAGGTGGTGTCGCAGGCGCTCGCCGGCGCCTGAACGCCGCGCTGCGCAGACGGAGAGCGCGAACCCGCACGACTTCTCGTGCGGGTTCGCGCTCTTCGTGGGGTCGGCTCCGGGCGTCAGACGCGGCCCACGCCGCGGCGACGCGTGAACAGCACGTAGAGGCCGAGCACGATGATCGCTCCGAGGATCGAGCCGATGATGCCCGCCGGCTGCAGGAAGCCGCCGTTGGGGTCGGCGCCGAAGAGCAGGTAGCCGAGGAATCCGCCGACGAACGAGCCCACGATGCCGAGCACGATCGTCAGCAGGATGCCCATGCTCTGCTTGCCGGGGATGACGGCACGAGCGATGAGGCCGGCGATGAGGCCGATGATGATGAGTCCCAGGATGGTCCAAAGCATGATCTCTCCTTTGTCTCGTGAGCACCGCGGGGGGGGGTTGCGGCGTCTCCGTTGAGATGCCCCGACGCTACCGCTGCTGAGGACTTGCCGTCGGAATCGGCCGAACCCTTGACAGCGCAACCGCCGGGCGGGAAAATCGCGCGCTGCGGCCCGGGTCTCTCTCTCTCTCTCCCCCCCCCCCCCCGCTGAACTCCCCTTCGACAGGTCAACCGGGGTTCTACAGGAGCGAAAGGGCGCGACCCGTCCTGCGGAAGCGGCGTCGACCTGTGCACGCCCGGTGCCTGCGGAAGCCGGATCGACCTGTGCGCGCCGGGTTCACCGGCGGAAGAGGCGGAGGCGGCGCGCGCTGGAAACGAGCCTCCGGGATGGACCGGCAAGCGCTTCCCGACCCCTCGCCGCAACCGGACACAAGCTCTAGACTCTGGCCTGTGAGCGACATCATCGCGCCTGCCCGTGGCGCCGCAACCCTGCACGACGTCGCGCGCGTGGCCGGCGTCTCGCTCGCCACCGCCTCACGCGTACTCAACGGCTCTACGCGCAAAGTCGCCGAAAGCTACCGCGAGCGCGTCGAGGCGGCGGCCGAGAAGCTCGGCTACACCGCCAATCTGTCCGCGCAGGCCACCGCGCGCGGCACCTCCGCGATCGTCGCGCTCCTGGTCGCCGACATCGCCGACCCGTACTTCGGACAGCTCGCATCGGGTGTCGCCCGCGGCGCCGACGAGGCGGGCCTCGTCGTCACCATTGCGATCACCGAACGCGATCCGCAGCGTGAGGTCAAGCTCGTCCATGCGCTGCGCGGCCAGCGTCCGCGCGGACTCATCCTCGCGGCATCCCGCGTGGAGGGCCCCGATGCCGTGGGACTCCAGGGCGAACTCGACGCGTTCTCGCACACGGGCGGGCGTGTCGTCGTGGTCGGTCCCGGAGGCGGCGGGGCACGCTCGGTCGCCGTCGACAATCGCGGCGGCGCGGCGGCGCTCGGCGTCGAGCTCGGGCGCCTGGGCTACCGCGATGCGATCGTGGTCGCCGCATCCGAGGGCATCCGAACGTCGGATGACCGCCTCGACGGCTTCACCGAGGGCTTCGCCTCGGCGGGCGGCACTGTACGCGAGGTGCATCGCGCCGGCTTCACGCGAGACGCCGGCTACGCGGCCGCGTCGGAGCTGCTCGAGAACGACACCGCGCCGGGCACCCTCATCTTCGGCGTCTGCGATGTCGTGGCCATCGGCGTCATGTCGGCCGTCCGCGATGCGGGCCGCCAGGTCGGCGCCGACGTCGCCGTCGCCGGCTTCGACGACATCGCCACGGGCCGCGACATCCGTCCCGGCCTCACCACCGTACGCGTGCCGCTCGAGGATCTCGGCTACCACGCCCTCCGCGCCGCGACGGACGCGGAGTGGGAGGCCGCCGACGAGCCGCCACTGCCGCTCGAGGTGATCGTGCGGGCCAGCACGCCGCCGCGCAGCTGACGCCCGGACCACGCCTGCCACCTCGGCACCCCCACGTCCAGCAAAGGTGTCACCCAGCGCCGCCTCCACCCGCGCAGAACGACCACGCCTGCCACCTCGGCACCCCCACGTCCAGCAAAGGTGTCACCCAGCGCCCCCTCCACCCGCGCAGAACGACCACGCCTGCCACCTCGGCACCCCCACGTCCAGCGAAGGTGTCATCCAGCGCCCCCTCCACCCGCGCAGAACGACCACGCCTGCCACCTCGGCACCCCACGTCCAGCAAAGGTGTCACCCAGCGCCGCCTCCACCCGCGCAGAACGACCACGCCTGCCACCTCGGCACCCCCACGTCCAGCAAAGGTGTCACCCAGCGCCCCCTCCACCCGCGCAGAACGACCACGCCTGCCACCTCGGCACCCCCACGTCCAGCAAAGGTGTCACCCAGCGCCGCCTCCACCCGCGCAGAACGACCACGCCTGCCACCTCGGCACCCCCACGTCCAGCCCGAGCGCCCGGCGCGTCTGGGGCCGGTCGGGGAACGTCGCCGGGTCAGCGGTTGCCGAAGGCGGCAGCGAGCCGGGCTCCGGCCTCCTCCAGCCACCGCACGGCGTCGGTCATCGCGGCGTCGCCCGACCCGGCGAGCTCGGTGAGCGATGCCGTCGCGGCGAAGCCCGAGGTGTCGGCATCGGGTGCGATGCGCCCTGCGACCAGCGACACGGGCACGTTCGCCGCCGCCGCGACCGCCCGCACGTGGGCCGGCACCTTGCCCGCGGCGGACTGACCGTCGTACGAACCCTCCCCGGTGACGACGACGGATGCCGCGGCCACCGCCGCGTCGAGCCCCACAAGCTCCGCCACCGCCGCCGCACCGGGCATCAGTCGGGCGCCCCACGCCAGCAGGCCGAAACCGGTGCCGCCTGCCGCCCCGGCGCCGGCGGAACGCGGGTCCGCATCGAGCAGGCCGGCGAGCCGGGCGAGCCCGGCGTCGAGCATCGCGACGTCGCCGGGTCGGGCTCCCTTCTGCGGCCCGAACACCGCCGCTGCTCCCCGCGGGCCGAGGAGAGGGTTGGTGACGTCGCTCAGCACCGTGACGCCGCCGGGGGGAAGCGGCACGAGCCCGGACAGGTCGGCGTGAGCCACTGTCGCGAGACCACGCGCGCCATCGGCGATGGGTGAGCCCGCGGCATCCGTGAATCGCGCGCCCAGAGCGGTGAGCATGCCGGCGCCGCCGTCGGTCGACGAGCTCGACCCGATGCCCAGCACCAGCCGCGACACGCCGTGGGCGAGGGCGGCGGCGATCGTCTCGCCGAAGCCCCGGGTGTGCGCGTCGAGCGCCCGCAGCCGCGGCGGCGTGCCCAGCAGCTCGATGCCGCTCGTGCCGGCGAGCTCGACGACGGCCGTCTCCTGCGGCGCGTCCGGCGTCGGGGGAAGCAGCACCCAGGTGGCCTCGACCGGCACGCCCTCGGGGCCGGTCACGGTGACCGGCATGCGCCGGGAGCCGCGCACCGCGGTGGCGAAGGCGTCGACCGTGCCCTCGCCGCCGTCGGCCATGGGCAGGAGGCGGATGTCGTCGGCTCCGCGCACCCTCGTCCAGCCCGCGCCGAGCGCAGCCGCGGCGGGCGCCGCTCCGATGGTTCCCTTGAACGAATCGGGCGCCATCACGACGGTGTGTGCCATGGGGTCATTCTCCTCGGGCTGCGTTGGCGCGGCTGCAGCGCGACGCGCGGGGCGGCCCGCGTCTGAGGCGCGGTGCCCGACCGGGCAGAATGGATCGCGGCGCCGCTCGGCGATCGCCCCCACCCGACCCCGACCGACGGAGTGACATGACCTGGCTCGTGACCGGAGGTGCCGGCTACATCGGCGCCCACATCGTCCGCGCGCTCGACGGCGCGGGCCTGACGCCCGTCGTGATCGACGACCTCTCGAGCGGTCACGCCGGCTTCGTGCCCGACGATGTGGCGTTCGTCCAGGGGTCGATCCTTGACGCGGACCTCGTCGAGCGCACCCTCCGTGAGCACGCGGTGGTGGGAGTCATCCACCTCGCCGGCTTCAAGTACGCCGGCGTCTCGGTGCAGCGGCCCCTGCACACGTACGCGCAGAACGTCGAAGGCACGCGCGCGCTCCTCGCCGCGATGGAGGCCGCGGGCGTCGCCAACCTGGTGTTCTCGTCGTCGGCAGCGGTCTACGGCACGCCCGACGTGCCGCTCGTCACCGAGGACCTGCCGAAACGTCCGGCCTCGCCCTACGGCGAGTCGAAGCTCATCGGCGAGTGGCTCATCCGCGACCAGGCGATCGCGACGGCCGAGTCCGCGCATCCGCTCCGTCACACGTCGCTGCGGTACTTCAACGTCGTCGGCTCGGGCGACCCGTCCGTCTACGACAGCAGCCCGCACAACCTGTTCCCCCTGGTGTTCGAAGCCCTGCTCGCCGGCAAGACGCCCCGCATCAACGGCGACGACTACGACACCCCCGACGGCACCAACGTGCGCGACTACGTGCACGTGACCGACATCGCCGCCGCCCACGTCGCCGCCGCCCAGCGCCTGCTCGCGGGCGAGCCGATCCAGCCGGCCTACAACCTCGGCTCGCAGAACGGCCTCAGCGTGCGCGAGATCATGGACGCGATGGCACGGGTCACGGGAATCGACTTCACGCCCGAGATCGCACCCCGCCGGCCGGGCGACCCCGACCGCATCGTGGCGACCGGCGAGCTGGCCGCCCGCGACCTCGACTGGCGGAACCGCTACACCGTCGACGAGATGGTGCGCACCGGCTGGGAAGCCCGCCGCGCCGCCGGCTGACGTCCGGTTCGCGGCGTCTCGTGGCGCTCGTTCCTCGCCCGCTCAACGACCGGGCGACGGAGCCGGCGCGGTGCTGCCGCGCACGACCAGGTGCGTGGGGACCGTCTCGAACGCCACCGTCGCGCCCGCTTCGATCCCCTCGACGAGCACGGCCACCGCGCGACCGCCGAGAGTGTCGAAGTCCTGCCGCACCGTCGTGAGCGGCGGACGGTAGTCCGCGGCATCCGCGACGTCATCGAACCCCACGACGCTCACGTCGCCCGGCACGGCACGGCCGGACTCGGCCACCGCGCGCAGCAGTCCGAGCGCCATCTGGTCGTTCGCCGCGAAGACAGCCGTCGCGCCACCATCCAGGAGAGCGGATGCCGCGGCGAAGCCCGATGCGGACGTCCAGTCTCCGCGCACGAGAGGCGGCGCAGCCGCTCCGGCCTCCGCGAGGGTTTCACGCCAGCCCCGTTCGCGCTCGGCCGCGGCGAACGATCCGGCCGGTCCGGCGAGATGGTGCACGGTCTGGTGACCCAGCGCGAGGAGGTGCTCGACGGCGGAGCGCGCACCCGCGGCGTGGTCGGTCTCGACGATGCTGAAGGGGGGCACCGGGCTGAAGGGGGGCACCGGGCTGAATGGGGGCACCGGGCTGAATGGGGGCACGGGGCTGGACGAGGGCATCGGACCGAAGCGGTCGTCCTGCGGAGCATCCACGACGACGAGCCGTAGTCCGGCCGCCGGAAGATCGGCCTCGCGCACCCGCTCGGTCGCCTCGTTCAGCACGATGGCCCCGTCGACGCCCTGCTCGGCGAGCCGCTCGAAGGCGGTCGCGACGTCGGCGTCGGCGCCGAGCGTCACGACCGTCAGTGCGTAGCCGCGGAGGGCGGCGGCATCCGCCACCGCCTGCAGCATGCGGGAGTTGCCCACCGAGGCCAGCGTCGAGACCACCAGGCCGAGGGTCTGCGTGCGACCGGTGCGCAGCGCGCGGGCGGCGCGGTGCGGACGGTACCCCAGCTCGGCCATCGCGGCCTCCACCCGTGCCCGCGTCGCGGGGTCGACGCGGGGGCTCGCATTGACCACCCGCGAGACCGTCTGGCCCGAGACGCCGGCGCGCGCAGCGACGTGTGCCATCGATACGCGCCTGTCGGTGCTCACCCGCGACCCCTTTCGGCATCTGCCGGCGCCGCAAAACTCCACAGCGCCTCGCCGTGTTGACGATAACATAGCGGACTTGCTAGCGTGTTGACGTGAACATGACTGAGTTCGGCTCCTCCGGGATGTCCGAAGCCCGCACGCTCAGCGCCGGCGTCGTGAAGCGCCCCACCCGCCTCGCCGACGGCCGCGAGCTGATCTACTACGACGACCCCGGCACGACGCTCGGGCCCGACCGCGCCGTCGACGCCCGCGAACTCGCTCCCCGGCCCGAGACCGCGACCATGCGGCGTGACGTGCTGACGGGCGACTGGGTGTCGATCGCCGCGTCGCGCCAGAACCGGGCGTTCCTGCCGCCGGCGCACCTCGATCCGCTGGCGCCGCAGACGCCGACCAACCCGTCGGAGATCCCGTCGGCCTACGACGTCGCCGTCTTCGAGAACAAGTCGCCCTCCTTCGGACCGGCCCTCGCCGTCGCGCACCCCTCGCACCCGGCCGACCCCGCCGACGCCGGGGCGACAGACGGCGCGGCCCTGGTCGCGCCCGAACCTCCGCGCGGCCTCGACGACCTCGTCGCGCCGGGCCTCGGCCGCACGCGCACGAGCGTCGGACGATGCGAGGTCGTGTGCTTCAGCCCCGAGCACGCCGGGTCGTTCGGCTCGCTGACGGCCACCCGCGCCCGCACGGTCATCGAGGCGTGGGCCGACCGCACGGCCGCGCTGTCGGCACTGCCCGGCGTCGAGCAGGTGTTCCCGTTCGAGAACCGCGGCGAGGCCATCGGCGTCACGCTCCCCCACCCCCACGGCCAGATCTACGCGTATCCCTACATCACGCCCCGCACGACGAGCCTCCTCGCGTCGATCGATCGCGAGGGACCCGACCTCTTCGCGCGCATCCTCGAGTTCGAGCGCGCGGGCGAGCGCGTGATCCTGGAGGGCGAGCACTGGACGGCGTTCGTGCCCTTCGCGGCCCGGTGGCCGATCGAGATCCACCTGCTGCCGCACCGGCACGTGGCCGACTTCGCCGAGACCACGCCGGCCGAGCGCGACGAACTCGCGCCGCTGTACCTGCGCCTGCTGCGCGGGGTCGACGCGCTCTACGACTCGGCGACGCCGTACATCGCCGCCTGGCACCAGGCTCCCGTCCACCGCGGGCGCGACACCGCCCGCCTGCACCTGCAGCTCACGTCGCCGCGCCGCGCGGCCGACAAGCTCAAGTTCCTCGCCGGTTCCGAGGCGGCGATGGGCGCCTGGATCGGGGACATTCCGCCCGAGACGGCCGCCGCGAAGCTGCGCGAAGCCGTCGCATCCGTTCCGGAGGAGACCCTGTGACCACCACCGGCACGCGCACGGCCGATGCCGCCCGCGCCCTCTCCGCCACGGCGTACGGGCCGCAGCCCGTGGGCACGTGGTCGGCGCCGGGCCGCGTCAACCTGATCGGCGAGCACACCGACTACAACGACGGCTTCGTGCTGCCCTTCGCGATCCAGCACCGCACGCACGTGGCCCTCGCTCCGCGGCAGGACGCACGCATCCGCGTCGTCTCCCGGTTCCTCCGGTCGTCCGACGGCGACGGGGGCGTCGTGGAGGCGGGGCTGGCCGAGCTGGCCGAGCTCTTCCCCGGCCGGCGCGACGAGGTTCCCGAGTGGGCCCGCTACCCGCTGGGCGTGGCGTGGGCGCTCATCGAGGCCGCGGAAGCCGACCCTCGGTCGGTCACCGGCGTCGACCTGGCGTTCGCATCGGACGTGCCGGTGGGCGCCGGACTCTCGTCGTCCGCCGCCATCGAGGGCGCAACCGCCGTCGCCCTCGCCGAGACGTGGGGCCTCGACCTCGACGGCCCGGCACTCGCGCAGATCGGCCGCCGCGCCGAGAACGAGGCGGTGGGCGCACCGACGGGGATCATGGACCAGATGGCGTCGCTCCTCGGCCGCCCCGACGCGGCGATCTTCCTGGACTGCCGCTCGCTGGAGGCGGAGGTGGTCGACCTGGGCTTCGCGGACGCAGGCCTCGAGCTCCTCGTCATCGACACCGGCGTCAAGCACTCGCACGCCACGGGAGGCTACGGCGAGCGCCGCGCGGCCTGCGAGCGGGCCGCCGCGGCGATGGGCGTCCCGGCGCTGCGCGACGTCGCCGCGGCCGACCTTCCCCGGCTCGCCGGACTCGTCGACGAGGTCACCTTCCGCCGTGCGCGGCACATCGTCACCGAGAACCAGCGCGTGCTCGACACGGTCCGCACGCTCCGCGAGCAGGGCCCCACCGCGATCGGCGACCTCCTGGTCGCGTCGCACGCGTCGATGCGGGACGACTTCGAGATCTCGGTCCCCGAGCTCGACACCGCGGTCGAGGCGGCGCTCGGCGCCGGCGCCGTCGGCGCGCGGATGACGGGGGGCGGCTTCGGCGGCGCCGCGATCGCGCTCGTCTCGCACGACAGCGTGGAGCGAGTCGCCGCCGCCGCACGTGCCGCATTCGAGGCATCCGGGTTCACCGCCCCGACGATTTTCACCGTGACGCCGTCGGCGGGCGCCGCCCGCGATTGACGTCTGCCGGCGTCGCGCGAATGCTCCACACGCGCACGTTCAAGACACTGGCGATGACGGATGCCGCGCCCTAGCGTCGAACGCAGGGCCGCGGCATCCGTTCGCGGCGCAGAAGGAGCGATCGTGGCGTACATCACCGTGGGAACCGAGAACTCGGTCGACGTCGACCTCTATTACACCGACCAGGGAGCGGCCGACGCGCAGCCTGTGGTGCTGATCCACGGCTTCCCGCTGAACGGCGAGTCGTGGGGCAAGCAGCAGGCCGCGCTGCTCGATGCGGGCTACCGCGTGATCGCCTACGACCGCCGCGGGTTCGGGGAGTCGACGAAGGCCGGCTCGGGGTACGACTACGACACGTTCGCCGCCGACCTGCATGCGCTCGTCGAAGACCTCGACCTGCGCGAAGCGGTGCTCGTCGGGTTCTCCATGGGCACCGGCGAGATCGCCCGCTACCTCTCGCGATACGGCAGCGGCCGCATCGCCAAGGTGGCCTTCCTCGGCTCGCTCGAGCCCTATCTGCTGAAGTCCGACGACAACCCCGACGGCGCCGGGCCCCAGGAGTTCTTCGACGGCATCTCGCAGTCCGTCCGCGAAGACCGGTACGCGTTCATCAGGGGGTTCTTCCAGGACTTCTACAACCTCGACGACAACCTCGGCTCGCGCATCTCGCAGGAGGCGCTCGACGCCAGCGTGCGGGTCGCGGATCGCGCCGGCAACACTGCGCTCGCCGCGGCGCCGCTGACGTGGCCGACGGACTTCCGCGCCGACATCCCCGCCATCGATGTGCCTGCGCTCATCCTCCACGGCACCGCCGACAACATCCTGCCCATCGACGTGACGGCACGCCGGTTCAAGGACCTGCTGCCGGACGCCACGTACATCGAGATCGAGGGCGCACCCCACGGCCTGCTCTGGACGCACGGCGCCGAGGTGAACGAGGCGCTCCTCGCCTTCCTCAGGAGCTGACGCCCGCGACGGATGCCCGGGGCTTGCCGTTGCCGGCCCCGGCGCAGACACCTTCCCTATCGGCCGATGAACTTCCGGTTCACGCAGCTCCCACGAGCCCCGCGACCCCGCGAAGCCGTGTGAACCGGAAGTTCATTGCCCCGAAACGAAGACAACGACGCAGCGGCGACTCCCCGCAGCCATGGCATCCGCGAACCAAAACCTTGTGTTGTTTGGTTCACTTCTCTTATGACGGAAGGCGGGACGGGGCGGCGCGGCTCCTACGCGAAAGGCGTCGCCAAGCGCGAGGAGATCCTCGAGCGGGCTCTCGACGTCGTCGCCCGCGAGGGCTATCGCGGTGCATCGGTCAAGGAGATGGCGGATGCCGCCGGCCTCAGTCAGGCCGGACTCCTCCACTACTTCGACAGCAAGGAAGAGCTCTTCACGGAGATCCTCCGCAAGCGCGACGAGCTCGACTCGGCGCGCCTCGGGCTGGGCGGCGATCTCTCCCGGGGTCTCAACGGACCGGCGGATCGCGAGGTACGCGACCTGCGCGCCGATTACCTGAGTGTGATCCGCGGCAACGCCGAGGTCCCCGGTCTCGTACACCTCTTCGCCCGGCTGTCGGTCGACGCCGCAGACCCCGAGCATCCCGCGCACCGGTTCTTCTCCACGCGAGGGCGGAACCTGCGCGGCTTCTTCGCCGCGGTGGTCGCCGAGGGACAGTCCGCGGGCAGGATCACCGACCGCGTCGATGCCGACACGCTGGCGCGCCTGTTCCAGGCCGTCGCCGACGGCATCCAGCTGCAGTGGATGCTCGATCCCGAGGTCGATATGGCAGCGACGGTCGACGCCCTGTTCACCCTGCTCACCTCGGAGGGCAACGCGTGACCGACATCACCGTCGCCACCCGATTCGCGGAGGCCGACACCGTCGCCGGGCGGGTGCGGGGTTCCTGGCGGGGAGAGCCGGGAGCCGGCGGATCGGCGGCGTTCCTCGGCATCCCCTTCGCCAAGGCCCCGGTCGGCGAGCTGCGATTCGCCGCACCGGTGCCGGCGGCGCCGTGGGAAGGCGTGCGCGACGCACTCGAGTTCGGCGCCACGGCGCACCGCGACGCCTCGGGGATCACCCTGATCCCCGAGCCCGCCATTCCCGGCGACTCCACCCTCAACGTCAACGTCTTCACGCCGGCCCCCGGCCGGAACGGCGCGGCGCTGCCGGTGATCGTGTGGATCCACGGCGGCGGCTACATCTCCGGCTCCCCCGCGAGCCCCTGGTACGACGGGCGGGCCTTCACCCGTGACGGGGTCGTGACCGTGACCATCTCGTACCGGCTGGGCTTCGACGGGTTCGGGTGCATCGAGGGCGCCCCGTCGAATCGCGGTGTGCGGGACTGGCTTCTCGCGCTGCAGTGGGTGCAGGACAACATCGCCGAGTTCGGCGGAGACCCGGCGCGCGTCACCATCGCCGGGCAGTCGGCCGGCGGCGGGGCGGTGCTCACGCTGCTCGGGATGCCGGCAGCCCAGCACCTCTTCCACGCCGCCTGGGCGATGTCGGCCGCGCTCGCCGATGTGTCGCAGGAGCGGGCGCGGGCCGCAGCGGAACGACTCGCGGCGCTCGCCGGCGTCACGCCGACCCGCGAGGGGTTCGCATCCGTCTCGGAGCAGACGCTGCACGGCCTGCAGTCGAAGGCCGGCGACCCGGAGCCGGACGACCGCCTCGCCGTCGCCCGCTCGCTGCTCGGCGATGGCCTTCCCTGGGGGCCGAGCGTCGACGGGGAGCTCGTCCCGCGGCCCACGATCGAGTCGCTCCGGGCCGGCGTGGGCGCAGACAAGCCGCTGGTGATCGGCAGCACCGACGACGAGTTCACGATGGTGCTCGACGGCGCCGCCCGGAAGCTCCGGTTCATTCCCGTGGGCATCGCCCTGGCGAAGCTCGGCGTGCCGCGCGCACGCCGCCGCGCCTACCTCGCCGACAACCGTGCGCAGCGCCGGCTGGGCACGGCCGCGATGCTCGGCCGCTATGTGACCGACACGGTCTTCCGGTCGACGGTGGTCCGGGTCGCCGAAGCCCGGGCCACCGGGGCCCAGGTTTCCGCGGGGCCGGGTCACGCCGCGACGTGGGCGTACCGCTTCTCGTGGCCTTCGCCGACGAAGCGCTGGGCGCTGCACTGCCTCGATGTGCCCTTCTGGTTCGACTGCCTCGACGAGCCTCACGTCGCGGCGATCGCCGGCGATGCGCCCCCGCACCGTCTCGCCGCCGCCGTCCACGGCGCAGCCGTCGGGCTCGCCCGCGGCGACGACCCGGGGTGGCGGCCCTGGTCCGACGCGGCCGGCACCACCCGCGTGTTCGGGGGCGCAGCATCCGCCCCCGACGTCATCGCCGACGGCTACCGGAGCGTTCGCGCCCTCGTCTGACCCCGCTCACGCGCCGGGCCCGAAACGCCCGCTCAGGCGAGGGCCGTGATCACCTCGCGCTCGAACAGCTCGATGCCCGAGAGGTCGTAGGCGGCCTCGGGGAAGTAGTGGATCGCGTAGGCGATGCCGTGGCGCTCGCGCTCGGCGAGCCGCTCGACGACCTGCTCCACCGAGCCGAAAGCGGGCGACGTGAGGTAGTCGTGCTCGATCCGGTCGGCCCGCTCCCGGCCGACGTGCGGCAGGAGGCGCTCCTTGACCACGGCGAGGCGCTCGTGGGCCTCGGCCTCGGTCGCGCCGACGATGGTGTTGAAGTTCGACGACCGCGTGATCTCCGAGAAGTCGCGGCCCAGCGCGTCGCAGTGCTCGCGCAGCACCGTGCTCTTGCGGTCGATCTCGTCGAGCGAGCCGGAGTAGTTGGTGTACGAGGCGTACTTCGCGGCGATCTTCAGGGTCACCTTCTCGCCGCCGCCGGCGATCCAGAACGGGATGCCGCCGTCCTGCAGCGGAAGCGGCCGCACGATCGCCCCGTCGACCTGGTAGTGCCTGCCGTCGAGCGTGGCGCGTCCGGTCGTCCAGGCCTGCTGCATGATGTCGACGCCCTCGCGCAGCATCCGGAGCCGCTCCGGCACGGGCGGGAACCCGTACCCGTAGGCCTCCCACTCGTGCTCGTACCATCCGCCGCCGATGCCCATCTCGGTGCGTCCCCCCGAGACGATATCGACGGTCGCGGCGACCTTGGCGAGATAGGCCGGGTTGCGGTAGCCCATGCACGTGCACATCTGGCCGAGCCGGATGCGGCTGGTCGAGGCGGCGAAGGCGGCCATCAGGGTCCACGCCTCGTGGGTCGCCTCATCCGAGTGGACCGGCGTCGTGTGGAAGTGGTCGTAGACCCAGAGGGACTCCCACACGCCGGCGTCGGCGCGCTGTGCGAGACCGTTCATCACCTCCCAGTGGTCCGCGGGCTCGATGCCGACGAGATCGAATCGCCAGCCTTGGGGGATGAAGGTTCCGAAGCGCATGATCCCCACCCTAGAGCGGGTGACGGATGCCCCGGCTCGGCGTGACGCAGGCTTGTCGGCGCGTCGGGGAAGGCGTATTAGCGGCGCTCACGCCCCGGGGTCGGGGAGGACGCGGGCGTGCGGCATCCGTTCCCTCATCACCGCGATCGCCTCGGGGTTGTGGTCCACCAGCACGGCGTCGCGGCCGAGCGCCGAGGCGACCGCGCCGGTGGTGCCGCTTCCCGCGAAGAAG
Source organism: Microbacterium sp. E-13 (assembly GCF_049912955.1). Lineage (GTDB taxonomy): Bacteria > Actinomycetota > Actinomycetes > Actinomycetales > Microbacteriaceae > Microbacterium. The sequence goes on from NZ_CP183973.1 coordinate 3,630,184, forward strand.
TCGAGAACTCGATCGCCCGGGCGCGACGACGCCTGCACGATGCGCCGGAGGATGCCCTCCGGCTTCTGCGTCGGGTACCCGGTCTTCTCGCGACCGGTCGTCGGCACGATGGTGTGCCACCAGACGTCGGTGGGGAGCTTGCCGCGCTCGGCCTTCTCGGGCGTGACGAGCCCCGGAGCCATGTAGGGCTCGCGGTCGACGGCATCCGAATCGAACCAGTACGCCTTCGGGTTCTTCACGTAGACGAGGATCGTGTCGTGCTTGGTCGGCCAGCGCTTACGGGTCTTTGCGCCGTAGTCGTAGGCCCAGATGAGCTCGTTGAGGAACCTGTCGCGGCCGACGAGGGCATCCATCAGCACCTTGGCGTAGTGCGCCTCGCGGTAATCGAGATGGAGGTAGAGGGTGCCGTCGTCGGCGAGGAGCCGCCATGCTTCGAGCAGCCGCGGCTCGAGAAAGCCCCAGTAGTCGTCGAACCGGTCGTCGTACGCGCGCAGGTCGCCGCGGATGCGCTGGTACTCACGACCGTGGAAGCCGCGCCGGATGACGCCGGCGGGGCCGATCCCGCCGCCACCCTGCGCGTAACTCAGGCGCTCTCCGCCCGCGGTCGGTGCCGCGGCGTGAGATTGCGGGGTCTCCGTCGGGGCGGGCTTGCGGTCTGCCTGAGTTGCGAGCCTCTCGACGGCGGCGGCGGGTGAGGGATGCCGCGACCGCGCGGTCTCGAGAGCCCGCTCCTGCGTGCGGCCGGTGTTGAAGGGCGGATCGAGGTAGATGAGGGTGAACGAGGCGTCCGGGAAGGAGCGGATGACCTCGAGGTTGTCGCCGGCGTGGATCTCGACCGACCCTGCGCCGGACCCTGCGCCGTCGGACTCGCCGGGCTGCGCGGCGGGCGCGCCGTCGGTCACGGGACGCGGCGGAGCCATGCGTCGGTCGCGAACTTCGACTCGACGAGCGCTTCGGCCTCGGCGTACTCGTCGTCGGTGATGCTTCCGGGAACCGCGCCGTAGAGGTTCGCGAAGGTCTCCTCCAGCTTGGCGATGATGGCCTCGCGCGGCAGGCCCGTCTGGCGCCGCAGCGGGTCGACCCGCTTGGCGGCCGAGGTGGTGCCCTTGTCGCTCAGCTTCTCGCGGCCGATGCGCAGCACCTGGGTCATCACCTCGCCGTCCATGTCGTAGCTGAGGGTGGCGTGGTGCAGCACTCCCCCGTTGGCGAGGCGCTTCTGCGCGGCGCCTCCGATCTTGCCCTGCGGCGACGCGATGTCGTTGAGCGGCTGGTAGGTGGCCTCGATGCCGAGCGCACGCAGAGCCTGCAGCACCCAGTCGTCGAGGAAGGCATAGGAGTCTGCGAACGTGAGCCCCTGGACGAGGGATGCCGGCACGTACAGCGAGTACGTGACGATCGAGTTGGCGCCCATGAGCATGGCACCACCGCCCGAGATGCGGCGCACGACGTCGTACCCGTGCGCCGCGGCCCCGTCGGGGTCGACCTCGTTGCGCAGCGACTGGAACGAGCCGATCACGACGGCGTTCTCGTCCCATTCCCAGATGCGCAGGGTCGGGCGTCGGCGCCCGTCGCCCACGCGGCCGGTGAGCACCTCGTCGAGCGCGAGGTTCATGCGCGGTGAGACAGGCTTGTCGTGCACGATCTCCCAGTCGAAGTCGCGCCAGCCGGGGGCCGTGACGAGCGCCCGGCGAACCGCGGTGCCGACGGCCTCGGGAGTGAAGCCGAGCAACTGCGCCCCCTCGGGCAGCGCCGAGCGCACGGCGGCGGCGATCGCGGCGACATCCGCCTCGACCGGGAGCCCGTTCACGGCGGCGTCGATGTCGGCGAGCGCGTCGTCCGGCTCGAGGAAGAAGTCGCCCGCGAGGCGGAAGTCGGCGATGCGGCCGTCGCGCTCCTCGAGGTCGACGACCACGAGCTTTCCCCCGGGCACCTTGTATTCGCCGTGCATGCGTTCAGCCTATTGGGCGGGTGCGGGTGCGGCGGGTGCGGGCGGCCGCCCGCGGCTCCGGGAGATCAGGTCAGCTTCGCACCGGGATGTGCTTGTCGAGCCACGCCAGCAGGTCGGCGCGCACCTCGGCCTGCATGACCTCGTTGAAGATCTCGTGCCGTGCACCCGGGTAGACGAGCGTCGTCACGTCGGTGAACCCCGACCGCGTGCGGTAGGCGTCGGCGAGCCGGTGCACGCTGCGCGGTCCGCCGACGGTGTCGTCACGACCGACCATGAGGAGGGTCGGGATGTCGCGGCCGAGGTTGCGGCGGGGCAGACCGTACAGGCGCAGCGAGTCGAGCACGCCGATCAGCTTGATCGGATCCTCGCTGGTCGTGAGGGGGTCGTCGAGGAAGGCGCGTCCCACCGTGAGGTCGCTCGAGAGCCACTCGGTTCCCATGGCGTCGGGACCGGCCCACGGCTTGTTCAGGCCGTGCGTGTGGATGGACCCCGGCATGCGGAGGGCGGTGCCGGTGAGGATCAGCCCGTCGTAGGCGTCGGGGTGGTCGTTCACGAGCATCTGCGCGAGCACCGACCCGCCGGAGTGGCCGAGCAGCACGAGCGGCAGCCCGGGGTTCTCGGCGCGGATCTGCTCGGTGAACTGCCACATCGTGGCGAGCGCTGCCCTCAGCCCGCCGGGCCCGAGGTGTCCCAGGAGTGCGACGTCGCCCTTGTGCTGCTCCATGCCGGTGCGGCCGTGGCCCCGGTGGTCGGCGGCCCACACGGCGTAGCCGTCGGCGGCGAGCGCGTCGATCAGCGCGACGTAGCGCCCCGCATGCTCGCCCACGCCATGCAGCAGCTGCACGACTCCCCGCGGCTCGGTCTTCGCCGGATGGACGTCGAAGAAGATCGTGATGCCGTGCGCGTCGATGAACTCGGGCATGCGCAGAAGTCTATGGGTGACGGATGCCGGCACCCGGCGCGAGCGCGGGGAAAACGGCATCCGATTTTCTTTAGCAAAACTAATGAGCTATGCTAAGTAACCGGATGAAGAGCAGCGAAGAGACCTTGACGACAGAGCCCGGTGTGAACGCCGGCGCCCACCACGACCTCTCCCCTGCCGCCTCCCGGCTGCGCATCGCCACGTTCCGCCTCGCGCGCCGCATGCGCACGCAGCGCGCGGTCGATTCGATGAGCGACGGTCAGTTCGCGGTGCTCGCGGCTCTCAAGGTGCACGGTCCGCACACGCTCGGCGACCTCGCGGAGCGCGAACGCGTCTCGGCGCCCTCGATGAACCGCACGGTCAACTGCCTGCAGGACTCGGGCTACATCGTGCGCGGCGCGGACGAGAACGACGGCCGCAAGGTGGTGATCTCGCTGACGCCCGAGGGTGAGGCGGTCGTCGAGGAGACCGCCCGCCGGCGCGATGCGTGGGTCGAGGCATCCTTGGCCGAGCTCACTCCGGCCGAGCGGGCGACGCTCGACGCCGCCGCCCAGATCATGGAACGGATGGTCGCCCGATGAGCGCGATGTTCCGCTCCTTCTCCGCCTTCAACTACCGCGTCTGGTTCATCGGCGCGCTCGTGTCGAACATCGGCGCGTGGATGCAGGCGACCGCCATCAGCTGGGTGGTGCTCACCGAGCTGACCGACAACGACGCCGCCGCCATGGGCGTCACCATGGCACTGCAGTTCGCCCCGCCGCTGCTCCTCGTGGGCGTCACCGGACTCGTCGCCGACCGATTCGACCGCCGCCGGCTGCTGCTCGTCACGCAGAGCCTTCTGCTCCTGCTCGGCGTCGCCATCGGCGTGCTCATCTTCGCCGGTGCGATGACGCTCCCGATCATGTACCTGTTCGCCTTCGCGCTCGGGGTCGTCGCCGCCTTCGACAATCCCGCGCGCCAGGCGTTCGTCTCCGACCTCGTCGCCCGCGAGAACGCCTCGAACGCCGTTGCCCTCAACGCGGCGTCGTTCAACGGCGCGCGCATGATCGGCCCGGCTGTCGCCGGCGTCGTCATCGTCGCGATCGGCACCGGGTGGGTGTTCGTCGCCAACGCCGTCACATTCCTCGCGATGCTCGCGGCGCTCGTGCTCATCCGCACCGGTGAGCTCATCCCGCGCGTGAAGGCGCCGCAGTCCTCGCGTCTCGCCGACGGCTTCCGGTACGTCGCGGGCCGTCCCGATCTCATCGTCACCTTCGCGATGGTGTTCCTCATCGGCGCCTTCGGCATGAACTTCCCGATCCTCGCGTCGACGATGGCCGTCGAATTCGGCAAAGAGGCCGACGGGTTCGGCCTGCTGAGCTCGATCCTCGCCATCGGGTCGGTGGCAGGCGCCCTCATGGCGGCCCGTCGCGACCGCGCGCGACTGCGCGTGCTGATCATCGGCACCGCGATGTTCGGCCTCGCCGCTGTGGTGTCGGCGTTCATGCCGACGTACTGGCTCTACGCGGTGACCCTGATGTTCACGGGCTTCTCGGTCGTGACGATGATGACGACGGCGAACGGCTACGTGCAGACGACCACCGACCCCGTCCTGCGCGGCCGCGTGCTGGCGCTGTACATGGCGATCCTCATGGGCGGGACGCCCATCGGTGCGCCCATCGTGGGCTGGGTGGCTGCCGAGTCCGGGCCTCGCGCGGCGATCCTCGTAGGCGCCGCAGCCGCCTTCGTCGCCTTCGCGATCGGCGGCACGTGGCTGCTGATGTCGGGACGCCTCCACCGCCACGAGCGCAAGCGGTTCCGCCTCACCCTCGACGAGACGCGCCCGCTCACGATCGTCGCGCCCGAGGAGTTCAGCGACGAGGTCGCCGCCACCACCCCGATCCGCATCCTGCCCGACGGCGACGACGAGCTCCGCGCCCGGGCCCGCGCCAGCTGACCGTCCTGCGCGCGGCGTGGCGCCGGCGCAACGGCGACGCTGCTCGCGTACGGCTTTCCGCCCGCTCGCGCGGGAATCCGCGCGGGCTCAGCCGGCGGTCGACTCCCGCACCACGAGCTCGGGCTGGAAGCGCACGCGCCGCTCGTGCGCGCCGCCCGGCTGGTCGAGCTCTTTCAGCAGCAGGTCCACGGCCGTGTAGCCGATGAGATGCGCCGGCTGGCGGATCGAGCTCAGCGGCACCACCGTCGCCGACGCGAAGTCGATGTCGTCGTAGCCGACGAGGGCGATGTCGCGGGGCACCTGCAGGTCGCCGATCAGGGTGAACGCCTGCAGCGCGCCCACTGCGAGCAGGTCGTTGGCCGCGAACACGGCGTCGGGCCGCTCGGCGGCCGGGCGTGCGCGGAGACGTTCACCGGCCTCGCGACCCTGCAGCACCGACAGCGCGGACATCTCGACGACCTCGAGCGTCGCCCCCTCGACCTCCGCCACGGCGCGGCGCGCCCCCTCGAGACGGTCGGCGACCTGGCGGATGGTGCGCGGGCCTCCGATGAAGGCGATCCGCCGACGCCCGGCCGACAGGAGGTGGGACGCGGCGAGGTGGCCGCCTTCGACGTCGTCGACCGACACCGAGCCGAATCGCCCCTCGTCGTCCTCGTGGTCGACGAGCACGACCGGCACTCCCCCCGCCTGCAGGCGGGCGAGCCTGTCGAGGCCCCCACCCACCGGCGTGACGAGCACGCCGTTGACGCGCTGCTCGCGGAAGAGGTCCAGGTAGGCGTCCTCCCGTTCGGGGCGCTCGTCGCTGTTTCCGAGCAGCACGCTCATGCCCGACTCGGCGGCGCGATCCTCGGCGCCGCGCGCGACCTCGGCGAAGAACGGGTTGCCGGCATCCAGCACGATCAGTGCGATGCTGCGGCTGCGCCCGGCCCGCAGCTGGCGCGCCGCGTCGTTGCGCACGAAGCCGAGCTTCTCGATCGCCTGGGTGACACGTTCGACGGTCGCGGGCGCCACCTTCTCCGGACGGTTGAGCACGTTGGACACCGTGCCGACGGAGACGGATGCCGCAGCCGCGACGTCCCGCACGCTCACCGCCATCGTCGTCCTCCGTTCCCCTTGCAGGAAACGCTACCGAGGAGTTACGCTTTGAAACGATTCATCCCGAACGATTCATCCTCGTCATCAGTCCGAGATCGTCCGCCCCGACAGACCCTTTCACCAAGAAGGCAACGCATCATGACGCTGTCACCCGACATCCTCACCACCCTCGAAGGCCAGGGCATCGAGCTGCCCAGCTGGGCCTTCGGCAACTCGGGTACTCGCTTCCGCGTGTTCGGCACGCCCGGCACGCCGCGCGACCCGTACGAGAAGATCGCCGACGCCGCGCAGGTCAACGCCTACACGAAGCTCGCACCGAGCGTCGCCCTGCACATCCCGTGGGACAAGGTCGACGACTACAACGACCTGCGCCGTCACGCGGAAGACCTCGGCGTCGAGCTCGGCACCATCAACTCGAACACCTTCCAGGACGAGGACTACAAGTTCGGCGCGCTCACGCACCACGACGACCGCATCCGTCAGAAGGCGATCGACCACCACCTCGAATGCATCGACATCATGGATGCCACCGGCTCGCGCGACCTGAAGATCTGGCTCGCCGAGGGCTCCAACTACCCGGGGCAGGCCGACATGCGTGCCCGTCAGGACCGGCTGCAGGACTCGCTGCAGAAGATCTACGACCGCCTTTCCGGCGAGCAGCGCCTCGTGCTGGAGTACAAGTTCTTCGAGCCGGCGTTCTACCACACCGACGTTCCCGACTGGGGCACCTCGTACGCGCAGGTCGCCTCGCTCGGCGAGCGGGCGATGGTGTGCCTCGACACCGGCCACCACGCGCCCGGCACGAACATCGAGTTCATCGTGATGCAGCTGCTGCGCCTCGGAAAGCTCGGCTCGTTCGACTTCAACTCGCGCTTCTACGCCGACGACGATCTCATCGTGGGCGCGGCCGACCCGTTCCAGCTGTTCCGGATCATCTTCGAGGTGGTGCGCGGCGGCGGTCTGAACAATCCCGACGTGGCGTTCATGCTCGACCAGTGCCACAACGTCGAGGACAAGATCCCCGGCCAGATCCGCTCGGTGCTCAACGTGCAGGAGATGACCGCCCGCGCCCTGCTCGTCGACCGCGACGCCCTCGCGGCCGCGCAGCAGGCCAACGACGTGCTCGGCGCGAACGCCGTCTTCATGGATGCCTTCTACACCGACGTACGTCCGGCGCTGGCCGAGTGGCGCCAGTCGCGGGGACTCGCCGCCGACCCGATGACCGCGTACGCGGCATCCGGCTACCAGCAGCAGATCGCCGCGGACCGCGTCGGCGGCACGCAGGCCGGCTGGGGCGCGTAGCCCTTCTCTCCCCCTCGACCTCGACCGCTCGCCGAACCCACTTCCGCTGACCTGTCACGAATGGTCACCAGAGCCGGCACATCGTGACAGGCGAACAATCGAACGAAGGAACGTCACATGACAAACCCGGCCGTCACCGACCTGATCGCCCGGTCGAACCGCCTCGGCGCCGACCCGGAGAACACCAACTACGCGGGCGGCAACACGTCGGCGAAGGGCACCGAGACCGATCCGGTCACGGGCGAGCCCGTCGAGCTGCTGTGGGTCAAGGGCTCGGGCGGCGACCTCGGCACGGTGACGGAGCAGGGCCTCGCGGTGCTGCGCCTGGACCGCATGCGCGCCCTCGTGAACGTCTACCCGGGCGTCGACCGCGAGGACGAGATGGTCGCCGCGTTCGACTACTGCCTGCACGGCAAAGGCGGTGCCGCCCCGTCGATCGACACCGCCATGCACGGCCTCGTCGACGCGGCGCACGTGGACCACCTCCACCCCGACTCCGGCATCGCCATCGCGACCGCCGCGGACGGTGAGGAGCTGACCGCCAAGATCTTCGGCGACGGTGCCGGTAACCAGCGTGTCGTGTGGGTGCCGTGGCGCCGCCCCGGCTTCCAGCTCGGCCTCGACATCGCCGCGATCAAGGCCGCCAACCCGCAGGCGATCGGGTGCATCCTCGGCGGTCACGGCATCACCGCCTGGGGCGACACGTCGGATGAGGCCGAGCAGAACTCCACGGAAATCATCGCCAAAGCCGCCGAATACATCGAAAAGCACGGCAAGGCCGAACCTTTCGGTGGAGTTCGGCAGGGCTTCCAGGCGCTCCCCGCGACCGAGCGCCGCACCAAGGCCGCCGCCCTCGCCCCGACGATCCGCGGCATCGCGTCGACCGACAAGCCTCAGGTCGGTCACTTCACCGACTCCGACGTGGTGCTGGACTTCCTCGCCTCGGAGAAGGCGCCGGAGCTGGCCGCCCTCGGCACCAGCTGCCCCGACCACTTCCTGCGCACCAAGGTCAAGCCGCTCCTCCTCGACCTCCCGGTGTCGGCCTCGATCGAGGAGACGATCGCCCGCCTGCAGGAGCTGCACCAGGAGTACCGCGCGGACTACCAGGCTTACTACGACGCGCACGCCACCCCCGAGTCGCCGGCGATCCGCGGCGCCGACCCGCTCATCGTGCTGATCCCCGGCGTGGGCATGTTCTCGTACGGCGCGAACAAGCAGACCGCCCGCGTCGCCGGGGAGTTCTACGTCAACGCGATCAACGTGTTGCGCGGCGCCGAGGCCCTCTCGACCTACACGCCGATCTCCGACGCCGAGAAGTTCCGCATCGAGTACTGGGCCCTCGAAGAGGCCAAGCTGCAGCGGATGCCGAAGCCCAAGACCCACCAGGGCCGTATCGCGCTGGTCACGGGCGCGGCATCCGGAATCGGCAAGGCCATCGCGACCCGCCTGGCCGCCGAGGGTGCGTGCGTGGTCGTCGCCGATCTCGACCTCGACAAGGCGCAGGCCGCTGCGGCCGAGCTCGGGAACACGGATGTCGCCATCGGCGTGGCCGCGAACGTCGCCGACGCCGACCAGATCCAGGCCGCGTTCGACGCGGCGGTGCTCGCGTTCGGCGGCGTCGACCTCGTCGTCAACAACGCCGGCCTGTCGCTGTCGAAGCCGCTGCTGGAGACCACCGAGAAGGACTGGGACCTGCAGCACGACGTCATGGCCAAGGGGTCGTTCCTGGTGTCGAAGGCCGCCGCGAAGATCCTCATCGAGCAGCAGCTCGGCGGCGACGTGATCTACATCTCGTCGAAGAACTCCGTGTTCGCCGGTCCGAACAACATCGCGTACTCGGCGACCAAGGCCGACCAGGCGCACCAGGTGCGGCTGCTGGCGGTCGAGCTCGGCGTGCACGGGGTGCGCGTGAACGGCATCAATCCCGACGGCGTCGTGCGCGGCTCGGGCATCTTCGCCTCCGGCTGGGGCGCCAACCGCGCCGCCACCTATGGCGTGAAGGAGGAGGACCTCGGCCAGTTCTACGCGCAGCGCACCATCCTCAAGCGCGAGGTCGTGCCTGAGAACGTCGCCGACGCCGTGTACGTGCTGACGGGCCCCGAGCTCTCGCGCACCACGGGCCTCCACATCCCGGTCGACTCCGGCGTCGCCGCCGCATTCCTGCGATGACGGCGCGGCCTCGGCTCGCCGCATCCGCTCAGCGCGCTGATCATGTGCTCTCGCCGAGCGCACCCGATCGCCACGCGCGGAGCGTGTCGTCTCGGCGAGAGCCGTCAACCGGCGCCCCCGCAGCCGCCGGGAGCCTTCCGTGACCGGCGGCGTGGTCGCGGCGGTCGACCTCGGGGCGACGAGCGGCCGCGTCATGCTCGGCTACGTGGACGACGGGATGCTGCGCCTCGAGCAGGTCGCGCGGTTCCCCAACGGTCCGGTGCCCGGCGCCGACGGCGCGTTGCACTGGGACTTCACGGCGCTGTACCGGCACATCGTGGAGGGTCTCGCCGAAGCGCTGCGACGGGAGCCGGACATCGCCAGCGTCGGCATCGACTCGTGGGCCGTCGACTACGGCCTGGTGCACGGCGACGAGCTGCTCGCCGAGCCGTTCCACTACCGCGACGAGCGCACCGCTCGCGGCGTCAAGATCGTGCACGCCGCGACGCCGTTCGAGGAGCTCTACCGGCGCAACGGCCTGCAGTTCCTGCCGTTCAACACGCTGTACCAGTACGCGGTCGAGCGGCGCCTTCCCGACGCGGAGGTCTCGCTCCTCATCCCCGACCTCGTCGCGTTCCTCCTCACCGGAGCCCGGCGCGCCGAACGCACCAACGCCTCCACCACCGGCCTGGTCGACGTCCGCACCGGCCAGTGGGACTTCGAGCTCGCCGCGCGGCTCGGGATCCCGGCATCCGTGCTCCCCCGACTCGTCGATCCCGGCGAGCGGATCGGAACCCTGCACGGCGAGGCGCGCGAACGCATCGGCGCACCCCTGGAGGTGATCGCGGTCGGCTCGCACGACACCGCCTCGGCCGTGGTCGCCGTGCCGCTCAGCACCCCGGATGCGGCGTACATCTCCTGCGGCACGTGGGGGCTCGTCGGCGTCGAGCTCGACCAGCCCGTCCTCACCGACGCGGCGCGCGCGGCGAACTTCACCAACGAGGGCGGCGTCGACGGGCGCGTGCGCTTCCTCCACAACGTCACCGGCCTGTGGCTGCTGAGCGAAGCCGTGCGCACCTGGGAGGCCGAGGACGGCGCGCCGATCGACCTTGCCGGATTGCTGGATGCCGCGGCATCCGTCTCCGGAGACATCCCGCTGTTCGACGCGAGCGACCCCCGCCTGTCCGCCCCCGGCGACATGCCCGCCCGCATCGCGGCCGTGCTCCGCGAGGCGGGCGCTCCGGTGCCCGCCACGCGCGCGGCGTTCGCGCGAACGATCGTCGAGAGCATCGCGCGGGCGTTCGCCGGTGCCGTCGCCACCGCAACCCGGCTCAGCGGCCGCGACATCGACGTGATCCACATCGTCGGGGGCGGATCCCTCAACCGGCTCCTGTGCCAGGCGACGGCCGACCGTTCCGGGCTGCCGGTGCTCGCCGGTCCGGTCGAGGCGACGGCGCTCGGCAACGTGCTCGTGCAGGCGCGCGCCCACGGCTGGTTCGGGCCCGGCGCGACCCTCGAGGTCCTGCGGCGGGCGGTGGCGGCATCCGTCTCCCCCGAACGCTACGAGCCGCGCGCCTGATCGAGGGCCGGGCTCCAGGCGTTCGTCAAGCCCCGGGCCGCCGCATCCGCCCGGCGCTAGCGTGACGGCATGGACGAACGGCGAAGCGAAGACGAGAACCCCGCAGGCGGCAACCCGGTCGGCGGCGACGAGACCACCGAGGAGCAGCTCGAGGCTGACAATCCGGTCGAGGAGGCCACCCTCGAGACGCTGGATCCCGACAACCCTCCCGCCTGACCGCGGCCTGCCTGACCCCGGCGAATCCGCCACAACGTCGGAGATCTCCCCCGAGTCGGGCGCCTCCGCGCCAAACCATCCGCCCGAGGGGCGATCTCCGATCCTGTGGCGGGGCCGGTCCGCGGCTCCTCCTACGCCTCGCGCGTGATCGTCACCTTGACGTGGAGGTTGCTCTTGAACGGCCCGGCGTACACCCCGCGGAGCGGCGGCACATCGCCGTAGTCGCGCCCGCGCCCGACGAGCACGTGCCGGTCGCCGATCTCGATGTTGTTGGTCGGGTCGAAGCCCTGCCACTCGCCCGCGAACCACTCGATCCACGCGTGGGACTCACCGGTCACGGCGACCCCGACCTCGGCCGACGGCCGCGGGTGCAGGTAGCCGGAGACGTACCGCGCCGGGATGCCGACCTCCCGCAGCGCACCGAGAGCGATGTGGGCCATGTCCTGGCAGACGCCCTTGCGCGCCTCCCACGCCTCGCCGGCTGTCGAGTGCACGCCGGTGATGCCGTGCATGTACTCCACCGCGTCACCGATGGCGACCGCGATCGCGTGAGCGGCGCGGCCGGGATGGTCGTGCTCCGCCGCGATCGAACGGGCGAGCTCCGCCACCTCGGGATGCGGCTTGGTGCGCCGGGTCTGCGACAGCTGTTCGACGGTCTCGATCGAGCGGCTCGCCTCGCGGGCAAGGCCCTCCCACGTGACGTCCACGTGCTCGAGCGGACGCGGGCGCACCTCGACGAGCGAGCGCGCCGTGATGGTGAGCGATGCGTGGGGCGACAGCACGTCGAAGGCCGCCACCCGCGTGCCGAAGTAGTCGACGTACTGATTGACGGATGTCGACGGCTCGATGTCGAGCGACGAGTTCAGGACGAACTGGCTGTCGGTCGAGCCCGGCAGCATTCGGGCCTCGTTGTACGACGCGGTCACGTCGCCCTGGTAGCTGAACCCGGTCTGGTGCTCGATGCGGAGACGTTTCACGAGATCTCTCCGATCCAGCTGGGCTCGGCCTGCGTCGGGAAGAACCGGCCGCGGATGGCCTCGGACGCCTCGCGCGTGACCTTCTGCACGCGGTCCATTTGCGTAGGCAGCTCCCCGAGGATCTCGGAGATCGGCCGGTACTCCAGGTCGTTGCGGATCTGCCCGAGCGCCCGCAGGACGGTGTTCGAGTGGCCGACACGGTCGGCACGCGGGTCGATGGCGCTCATGCACTCCTCGGCGCGCTGGATCGAGTAGATGATCGACCGCGGGAAAAGCCGGTCGAGCAGCAGGAACTCCGCGGCGTTGCGGGCGCTCGGCATTCCGCGATAGGTGCGCAGATACGCCTCGTAGGCACCGCACGAGCGCAGGATGGTCGTCCACGACGGACCGGATGCCTCTGTCAGCGAGCGCGTCGCCAGCAGCCGGGCCGTCATGTCCGTGCGCTCGATGCTGCGCCCGAGCGTGAAGAACTGCCAGGCCTCGTCCCGGCTCGTGGACGAGTCGACGATTCCGATGGCGAGCGCGGCGCGTTCGCGCACCCATTGGAAGAACTCGTGCACCCGGTCGTTCTGCAGGCGTCGCGGCATCCGTGCGCTCGTCGTGTTGAGGGTCTCCCACAGCTCGGTCGACACGATCTCGCGGGCCCGGCGGGCGTTCTCTCGGGCCGCGGTGAGCGCGTAGGCGATGCTCGACGGGTTCATGCGGTCGACGGCGAGCCGCGCGAGGACGTCCTCGCGGCGCACCAGGTCGACGCCGTCCGGCGCGATCGACCCCATGACGCTGAGGAGCGAGCGGCACGCGGTGTCTTCGTCGATCCACGGATCCTCGAGGAGGAGCTGCAGGTGCACGTCGAGGATGCGCGCGGTGCCGTCGCTGCGCTCGATGTAGCGACCGATCCAGAACAGGCTTTCGGCGATGCGACTCAGCACGATGCACCCTCATCCTGCTGGGCGGACTGCTGCTGCTGCTCCTGCTGCTCGCGGTTGCCGCGTCCCGGATCGCGTGGAGAGTGAGCGGGCTCCGACTGCGGGTCGTAGATGATCGGGATGGCCTCGGTCACCGTCGCCGCCTGATCGGCGACCAGCCCGGCGACGCTCTGGCCCTGCCCGTACTCGACGTGCCCCGGGGCCGATCCGCCGACGATCCAGGTGTCCTTGGAGCCGCCGCCCTGACTGGAGTTCACGACCAGCTGGCCCTCCGGGAGCGCGACGCGGGTGAGTCCGCCGGGGAGCACCCACACGTCCTCGCCGTCGTTGACCGCGAACGGCCGGAGGTCGGCGTGGCGCGGGCGCATCCCATCCTCCACGAGCGTGGGGATGGTCGAGAGCATCACCACCGGCTGCGCGATCCAGCCGCGGGGGTCGGCGAGCAGACGCTGCCGAAGCTTCTCGAGCTCACCTGGAGAGGCGTCGGGCCCCACGACCAGGCCCTTGCCGCCTGAGCCGTCGACAGGCTTCACGACGAGCTCGTCGAGCCGGTCGAGCACCTCCTCGAGGGCATTCGGGTCTTCGAGCCGCCACGTGTCGACGTTCTTGAGGATCGGCTCCTCGGCGAGGTAGTACCGGATGAGCTCGGGCACGTACGTGTAGAGCAGCTTGTCGTCGGCCACGCCGTTGCCCACCGCGTTGGCGATCGTCACGTTGCCCAGGCGCGCAGCGAGCATGAGACCGGGCGCGCCGAGCATCGAGTCGGCGCGGAACTGCAGGGGGTCGAGGAAGTCGTCGTCGACACGGCGGTAGATCACGTCGACGCGCTTGGGGCCCCGCGTGGTGCGCATGAACACCTTGCCGCCGATGGAGAGGAGGTCGCGGCCCTCGACGAGCTCGACGCCCATCAGGCGCGCGAGCAGGGTGTGCTCGAAGTACGCGGAGTTGTAGACGCCCGGCGTCAGGACGACCACGTTGGGATCCTCGATGCCCGCCGGGGCGGAGGCCCGCAGCGCGGCGAGCAGCTTGTTCGGGTAGTCGCCGACCGGGCGCACCCGCATGGAGACGAACAGCTCCGGCAGGGTCTGGGCCATGACGCGGCGGTTGGAGATCACGTAGCTGACGCCCGAGGGGACGCGCACGTTGTCTTCGAGCACACGCATCTCGCCGTGCTCGTCGCGGATCAGGTCGATGCCCGACACCTGGATGCGCACGCCGTTGGCGGAGTGGATGCCTGCGGCCTGACGGTAGAAGTACTGCGAGCTCGCGATGAGTCCGGCCGGCAGCACCTCGTCCCGCACGCAGAACTGGTGCCCGTACGCGTCGTCGAGGAAGGCCTCGAGCGCCTTGACCCGCTGCTTGACGCCCGCCTCGATGCGCGACCACTCGTCGTATGTGATGACCCGTGGCACCGCGTCGAGCGGGAACGGTCGCTCTTCGCCCGCGAAGTCGAAGGTCACCCCCTGCGCGAGATAAGAACTCGCGAGCGAATCGGTGCGGCCGCGCAGCTCTTCCTGAGTCATCTGCGCGAGCGCCTGGTAGAGCTCTCGGTAGGCCTGGCGGGACTCGGCCGGGGCGCCGGGGTGCGCCGGGCCCCCGAACATCTCGTCGAACGCGGGAACCCCCGAGGGCGTCTTGCGCGGCGTCAGCGTGGAGCCGTAGCCGTCGAACAGATCACCCATGCGAAGAGCCTAATGCGGGCTTCGTTGCGCTCGTGTTTCGCCCGGCGATGCGCTCACGCGGACGACCCGCGCGAGCGCATCGCGGAGCAGGGGTCAGCAGATCACGACCAGGTCCGACCAGTCGTCCACCGGCTGGCCGTTCGCGTCGAAGAGGTAGAGGTACGCGATCTTCTCCGACGGGTACACCGAGACCGTCACCGCGGTGTCGTCGGAACTGCCGACCCCTGAGCAGTCCGTGATGTCGGTGTCGAACTCGACCGCGTACTGGCCGACGTCGATGCGTCCCGTCCCGACGACACGCGAACCGGCGTACATCCCTCCGCTGGGGTCGACGACGGCCGACATCTGGCTCACGTAGTAGCCGAGCACGTCGATCACCAGGTGGGTCGTGGTGCTGTAGTTCTTGACGCTGAGGTGGCGGTCGGCACCGGGCCTGAGGGTGACCGTCGGCGTGGACGTCACGTTGGAAGCGCTCGTGTACGACAGCATGGTCGAGTTCGGCGCGGCGATGCCCGCGGGGAACGCGATGATCCGCCCGGCTCCTCCGCTCTGGGTGGAGGTGAGCGAGATCGATGCGCCCGTCGCCCCCGCGGGAATTCCGCAGCCGGCGCTCGCTCCGCCCTGCCCCGTGAAGCCCGTCGTACCGCCGACATAGAAGCTGCGCGTCTCACTGGCGGCGAGCTTGCCACCGGCAGCCCGGGTGTCGACGATGCGACAGGGACTGATGGGCACGAACAGCTGCTCCGAGCCCGCCCCCGTCGATGCTGCCGCGAGCGCCGACGACTGATCCGGCCCCGCCTGCCGCGCCTGCGTGCTGTCGCGGGGTGGCGGCGGCGGGTTCCCGACCGCGGCAGCGGCCGCGACCGCCCCCGTCGCCAGGGCGATGGCGGCGACGATGCCGACCGCGATGCGCGCGAAAGTCTTCACACTCGTTCTCCTTCGAGCAGGCGCCCGGCGAGGTCGACGAGACGCGATTCGTACGGCATCTTCCCAGACACCGTGACCGGCGCCCAGTGGCGGTCTTAACCTGTGATCGTGATCAGTTCGCCGGCACAAATCAAGTCGCCGCCGGGATCGAAGGCCTCGGCGCTGTCCGGCGCGGCCGCGGGCGTGGCATCCGTCGTCCTCGGGGTCGGGCTCGGGGAGCTCATCGCCGCGCTCGTCGCGCCGTCGTCGAGCCCCTTCTCGGTCGTCGGCGGAACCCTCATCGATCTCGCCCCGCCCTGGGCGAAGGATGCGGCGATCTCGCTGTTCGGCACGGCCGACAAGCTCGCGCTGCTGATCGGGATCGCCCTCGTGCTGCTGATCGCGTCGGCGGGGATCGGCGTTCTCGAGCTGCGCCGCCCGTGGTTCGGCGCCACGCTGTTCGCGGGACTCGGCGCGGTCGTCGCGGTGCTCGCGATGACCCGGGCCGGCGCCACCGGGCTCGCGTGGCTGCCTTCCCTCGCGGCGGGTCTCGTCGCGGCGGCGGGGGTGCGCCGGCTGACGCAGCTCGCGCGACGCGGGACGGATGCCTCGTCCCCCGCGCCTGCGGCCGACGACGCGCGCGCAGCGCCCGGCGACGGCGGCCCGTCGCGCCGCCGCTTCCTCGTGTGGGCCGGCGCCGCCACGGCGGTGGGTGTGATCGCCGCGATCGCCGGGACCGCCATGCAGGCCGGCTCGCGGACGGTCACCGCCGTGCGGCAGGCGCTGAAGCTGCCCGCGCCGGCCGTCTCAGCGCCGGCCGTTCCCCCCGGCGCGCAGCTCGACCTCACCGGGATGCCGCCGGTCGTGACTCCGAACACGAGCTTTTACCGCATCGACACCGCGCTGGTCGTGCCCGAGATCGATCCGAGCACGTGGAGTCTGCGCATCCACGGTCTGGTCGAGAACGAGGTCGAGATCGGGTGGGACGAACTGCTCGCCCTTCCCCTCGAAGAGAGCTGGACGACCCTGACGTGCGTGTCCAACCCGGTCGGGGGCGACCTCGTCGGCAACGCGAAGTGGCTCGGCTACCCGATCCGCCTGCTGCTCGAGCGCGCGCGGCCGACGTCGGACGCCGACATGGTGCTGTCGCGCTCGATCGACGGGTTCACGGCGAGCACGCCCCTCGAGGTGCTGCAGGAGGACACCCGGAACGCGATCCTCGCGGTCGGCATGAACGACGAGCCGCTGCCGGCCGAGCACGGCTTCCCCGTGCGCATGGTCGTGCCGGGGCTCTACGGGTACGTCTCGGCGACCAAATGGGTGACCGAGCTCGAGGTGACGCGGTTCGACAAGGCCACCGCATATTGGACGACCCGCGGGTGGTCGGCGAAGGGGCCCATCAAGCTGCAGTCGCGCATCGACCTGCCGCGGCGCGGCCAGGGACTGAGCGCCGGCGACACCACCATCGCGGGCGTCGCCTGGCAGCAGCACGTCGGCATCGCGAAGGTCGAGGTGCAGGTCGACGGCGGGGCGTGGCGCGAAGCGACGCTCGCGTCGGCCATCTCGGACGACACCTGGGTGCAGTGGTCGATCCCGTGGAAGGCCGAACGCGGCTCCCACGCGATCCGCTGCCGCGCGACCAACGCCCTCGGCGAGCGTCAGACCGAGACCGACGGATGGCCGGCCCCGGACGGCGCGACAGGGTGGCAGCAGCTCAACGTCGACGTCGCGTGAGCCGGGTTCGGCGGACGTCGGCGAGGCGGATGGGGCGGCTACCGGCATCCATCCGCGCCTCTGCGTGGGGTTCTCGCCGAGACGCCACGCGTCTGCATCGTGTCGTCTCGGCGAGAGCACACGATCCACGCGGCTCCACCCTGTCGTCTCGGCGCGAGCCGCCACGCACGTGCGACCGGGTCAGCCCGCGAGCACCACGCGCAGCTGCTCGACCGCCCAGTCGAGCTCGGTCGCCCGCACCACCAGCGGTGGGGCGATGCGGATGGTCTGGCCGTGGGTGTCCTTCACGAGCACGCCGCGGCCGATGAGCCGCTCGGCCACCTCGCGACCGGTGCCGACGGCCGGGTCGATGTCGATGCCCGCCCACAGGCCCGCGATGCGCACGCCGGTGACCCCCTGGCCCACGAGCTCCTGGAGCTTTGCCTCGAGGTGCTCGCCGAGGAGCTTCGCGCGCCCCTGGAACTCGCCGGTCCGGAGCATCTCGACGACCCGCAGCCCGACCGCGGCCGCGAGCGGGTTGCCGCCGAACGTCGACCCGTGCTCGCCGGGACGGATGACACCCAGCACGTCGCGGTCGGCCACGACGGCCGACACCGGAAGGAGGCCGCCACCCAGCGCCTTGCCGAGCAGGTAGACGTCGGGCACGACGCCTTCGCGGTCGCACGCGAACGTCTCGCCCACGCGGCCGAGCCCCGACTGGATCTCGTCGGCGATCAGCAGCACGCCCCTGCGGGTGCAGA
Organism: Microbacterium sp. E-13; assembly: GCF_049912955.1. Lineage (GTDB taxonomy): Bacteria > Actinomycetota > Actinomycetes > Actinomycetales > Microbacteriaceae > Microbacterium. The sequence continues at coordinate 3,648,295 of NZ_CP183973.1, forward strand.
TCTCGCGCACCTTGCGCAGGTAGCCCTCCGGCGGGAGGATCACGCCCCCCTCGCCCTGGATCGGCTCGATCAGCACGGCGACGGTGTCGGCCGTGATCGCGGCATCGATGACCGCGGCATCGCCGTAGGGCACCGAGACGAAGCCGGGGGTGAACGGGCCGAAGTCCTCGCGCGCCTGCCGGTCGTCGCTGAAGCCGACGATCGTCGTGGTGCGCCCGTGGAAGTTGCCGTGCGCGACGATGATCTTCGCCGCGTCAGCTGTGACGCCCTTCACCCGGTAGCCCCACGCGCGGGCGACCTTGATGCCGGTCTCGACGGCCTCGGCGCCGGTGTTCATCGGCAGCACGAGGTCCTTGCCGCACAGCTCGGCCAGCGCGGCGGCGAACGGCCCCAGGCGGTCGTTGTGGTACGCGCGGCTCGTGAGCGTGAGACGGTTCAGCTGCTCCTGTGCGGCGGCGAGGATGGCCGGATGCCGGTGCCCGAAGTTGAGGGCCGAGTAGGCCGAGAGCAGGTCGAGGTAGCGCTTGCCCTCGACATCCGTCACCCATGCCCCCTCGCCGCGGGCGATCACGACGGGAAGCGGGTGGTAGTTGTGGGCGACGTGCTCCGCTTCGGCGGCGATGATGCGGCTCATGGCCGCATCGACGGAGGCGGTGGTGATCGACATGGTGTCCTCGTCTCAGCGCCGCAGCTCGAGCGTGCAGCACTTGATGCCGCCGCCGCCGAGCAGCAGCTCGGAAAGGTCGACGAGCACGGGGTTGTAGCCGCGCTCGCGCAGCTGGGCCTCGAAGCCCCGCGCGCGCGGCGAGATGATCACGTTGCGGCCGTCGCTGGCCGAGTTCAGCCCGAAGACGGCGCCGTCGGCGTCGGCGACGCGGATCGCGTCGGGGTAGCGGTCCGCGAGGATCGCCTGGCTGCGCGCGTCGAAGGCGCCCGGCAGGTAGGCGATGTTCGCCTTCTCGACGCCACCGGGACCCTCGACCGGGTCGAGCACCGAGATCGCCGTGTCGAGGTGGTAGAACCGCGGGTCGACGAGGCTGAGGCTGACGACCTCCTTGCCGAACACGTCGGCGAGCTCGCGATGGCTGTCGCCGGTCGAGCGGAAGCCGGTGCCCGCGAGGATCGTCTCGCCCACGAGCAGGAAGTCGCCCTCGCCCTCGTTGACCTCGACGGGCTCGGCGACCTCGAAGCCGTTGGCGCGGAACCACTCCATGAACGCGGGTCCCTCGGGCACGCGCTCCTGGAAGCGGAACTTCGCACCGTACGCGACGTTGTCGATGACGAAGCCGCCGTTGGCCGTGTAGACCATGTCGGGCAGACCCTCGATCGGGTCGATCAGGTGCACCTCGTGACCCAGCTCGAGGTACGTGTCGTAGAGCGCCTGCCACTGGCGGACGGCGAGGGCGGTGTCGGTCGGGTTCGCCGGAACCATCCACGGGTTGATCGTGTAGCTGACCGTGAAGTGCTCGGGACGGCACATCAGGTAACGGCGGATCTGCTGGATGCGGCCGCCCTCGGGGGCGGAGCCGTGGGCTTCTTCGGTGACTGAGCTTGTCGAAGTGGCGGCGGGCGCGGTGTTCTGCGTGGACATCATGCTCCTGTACGAGGCGCGGCGGACGCTGTCCAGAGGCCCGGCGGGGCTGAGGAAGCCGTCAACCGGGCACGCCGCATCCATTGTCTCACGGACGCCGCGTGTCCCCCCGGAATGCCCGAGCCCCGTCGCCGACACCGCACGCGGATGCGGCTCCCCCCGCACACTCTCCCAGAAGCCAACATCCGAGGTCAAGAGTCATTTACAACGTCGTAAAGAACTTCTTTACAACGTCGTAAACCGTCGCTAACCTGACCTCGCGAGCGACCTGGAGCGCTCGACCGCAATCGCTCTTCAAGGAGGAACAGTGATGCACGTTCTGCAATCCGCGCCGGAGGACCGGGAACGCACGCGCGACCGTGACCGTGACCGACGCGTCAGACGCTTCAAGCCCCTCGCGGCCCTCGGGATCTCCCTGGCACTCGTGCTCGGGATGGTTCCGTCGGTCGCCCAGGCCGACGACGTGGACCTGACGCCCGGGCCCACGATCATCGCCGACCCGAACTCCCCCACCGGCTACACGGGTCACTTCGTGTACTACAACCCGAGCGCCACGAGCGTGCGCTTCGTCGCCGACATCCTGCTGAAGGACTGGGAGAACCCGACCGCGACGCGCGTCTACCAGCCGTCCGAGTACCGACCCGGGCTCATGCGCGGCGCGGGAGCCTATGACGTGCAGATGACGAACGCCGGCAACGGTTACTGGGTGCACGATGTGCCGCTGGCCGCAGGCGTCAACCAGTACTGGTTCTACGTCAACGGCAACACCAACCTCTGGGTCGCCGATCCCGCCAACCCGCCGATCTACCCGCCCGACGGCCTCACCGGCACCGCGCGGCGCGCCTTCAACTCGGTCTACGTGCCGTACGACGCGGAGAAGCAGAACTACGCGCCCCTGGCCGAGAAGGTGATCGCGAACCCCCGCCCCGACACGGCGAAGGGCACCTGGAGCTACGTTCCGATCCAGATCGGCACCGCGACCCGCACGCTCGGCGTGTACCTGCCCCCGGGATACGATCCCGACCGCGCCGAGCCGTACAAGACGATCTATCTGCAGCACGGCAGCGGTCAGGACCAGTCCGACTGGCTCAACATCGGCAGCGTCCCGATCATCATGGACAATCTGCTGCAGGACGGCCTCACCGAGCCGGCCGTGGTCGTCACGACGAACTCGCAGTACCTGGGCGGCAACGCGTCCAGCAACCTGACGACCACGATCGTCCCCTTCGTCGAGAGCCACTACAACGTCTCGACGGATCGGATGGATCGCGCCTTCGCGGGCCTGTCGATGGGGGCCTCGATCACCATCGGCATCATCAACAACAACCCGCTGCGCTTCGGCTACTACGGCGTGTGGAGCTTCGGCGCGGCCGTCAACCGCAACACGGCCAACCTGAAGCAGGCGTACGTCCACATCGGATGCGGCGTGTGGGACAACCTCAACCTCTGCCCGACGCAGACCGCGCTCAACAACCTGAACGGGTACGCGAACTACAAGTACACGCTCCTGGCGGGTGGCCACGACTTCAACGCATGGCCCCAGCTGTTCGCGACCTTCGCGCGGGACTACCTGTGGCAGCGCGGCGCCTTCGTGAACGGGGCGCCGGAGTTCGCCGTCGGCGGCGAGTCGCAGGCGGTGGATGAGAACCGCAGCCTGGCGTTCGGCGTCGAGGCGACCGACCCCGACGGGGACGCGATCGCCTACACCGCATCCGGGCTCCCGGCCGGCGCGAGCTTCGACCCGGCCACGCGACAGTTCACCTGGACGCCGGACTATACGCAGGCGGGCGAGTACACGGTGACCTTCACCGCGAGCGACGGCGACAAGCCGTACAGCCTGTCGTCGACGAAGAGCGTGACCATCACCGTGCGCGATGTGACCGTGCAGGAGCAGCTGTCCGGCCTCAAGTCCGCCGTCGCGGCGCTCGGCGTCAACGGCGGCCTGAAGAACGCGCTGACGCAGAAGGTCAGCCAGGCCGAGAAGCTCCTCGCGCAGGGCGACCGGGCCGGAGCCATCCGCCTGCTGTCGAACGACTTCGCCGGACAGGTGGCGTCGCTCCGTGCCGAAGGCAAGCTCACGGCCGCGGAGGCCGCCGCGCTCACCGGCGCCGCCGGAGAGGCGGTGCTGAACATCACGTCGTAAGCCTTCCGGCATCGCTCAGACGGGGCTGTCGGTGGAGGAAACCCCTCCGCCGGCAGCCCCGTCGCGCTTGCGAGCCGGGCGAAAAATTACCTGATGAGAGTGCATTAATTTGCAGGATTGCAATCTTTACAACGTCGTAAATCGTCGCTAGCCTGGCGCTGCGCGAGCACCCCCAGACACGCTCGGCAGCTATTCAAGGAGGAACAGTGATGAGCCCTTTTTCACGGATGGATCATGCGCAAGACACCGCCGATACGCGCGTGCGCCGAGGTCGCCCCGGGCGACTCGGGAAGTCGCTCGGAGCACTCGGGCTGTCTGCCGCTCTGGTGCTGAGCGCGGTGCCGCTCACCGCGCAGGCGGATGACGTCAACCTGACACCCGGACCGACCGTCTACGCCGACCCGAACTCGCCGACCGGGTACACCGGCCACTTCGTGTACTACAACCCCGACGCGACCAGCGTGCGCTTCGTCGCCGACATCCTGCTGCGCAACTGGGCCGACCGCACCGACTCGACGGTGTACCAGCCCGGGCAGTACAAGCCGGGGCTCATGCGGGGCGGCGGCGGTTACGACGTGCAGATGACCAACGCGGGGAACGGGTACTGGGTGGTCGACGTGCCGCTCGCAGCCGGCGCCAACCAGTACTGGTTCTACGTCAACAACAACACCAGCCTGTGGGTCGCCGACCCGGCGAACTCACCGATCTACGCCCCCGACGGGCTCACCGGCACCGCACGCCGTGCGTTCAACAAGGTGTTCGTACCCTACGACGACGCGAAGCAGAACTTCGCGCCCCTCGCCGACCGTCAGATCGAGCTCCCGCGCGAGGACTCGGCGAAGGGCGAGTGGACCTACGTCGAGATCCCGGGCCTGGCCCCGCTGAACGGCAACGCGCGCACCGCCGGCGTCTACCTCCCGCCGGGCTACGACCCCGACCGCGCCGAGCCGTACAAGACGATCTACATGCAGCACGGCGGCGGTCAGGACCAGTCCGACTGGATGAACATGGGCAACGTCCCCGTGATCATGGACAACCTGCTCGACGACGGCACCACGGAGCCCGCGGTCGTCATCACGACGAACACGAACTATCTCGGGGCCGCGAACCAGGGCTACCCCAACCTGCGCAACGTCGTCATCCCGTTCGTCGAGGCGAACTACAACGTCTCGACCAACGCGATCGATCGCGCGTTCGCCGGTCTGTCGGCGGGCAGCATCGTCACCAACGGCCTGATCAACTTCGACGCCGACGCCTTCGGGTACTACGGACCGTGGAGCGGCGGGGCGAGCGTCAACGTGAACACGGCCGACCTGCTGGCGCCGTACATCCTGTTCGGCGGCGGGGCGTGGGACTTCGGTCTTCCCAACGCGAACACGGTGGCGAACATCGACCGCGCCTCGTTCTCGGAGAACGTCGTCGTACCCGGCGCGCACGACTTCAACACATGGAACGAGATGTTCTCGCTGTGGGCGCGCGACTATCTCTGGCACCCCGAGGCGTTCATCCAGGACGAGATCGGGCAGCTGAAGAACAGCGTCGCGGCGACGAGCCTGAACAAGGGCAACAAGAACGCCCTCACGGTCAAGCTCGACCAGACGCTGAGCCTCATCGCCAAGGGCAACAGCGTCGAGGCGCTCCAGGTGCTCGAGGGCTACACCACCCAGGTGGCCGACCTCCAGGCGGACGGCAAAGTGACCGCCGAGCAGGTCACTGCGCTCACCGCCCTGGCGACCCAGATCAAGACCAACCTGTCGCACTGGCTGGACTGAGCTCCCCGGGAAGGGGCTGCCGGCGAGATCGTCCTCGTCGGCAGCCCCTTCCGCTTCGCGGGATGACGGATGCCTCGACCCGGCGCACCGTTCGGGCCGAGGCATCCGTCGTCTGTGGGTCAGGCGCGGGTGAGGGCCGGCGGAGCCGTCGAGTCCCGCACGACGAGCGACGTCGCCAATTCGACGCGCGTCACCTCGGGGTCCGGTCCGTCCAGCAGCTGCAGGACCAGGCGGGTCGCCTGCTCGGCCATCTCGCGCAGCGGCTGGTGGATCGTCGTCAGTCGCGGACTGGCAAGCTGGGCGATCGGCAGATCGTCGAACCCCACCACCGACAGCTCCTGCGGCACCGCCACTCCCGCTGTGGACGCGGCATGCAGCACTCCGAGCGCCTGCAGGTCGTTGCCCGCGAAGATCGCCGTCGGGGGGTTCGGCAGCCGCAGCAGCTCCCTGGCGTGGCGCTCGCCACCCTCCCGGTGATAATCCCCGAAGCGCACCCACTCCGGGTCGACGGCCGCGCCCGCCGACTTCATCGCGGCTCGATAGCCGTCCAGCCGGGCCAGCGAGCTCATGACCCCCTCCGGCCCGGTGATCGCCGCGATGTGCCGGTGGCCAAGCTCGAGGAGATGCCGGGTCGCCGCGACACCGCCCGACCAGTTGCCCGAGCCGACCGAGGGGATTCCCGGGGCCGGGTCTCCGGCGGGGTCGATGGTGACGAAGGGGATGCCCCGCGCCTTCAGCTTCGCCCGGCCGTCGGCGGGGACGTCGGCGAACAGCAGGATGATGCCGGTCGGAGCACGCCGGAGGACGGCATCCAGCCATTCCGGTCCCGGCGCGTTCCGATCGCCGCTCACGGAGAGCGAGATCGCCAGTCCCACTTCGGCCGCGCTCTCGCGCACTCCCTCGATGATCGCGAGGGCCCAATCGCCATCGAGCTCCTGGAGGACGACCTCGATGTACTCGCGGCGCTGCCTGCTCCTCCTGCGCCGGTACCCGCTCTTGCGAAGCTGCTCCTCGACAAGTTCACGCGTCGCCGACGACACGTCGGAGGCCCCGTTGAGCACCTTCGAGATCGTCGTCAGGGAAACCCCTGTCTGACCGGCGATCTCCTTGAGGGTCACTCGCTTGGTCTTCGCCATCTCACCACCCGTGGCTCGCGTGGCCCCGAACTCAGGCCAGGGTCAGCACCGTCCACGAGACGGGGGGCAGCGTGACGGTCACGGTCCCTTCGCCCACGTTCACCGAATCGTTGGCCCTCGGCGTCACGCGATCCTGGTGATCGAGCGTGTTCGCCGCGTGGATGTCGTCGTCGAACAGCGAGACCGCCTGCGCTTCGCCGAAGCCGGCGAGTGCGCGTGTGTCGATCTCGAGCGTCACCTCGTCGGTCAGGCTCCGGTTGACGGCGAAGATCGTGGTGCCGCCCTCGTCGTGCGTCGCGACGGCGTCGACGAGTGGCACCTCGCCGTACTCCGCGGTCTGGTACGTCGGGCTGTCGAGCCGCAGCTCGAGCGCTGTGCCGCGAGCCAGCCGCGAGGTGAGCGAGAACGGGTAGAACGTCGTCTGCCGCCAAGCCGGGCCGCCGGGCTCGGTCATGATGGGCGCGATGACGTTGACGAGCTGTGCGAGGCTCGCCGACGTCACGCGGTCCGCGTGGCGGAGGAGCGAGATCATCAGGCCGCCGAACACCACGGCGTCGAGCACCGAATAGGAGTCCTCCAGCAGACGGGGCGCGACGGGCCAGGTCTGAACATCCGTGATCCGGTCGACGTCCTGATAGCGGGTCTGGTACCAGACGTTCCACTCGTCGAACGAGATGTTGATGGTCTTGTCGCTTCGCACGACCGCCTTGACCGAGTCGGCCGTGGCGACGACGGCGTCGATGAAGCGGTCCATGTTGACGCCCGACGCGAGGAAGCTCCCGTAGTCCCCGTCCTTCGGCTCGTAGTAGGCGTGGCACGAGATGAAGTCGACGGCGTCGTACGTCTTCTCGAGCACGACCCGCTCCCACTCGCCGAACGTGGGCATCTGAGCGCCCGAGCTGCCGCAGACGACGAGCTCGAGATCGGGATCTATCTGACGCATGGCCGCGGCGGTGGTCGCAGCCAGCTGGGCGTACTCCTCCGCGGTGCTGTGCCCGAGCTGCCACGGCCCGTCCATCTCGTTGCCGAGACACCACATCCGGATGTCGTGGGGTTCGGTGTGGCCGTTCGCCACGCGCTTGTCGGCCCAGTACGTGCCGGACGTCAGATTCGCGTACTCGAGGACGTCCAGCGCCTCGAGAACGCCGCGGGTGCCGAGATTGACCGCGTACATGAGCTCGCCGTCCACCTTCTTGAGCCAGGTGGCGAACTCGTCGAGCCCGATCTCGTTCGTCTCGGTCGAGTGCCAGGCGAGGTCGAGTCGCCGGGGCCGGTCGGCGCGCGGCCCGACTCCGTCTTCCCAGCGGTAGCCCGACACGAAGTTCCCGCCCGGATACCGGATCGTCGACACGCCCAGTTCCCGCACCAGCTCGACGACGTCGGAACGGAACCCGTCCTCGTCGGCCGTCGCGTGGGACGGCTCGTAGATGCCGTCGTAGACGCACCGGCCCAGGTGCTCCACGAACGAGCCGAAGAGGCGTCTGTCGATACGTCCGATCGCGAAGTGCGGGTCGACGGTCAAGTGTGCTCGAATCATTCTCAATCTTTCAGGGCAGGCGGAACCGAGGCGATGACGACCGCGGGCGGGTCACTTGAGGCTTCCGATGGCGAGGCCGCCCCGCCAGTACTTCTGCAGCGCCAGGAACGCGATGATCAGCGGGATCACCGACACGAGCGAGCCGAGCACGATGATGCTCCACAGGCTCTGGCCGCCGGCGGCGCCATAGGTCGCCGCGGTGGAGTTCCAGAGCCCGATGCCCACGGTGACCGGGAAGAGCCGGTTGTCGGACAGCATCACGAGCGGAAGGAAGTAGTTGTTCCAGGACGCGACGAACGACAGCAGCAGAACCGTGACGATCGCGGGGCGCAGCAGCGGCAGCGCCACCACCCAGAACGAGCGGAACTCGCCCGCACCGTCGATGCGGGCGGCATCGAGCAGCTCGTCGGGAACCGCATCCCGCGCGTAGACGCTCATCAGGTACACGCCGAACGGGTTGAGCAGCGTCGGGAAGATCACCGACCAGATCGTGTTGGTCCAGCCGACCTGCGCGAACAGGACGAAGGTCGGGATGACCAGGGCCGTCGTCGGCACCATGACCGCACCGAGCAGGATCGCGAAGGAGAGCCGCCGACCCGAGAAGGTGTACTTCGCGAAGCCGTATCCGGCGAGAACGGCGAGCACCGTCGCTCCGACGCCGCCGACGATCGCGTAGAGGGCGGAGTTGGCGAGCCAGCGTCCGTAGATGCCGCCGCTGTAGGTGAACAGATCGATCAAGTTCGGGATGTAGTTGATCTCGTCCGCGAACCAGAGCGAGCTGCCACCGCCGAAGAGACCGGCCGCGCTCTTCGAGCTGTTGACGATGAGCCACCAGAAGGGGATCAGGAAGTACACCATCAGCAGGGCGAGCACGACGTTCAGCGGCACGCGGCCGCGGGCGCGGGGCGCCGACCGTCGCTCGACGACCTTCCGGGGCTTGCGGCTCGTCGTCTCGACGAGATCGACAGGTGTGGCGCTCATGAGAGGAAGCTCCCTCGCTTGCGGGTCGCGAACAGGAAGATGTAGACGCAGATGAAGACGACCGCGCCCAGCGCGAACGAGATCGTGGCCCCGTAGTTGGCGTTCGCCAGCGAGAACGCCTGCTGGTAGGCGTACATGTTCGGGGTGAAGTCGTTCGGGATGGCGCCCGCCGCGAGCTTCTGCAGGATCTTCGGCTCATTGAAGAACTGCAGCGTTCCGATGAGAGCGAAGACGAGGATCAGCAGGAGCGCGGGCGCGACGAGCGGGATCTTGAGCCGGAGCACGATCTGCCACTGCGACGCCCCGTCGATCCGCGCGGCCTCGTACAGAGTGGGGTCGATGCCCTGGAGAGCGGCGTAGATGATGATCATGTAGTAGCCCGCCCACTGCCACGTCACGATGTTGAGCAGTCCGTAGAAGATGAGGCTGCTGCTCAGGAAATCAGGCGCCTGACGGCCGAAACTTTCGAAGATCTCCGCCAATGGGCCGAAGTTGTCGCTGTAGAGGAATCCCCACATCAGGGCGCCGATCACCGCCGGGATGGCGTACGGCATGAAGATCATGAGGCGCGAGAAGCGGGCGAAGCGCGTGACCATGATGTCGAGGATCAGCGCGGCCGCCAGCGAGATCGCCATCTGCAGCGGGATCAGGATGAGCGAGAACGCGATCACGAACCCGACCCCACCGAGGAAGGAAGGGTCGCTGAACGCCTTGACGTAGTTGCCGAAGAGGACGAACCTCGTCCCTCCGATGAGCGATTTCTGGAAAAGGCTGAGGTAGAGCGCGTAGCCGATCGGCAGAACGAGAAGGGCGACGAAGATGACGCCGAACGGTGCGACGAAGGCCCAGCCGGTCAGGTTCTGACGCACCGAGGTGGACCTGCGGCGCTTGCTCGAGACCGGAGTCTCGGTGGTGGCGGTCATGATTTCTCCCGGGTCTGTGAGAAGGGATGACCGGGGGCCGGTCCGCGCGAGCACGGACCGGCCCCCGGGCAAGGGTCACTCGGTGACAGTGAACCCTTGCTCTTCTGCGTATGCCACGACATCCTTCTGGAGGGCGTCAGCGGCCTCGGAGCCGGTTGCCGAGCCATCGATGATGGCGGCGAGCTGCTTCGTCAGCGCGGAGTAGTAGTACTGTCCGAGCGGCGTGTAGGTCATGCCCTTGTAGGCGTTGGCCGCCGGCACGTACACCTCCTTGTTGGCCTGCTGGCCGCTGAAGAAGGGCACCTCGTAGTCCTGGAACTCCGGCGAGTCGAGGACGTTGACGTTGAGCGGGAAGATGATCTGCTGCTGCCACCCCTCGTCGAGAGACGCCTGGTCGGCGTAGACCCCGAACGCCACCTTGGCGGCGAGCTCCGGGTCCTTGGCCTGGCTGCTCACCGAGAAGGCCGAGCCGCCCCAGTTGATGGCGATGGGGTTGTTCGCGTCCCACTGCGGCATGGGGGCCGCAGCCCACACGCCCGCGTCCGCGCCCTCACCGACGCCGGCACCCTGCAGGTAGCCGGGAGCCCACGCGGCCGAGAGGTAGGTCGCGTAGTCGCCGTTGATGACGCCCGCGATGTACTCGGGGGTGAACTGGTCCTCGGTGCCGACGAGGCCCTTGTCGACGAGTCCGTCCCAGTAGTCCAGGACTTCCTTGATCTCGGGGCTGTTGAGCTTGATGCCGATCTCACCCTCGTTCGCGGGGTCGTACGTGAAAGGCTCGGCGCCGTTCCCGTAGAAGTACGCGGTGGTGGTGGCGGGCTGGTTCGCGGCGAAGCTGGCGAAGACCGGTCCGCCGGCATCCTTCAGCTTCTGCGCGGTCGTCTCGAGCTCTTCCCACGTCGTCGGCGGCGTGAGGCCGTACTGGCTGAAGACGTCCGTGCGGTAGATCATGCCCATCGGGCCGCCGTCGATCGGGGCGCCGTAGATGCCGTCACCCACCGAGACGTCCTTCCAGGCGCCATCGCTGAAGTTGGCCTTCACGTCTTCGTAGCCGAGGTCGGAGAGGTCCACGAGGGCGTTCTGCGCCTGGAACGTCGCGATGCGGTCGGCCTCGACCATCATGACGTCGGGGGCGCCGCTTCCGGCCGAGATGGCCGTCTGGAACTTGTCGTAGGCGTCACCGCCGGCGCCGGCGTTCGTCCAGCACACCTGGACGTCGTCGTTGGCCTCGTTGAAGTTGTCGACGACGGTCTCGGAGTTCGGGTACCACGCCCACAGGGTGACGACGGGGGCGTCGGGCTTCTTGATCTCGTTGGTGCAGCTCGATGCGTCACCACCGCCACCACCGCCGTCGCCGCCGTCACCGCCACCTCCGGCGGTGCAGGCTGCGAGCGCACCAGCCACTGCGAGCGTCATGATCGCAGCAAGGACAGGCTTCGTCTTCACTGGAGTTCCTTTCGGTTTGCTGGACTTCTTCGTCGGTGCACGACCGTTCGGGTGCTCTGAGCCGCTCGGGGAAGAGACTCGTCTCCCGGTTGGTCTACAACGTTGTAGAGCAACGTTGTAGATACTTTCCCACCGCCCTTTCGGCGTGTCAAGGACGTGAGGGAAATTTCTGGCGCCTGCGCGAAAGTTCCGGCGCGGCGGGGGCCGCGACGACACACTGGTTTGCAACGTTGCTTTTTCCTGGCGCGGCCCCGGCTGCCGGGCATGTGCGCGCGCGTCGGTATATACGCGCGGCGGGCAGTAGAGTACAGAGGTTCTGAACGGCAGGCGGGAGCATCGATGGGACCGACGATGCATGACGTCGCGCGGGTGGCCGGCGTGTCTATCAAGACCGTGTCGAATGTCATCAACGACTACCCTCATGTGCGGCCGGGCACACGTGACCGGGTCAACGAGGCGATCTCGAAGCTGGACTACCGGCCGAACCTCTCGGCGCGCGGCCTGCGGTCAGGACGCACGGGCGTGATCGGACTGGCCGTCCCGTCGCTGCGCGAGAACTACTTCGCCGAGCTCGCGGACGCGGTGATCCGCGCGGCCGAGAAGCGCGGTCTCGGCGTCATGGTCGAGCAGACCAGCGGTCAGCGGGAGAGCGAGCTCCTGGCGGTGTCGACCAGCCGGCCCCGCTTCCTCGACGGACTGCTCTTCAGTCCTGTGGGCCTCGGCCAGGCGGACGCCGAAGCGCTCCCCGTCGACGCACCTCTGGTCCTGCTGGGCGAGCGCATCTTCGGCGGTCCGACCGATCACGTGACGATGCACAACACCTCATCGGCCCAGGCCGCCGTCGAGCACCTTCTCGAGATCGGCCGCCGGAGGATCGCCATCATCGGCGCCGACCTCCACCGCGGCGAGGAGGCCAGCTCGGCCAATCTGCGCCTCAAAGGCTACCTTCGCGCGCTGGAGCAGGCCGGCATCGAGCTGGATCCCGCTCTCGTGCGCCCCACCGAGATGGCTCGATGGAACCGCGCCGGGGGTGCGGCGGCGGCCCACCTCCTGGTTCGCGAGGGCATCGAGTTCGATGCGGTCTTCGCGTTGAGCGACACGCTCGGGCTCGGTGTGCTCCGCGCCCTCGGCGAGGAGGGCCTGCGCGTTCCCGACGACGTCGCCGTGATCGGCTTCGACAACATCGACGAGAGCAAGTACTCGGTTCCCTCGATGACGACCGTCGACCCGGGCCGCGACGAGATCGCCGCGATCGCGGTGGACCGCCTCATCGAGCGGATCAACGAGAAGGGCGAACGTCGGCCGCCCGAGACGTTCAAGCCCGAGTTCCGCATCGTTCGTCGCGAATCGACGGGCTTCGCCACCACCGACGAGTAGTGCGCTCCTCACGGGACCGCTGAGCCCCCGCGCCGCCACCCGACCACAACCGCCACCTCCAGCCCCGCACCCCGGGCCAAGGTGGCAGGAACGCTCGCCCCGGCCCCAGGTGGCGCGAACGCACGCCCACCGCGCCGCCACCCGACCACACCCGCCACTTCCAGCCCCGCACCCCGGGTCAAGGTGGCAGGAACGCCCGCCCCCCGCGCCGCCACCCGACCACAACCGCCACTTCCAACCCCGCACCCCGGGCCGCAGAGCCCGCAGACGCGGGGCCGGGCAGGAGGCCTCAGATCACCGACGCCGACCAGGGATCGGGGTTGCCGAAACGGTGCGCGGTGATCGTCACCGACTGCTCGTGCAGGAACGGGAGCAGTTCGAGCCGTCCGGCTGTGGTCACCTCGTTGTCGTAGATCGCCAGGTCGGGGTCGCCCTCGACCGCGTGCGCGACCGCCTGGTGCAGCGCGGCCACCGACGCCGGCGAGCCGATGAGCCGAACCCGGGACGGGCGGGGCGCCGGGTCGGCGTCGGCGGCCGCCGCCACGATGTCGTCGGCCGTGAGGCGCTCCACCCACTGCTCGTCGGTCTCGACATAGACGGCGACGTCCTCCTGCAGGAGCACGCGCCGCACGGCGGCCGGGAGGCCCACGGGGGCGCTGAGTGTCAGCGCCGAGCCGGCGCGGAGACCGGCCACGACGACGCGCAGCACCGCGTGCCACGGGGCATCGGCGGTCGCCCGCAGCGCCACCGAGGGGATCGCACGGTAGCGGAACAGGTTGCGCTCCACGCCGAGGCCCGAGACATCCTTCACCTGCCCGTACTCCCGGTCCCAGGCGATGGCGTCCGAGAGCGCCCCGCGCCGGAGCCACTCGAACGCCTCGTAGTCCAGCGACGGCTGCGCCGCCTCGATGAGCGACGCGATGCGCGTGTCGAGTCCTCGCAGGTGCAGCGTCGCGGATGCCGGAGCCCCCGAGGTCGCCCGCCAGCGGCCGAGGCCCACGAGGTAGTTCGGCCCGCCGGCTTTCGCGCCGGCGCCCACCGAGGAGCGCTTCCAGCCGCCGAAGGGCTGCCGCTGCACGATGGCACCGGTGATGCCGCGGTTGACGTAGAGGTTGCCGGCCTCGACGCGGTCGAGCCAGACGGCGAGGTCATCGGGGTTCTGCGTGTAGAGGCCGGCGGTCAGCCCGTACGCGACGGCGTTCTGCAGCTCGATGGCGTGGGCGAGCGAGCTGGCGTGCATGATCCCGAGCACCGGCCCGAAGAACTCCTCGCGGTGGAAGCGCGAGCCCGGCTGGACACCCGTTCGGATCCCGGGCGTCCACAGCCGGCCGGCGTACTCCGGCCCTGCGTCGACCGGCCGGGGTTCGACGAGCCAGGACTCCCCCTCCTCGAGGGTCGTGAGGGCCCACTCGAGCTTGCCGCGCGGCGTCTCGACGACCGGCCCTACCTCGCTGAGCGGATCGGACGGCGGTGCGACGCGGAGCGAGGTCGCAGCATCCACCAGCTGACGTGCGAAGCGACGCGAGTGCCCCACGGGGCCGACGAGGATCGCGAGCGATGCCGCGGAGCACTTCTGGCCCGCGTGCCCGAACGCGCTCTTGACGAGATCGGATGCCGCGAGGTCGAGGTCGGCGGTCGGCATGACGATCATGGCGTTCTTGCCGCTCGTCTCGGCGAGCAGCGGGAGGTCGGGCCGCCACGAGCGGAACAGCGCCGCGGTCTCCCACGCGCCGGTGAGGATCACCCGGTCGACGCCGGGGTGCGAGAGCAGCGTCTGCCCGAGGCCGCCTTCGTCGATGTCGACGAGCGCGAGCACCTCGCGCGGGACGCCGGCCTCCCACAGCGCCTCGGCGACGACGGCGGCGCAGCGCCGCGCCTGCGGGGCGGGCTTGAAGACCACGCCCGAGCCCGCGGCGAGCGCCGCCAGCACGCCGCCGGCGGGGATCGCGATCGGGAAGTTCCAGGGCGGGGTGACCACCGTGAGGCGAGCCGGTTCGAAGACGGCTCCGCTCACGCGATCGAGCTCGCGCGCGGTCGCGGCGTAGTAGTTCGCGAAGTCGACCGCCTCGCTCACCTCGACATCGGCCTCGGCGAAGACCTTTCCCGTCTCGGAGGCCGCGACCTCGATGAGCTCGCCGCGTCGGGCCTCGAGGGCGTGCGCGGCGGCCGTGAGCACGCCCGAGCGCTCCGCCGCCGGCAGCGCACCCCACGCGGCGGCGGCATCCCGCACCCCGGCGATGATGCGCCGCAGTCGGGGCTCGTCCGAGACCAGGGCCGCCTCGACGGTGGCGTCGCCCGCGTGGGACGACTCGATGCGGGACAGGATGCTGCGCGCCCACGCCCGGTTGCCGGGGAGGGCGGGGTCGGAGTCGGGCGTGTTCCGGAACCCGGGGGCGCCCGCGGCGCGCGCGGAACCCTCGCGCGGCGCGAAGATCGCGGTCTCGACGAACGCCTCGGCGCCGAAGACCTGCTCGGGCACCGACCGCTCGAGCGGCGCGGTGTCGCCGGGCACGGCCGATCGGGCGATGCCCATCACGGCCTGGGTGAGGCCCGCGTCGGCGGCCGCAGCGCGACGCATGCGTGCGTCCGCCCTCGGCGACGACGGGCCGGCGGCCGGGCCCGCTGCGAGGGCCTCGGCCTCGGCGCCGCGGTCCTGCGTACGGCGGGGGCCGGTCGCGAGGGTCTCGTCGTCGGCGCGCCGGAGGGAGGCGACGAAGCGGTCGCGCTCCCGCTCGAACATCGCCGGGTCGTCGGCGAGGTCGAAGGCGGCGGAGAGGAAGTTGTCGCTCGAGGCGTTCTCCTCCAGGCGCCGTACGAGATAGCTGATGGCCACGTCGAACTCGTCGGGTCGCACGACCGGCACGTAGAGCAGCACGTGGCCGACCTCGCGCGTGACCGCCTCCACCTGACCCTGCGCCATGCCGAGCAGCATCTCGAACTCGAGATCGTCGCGCACCCCGGCCTCGCCGGCGAGCAGCCAGGCGTAGGCGATGTCGAAGAGGTTGTGTCCGGCGACGCCGATGCGGACGGCCGCCGTGCGCGCGGGGTCGAGCGCGAAGCGCAGGCAGCGGATGTAGTTGGCGTCGGAGTCGACCTTCGCGTCGTACGTGGCGAGGTTCCACCCGTGCATGACGGCATCGACCCGCTCCATCGCCAGGTTGGCGCCCTTCACCAGGCGCACTTTGATGCGCGCACCGCCCGCGGCCACCCGCTCCTGCGCCCACGCCGTGAGCCGCTCGAGCGCGGGCAGGGCGTCGGGCAGGTACGCCTGCAGCACGATTCCGGCCTCGAGATCGCGCAAACGCGGGTCTTCGAGCAGGCGCATGAACACCGCGATGGTGAGGTCGAGGTCGCGGTACTCCTCCATGTCGAGGTTGATGAAGGTCGGCGAGCCCGGCGAACCGTCGCGCCCTTCGTCTGCCGAGGGGTCGCACGCCGCCGTCAGGTAGAGCGGCAGCAGGCGCTCCACCACCTTGTCGACGACCTCGTCGAACGCCCACATGGAGATGTGGCTGGCGATGGCCGACACCTTGACCGAGACGTAGTCGACGTCGGGGCGGCGGATGAGCTCGTGGATACCGTCGAGCCGCCGCATCGCCTCCTTCTCGCCGAGCACCGCCTCGCCCAGGAGGTTGAGGTTCAGCCGCGCTCCGCTTTCGCGAAGCGCGGCGATGGCCGGCCCGAGCTTGTCGGGGCGCGCGTCGACGACGAGGTGGCCCACCATCTCGCGCAGTACGCGGCGCGCGATCGGCACGACCGGCGAGGGCAGCACGGGTGCCACGGCACCGCCCACCCGTACCGCCCCCCGCAGGTACCACGGCAGGAACCCGGGCACGAGGGGCGCGACACGGTGGAGATGGGATGCCGCGGCCGAGAGGCTCTCGGGCCGCATGACGCCGTCGACGAACCCGATGGTGAAAGGAAGGCCGTGGGGATCCTTGAGCACCCCCGCCAGTCGCTCGGCCGCCGGGTCGACCTCGGCCTCGGCGCTTTCCGCGATCCAGCGCTGCGCCAGAGCGACGGCCTCGTCGGCCAGGCGCTGCTCGGATCGGTCTTCCATTCGCACTCCCGGTATCAGGTCGTGGGGCTCCGTGCCTCCAGCCTGCACCTTCACGTCGGCGATCGGCTCCATCTGCGGCATGGGTCCAGGGTGCGGCATCCGTCCATTCGTGAAAAGCGATCGTCTACGATGAATATCGATCGAAATCTTCGATGGGATGACCGTGTTCGAGCTCCGCCGTCTGCGCCTGCTTCACGAACTGGCGTTGCGCGGCACCCTCGCGGCGGTCGCTGAGGCCCTGTCGTACAGCCCGTCCACCATCTCGCAGCAGCTGGCCCAGCTGGAGAAGGAAGCCGGCGTCGCCCTGCTCGCGCCGGAGGGCCGCCGGGTGAGGCTCACCGAGCACGGGCGGGTGCTCGCCGCGCACGCCGCGCGCGCCCTCGACCTGGACGAGCAGGCGCGGGGCGAGCTCGAGTCCCTGCACCCGGGGCTGGCGCCCGTGCGGGTCGCCGTCATGCAGACCGCGGCCCTGGCCATCGTTCCCACCGCGCTGCGGCTGCTCGGCGAGCGCGCACCCCACCTGCGCGTCGAGCTCGTCGAGATGCCGCCCGAGGCCGGGCTCTTCGAGCTGGCGGCGCGCGGCGTCGACCTCGTCATCGCCGAGCAGTACCCGGGGCACACGCGGGAACTCGCCGACGGCCTTCAGCGCGAGACGCTCGGCACCGACCCGATCCGTCTGGCCGTGGCATCCCGCGATCCGGCCCGCTCTCTCGACGACCTGCGCGAGCGGCCCTGGGTCATGGAGCCCGCCGGCACCGCCGCGCGCCTGTGGGCGATGCAGCAGTGCCGCGCCGCCGGATTCGAGCCCGATGTGCGATACGAGCTCGCCGACCTCTCCGCCCACGCGCGGCTGGTGGCGGCGGGGCAGGCGGTGGCCGTGCTGCCGGATCTGCTGTGGGAGGGGTCGGCCGAGCGGCTGCGGCTGGTCGACCTGCCCGGGCGACCGGCCCGCGAGATCTTCACCGCACAGCGCACCTCGTCGGCTCCGCGCGCCGGCATCGTCGAAGTTCGCCGTGCGCTGCACGACGCCTTCCCGCCCAGCGCCCGCGACGACGTCTGACCGCGACGAGGAAGCGGGCCCCCGGGCAGAGCCCGGGTTCCCGCTCCCGTCGTAGGGTCAGACGCCGTCGTTGCGGCGGGTCCGCGGCGCGTCGTCCGCGGTGACGTCGCGCTGCGATGCGCCGACCCCGGTCACGCCGTCGTCGTCGCGATACTCGCGGCGGGTGGTGTCGGCCGTGGTGCCGGCCGGGACGTCGCGGCCGGTGTCGGCCCGCGCGTCGGCCGGGACATCCGCCCGCCCGTCCTGACGCGCATCCGTCCGTGCGTCATCGCGCGCCTGCGCGTCGGCTACCGGGCGGGTGGCGGTTCCTTCGCTCACGTAGGGATCGACGTCGTCCGCCTTGCGCAGGATCCTCTCCTGCTCCGCGCGATGCTTCTCGGCGTCCGCCGCGTGCTCGTCGATGTCGCCCAGTCGCTTGTCGGCGTCGATCGACGCCTGAGCGGCACGGGCCTTGGCCTGTTCGGCCGCCGCAGCGGCCGCAGCCGCGTCGGCGCGAGCCTGCGCGACCTCCGCCTCGTGCTCGCGCGCCTTCATCTCCGACTCCCGCGCGTCGGCGCGGAGCTTCTCTGCGCGGTCGTGCTGCATTTCGGCGCGGCGGTTGCGGCGCCCGCGGCTCGTGAGGAGCAGCGCGACCACGACGATCACGATGACGATCACGATGCCGACGATGATCCAGATGAGGGTGGTTGTGTCCACGTCCCCTCCTCCCTCCGGCGCCGGCGGGGGTACCAGCGCCACCACCGTCAGCGAACCGCGCCGGACGAGGGGCCGCAAACCCATTGCGCGGCCGTCGCGCGTGCGCTAGCCGCGCGGGCGCGGTTCGCAATGCGCGCATTCGCGTTCGCATCGGGGTTCTCGCACGTAGGCTGTATCCCTCGCCGCGGGCACGTCGCCCGCCGCGCACCGAAGGGCCATCGTTGACAGACCTTCCCTCGCTCACGTTCGACGATGACCCTCCCCGCGACGATGCCGAGCTGCTCCGGCTCGAACAGTGCTCTGCGGAGCCCATCCGCACCATCGGGCGCATCCAGTCGCACGGCGTGCTGTTCGGCATCGATGAGACCACCGGCGTCGTGGTCGTCGCCAGTGAGAACGCCGAGCAATGGCTCGGTCGCGACCTGCGCGAGGCGGGCAGCGAGGTGCTCACCTGGGCGATCGGCCACGGCGCGGCGCTCGACCCGGTGCGCGGGGAGTTCGAGGGAGCCGTCTACGACGTGATCGCGCATCGCGGCACGTCGCCCCTCCTCCTGGAGCTCGAACCCGCCGTGCCGGGCATGGACTACGTGCGCACCGGCGTGGTCAGCGCGATCCAGCGGCTGGCGGGGATCTCCGATCCCGGCGAGCTGCGTCGCACGGCAGCGCGCGAGATCAAGGACATCACCGGCTACGACCGGGTCATGTGCTACCAGTTCCACGACGACGGCCACGGGCAGGTCGTCGCCGACGAGCGGGAACCCGACATGGAGCCCTACTTCGGCCTCCACTTCCCGGCATCCGACATCCCCGCACAGGCACGGGCGCTCTACATCGAGAAGCGTTCGCGCGTGATCGCGTCCACCGACGACCCGGGCCTGGCGTTGCAGACGCTGCTTCCCGAAGAGGCGCCGGTCGACCTGGGCGTGACGGAGCTGCGAGCCGTCTCGCCCCACCATCTGGAGTTCATGCGGAACATGGGGCAGGCCTCGACGGTGTCGTTCGGCATCGTCGTCGACGACCGCCTCGTGGGGATGTTCACCTGCGCGCACCGCACGCCGCGGCGCCTGCCGGTGCTCCTGCGACGCGCCCTCGAGGTCATGGCGACGCAGGTCGCCACGCAGCTCGCGGCGGCCGAGCAGATCAGGCGTCTGCGCCGTCAGCTGGAGGCGCGCGAGCGGCGGATCGCGCTCATCGCCCCCATCTACGGGCGCACCGACGCGGGCGCGGTGCTCATGGGCGGCGAGCGGACGGTGCTCGACGCCGTGCCGGCCGACGGCGCCCTGCTGCGGATCGGCGGGGAGCTCCACACCGTCGGCGTGGTCCCCGCACCCGACCGCCTGTTCGCCGTCGTCGACGAGCTCGGCCCCGGACGACACGTCTCGGAGGCGCTCCCGCTGGAGCGGCCGGAGCTCGCGGTGGAGATCCCCGGGGTCACCGGGCTCCTCGTCGTCCCGGTCGGGGCGGAGGGCGACGCCCTGGTCTTCGTGCGCAGCGAGGTCTCGCGCACCGTCGACTGGCTCGGCGACCAGCGGCCCGGCAATCGCGACTCGCCCCTGTCGCCCCGGAGATCGTTCTCGGCGTGGCGCGAGAGCGTCACGGGCCGCAGTCTGCCGTGGGGCGAGCACGCGCAGGATGCCTTCGACCTCGGCGACGAGATCCGCGCCGCCATCGCCGCGCGGACGCAGGCGGAGCTGGCGGAGCTGGCCCTGCGGGACGCCCTCACCGGGCTGCACAACCGCCGGTTCCTGTACGACCGGCTGGACGAGCTGGTCGGCTCCGGAAAGCCGGTCGCGGTGGTCTTCTTCGACCTCGACGGCTTCAAGCTGGTCAACGACAGCCACGGCCACGAGATGGGAGATGCGGTGCTCGCGACCATCGGCCGGCGCCTCAGCGGCGCGGCCCGCAGCTCGGACGTCGTCGTACGGCTCGGCGGGGATGAGTTCGTCATCGTGTGCGTGGACGCCGGGCCCGAAGAAGCCGCCGTGATCGCCAGCCGGGCACTGGCGGCGATCACCGAGCCCATCGTCGTGCGGGATGCCGAGGTGCGTGTGCACGGGTCGGCCGGCATCGTCGCCGCCGAGCGGGGCATCGCACCGGCGGAGCTGCTGGATGCCGCGGACGCGGCCATGTACCGGGCCAAGCGCGACGGCGGGGGCCGCGTCTCAGCGTGACCCGGGGGCGGCGTCGGCACCGTGACGCCAGCGGTCTCGGCCGGCGTCGGAGGGCTCAGCGTTCCGGCAGCTCCGGCTCGGGAACGATGCGCAGGCCGCTCGACGAGTTCGCCGTGTCGACGAGCTCCTGCAGCCACAGCCGGTTGATCTCGGGCATGGGGGCGTCGTACTCGAAGCGCAGCGTGGTCACGGGAGAGATCCACAGCGCCTGACGCAGCGACGTCTTCTCGTCGACGATGGCGAAGGACAGGTTCTCCCGGCGACGGAGCTTGGCCATGATGACCAGTTCGACGTGCGCGAGGGTGCGATCGTCGATCTTGAACGACGCCGGCGGAGAGCCGTAGTGAAGTGTGCCCACGCTTCGATCCTACGGCGCCCCGGGCCGGGGTACTGTGGGGCCATGGCGATCGTGAACAGACTGACCGTCGACGGACGCGACTACTTCCTCCCCGACCCCGTCTCCGAGCTCAAGGGCAAGATCCTCGAGGCGATCAAGGCCGGCGGCGGCTACGTCAACGTCCCCCCGCTGCGCGGGGGCCCAGGCGTCGACATCCTGTTCTCCCCCGGCATGCCGGTGACGTGGTCGCAGTTCGAGGTCGGCGACTCCGGTCCGCAGTCCGACGAGCCGGTGGACGACGTCCCCGACTACGAACTCTGAGGCGCTGAGGCGCGGCGCGCGCGAGCCTCGGGCGGCTGACGAGCGTCGCCGGGCCGGACGACTCAGTGCGGGACGACGAGCAGCTCTTCCATTCCCTCGACCGGAAGCGGCTGCCCCCACAGGAAACCCTGTCCGCGGTCGCAGCCGCGCGCGACGGAACGCTCGAGGTCGGCCAGGGTCTCGATCCCTTCGGCCACCACCCGCCAGCCGTGGTCGGCGCTGCTGGCCACGACGGCTGCGATCACGTCGTCGGCTGCGGAATCCGTTCGCTGTGTGAGCGAGCGGTCGATCTTGACCTCGTCGATGGGAATCGTCTCGAGCATCCCGACGGTGGTGTCCACCGCGGCGAAGTCGTCCACCGAGATGGCGACACCCGCCGCCTGGAGCGACTCGATCGCCGAGAGCATCGGCGGGCGCAGCTGCGGCAGGGGGGCCTCGGTGATCTCGATCGTCACGGCGCGCGGGTCGAGGTCGATCTCGTCGAGGCGCGCGATGACCGCGTCGGCGTAAGCCGTCGAGAAATGAGCCGGGGACGCGTTCACCGCGAGTCCCACGGCATGACCCGCACTGCGCCACCGGGCGACCGTCTCCGCGGCGCGCCCGAAGACGTGCGCGTCCACCTCGTCGAGGAAGTTCCCGTGCTCGGCGAGAGGGATGAACCGTTCGGGCGAGACGGTGCCCAGAAGCGAATGCCTCCACCGGCAGAGAGCTTCGACTGCGACCGGCGACGGTGACAAGAGCCCCGGCTCGGTGGACGACTGAAGGTCGTACTGGGGCTGGAACGCGATCGACAACTCTCCCGCCGACAGCGCCGTACGCAGGTCCCGTGTGAGCTGGGGCGAACTGACCATTCCACCAGGGTCGGCGAGCGAGCCGCGCGGTGCAACACCAGACACGGAGCGCAAGAATGCGTATAATCCGCCACCGCGTCGTCGGAATACCCGTTTCGGATCGCCGCGATGACCGCCGCGACGGCTAATCTAGAGGCGATGGGCACCCTCACCTACGACTCTCGGGTCACCAGTTCTTTCGACGATCGCGTTCTCGCGCACTTGCAGACGGTCATCTGGGCCAAGCTGCGCCGAGGCGAGTCCTTCCCGTTCACCTGGACCGATCCGCAGCGCAGCGGCTTGGGCCGCACGTCGATCTGGCTGAGCCCCAGCGTCTCGCTCACCTTCGAGTACTTCGGCGGGCGGCAGCCGCGGCTCAATCCCGGGTGGATCGAGGCGCTCACCAAGTCGGCGAACTCTCCGGGCGGGCTGACGCTCGTACCTGAACCCGACGGACCTTCCGGCGCCTGATGAACCTGAGCTGACCGGTCCGCCAGGCCGCGAAGGCCCCGGGCGTCAGCGCCAGACGCTGGGCGCCTCGGCACGCGTGGGGGGCAGAGCGGATGCCGCGGCCCACTCGTGCACCCACTCCTCCACCTCTGGCACGCCCTCCGGTCGCCCGACGGCCGCGAACAGCTCTTCGTGCGACAGCGTCCCGCCGGACCGCTTCATCATGCGGGCCCGGATGATCGCACGGGCGTAGACCTCGCCGTCGACGACGGCGCGGTGCTCGAGATAGACCGCCTTGTCGTCGTGCCCGATCATCCGCGACTCGAGGTCGAACCGCTGCCAGAGGTTCAGCGACTTGCGGAACGTCACCGTCTCACTCGACACCACGGCGTACCAGCCGCGGGCCTTCATGACGTCCCACAGCCCCGTGCGCACGAGCAGGTCCCAGCGTCCCAGGTCGAACAGCGACAGATAGCGGCCGTTGTTCATGTGCCGCAGGAGGTCGATGTCGGTGGGGAGCGTCGTGAGCCGGACACGTCCGATCTCGGTCGGGCCCAGCCGCCCCCCGCGGCGCATGCGCCGGCGCGCGGTGAGCATCACGATCAGGGTCCGCCAGAGCACGTTCACGAGGTGCGATCGTAGCGATCCTCGCGGAGCATGCCGAGTCGGTTGTCGATTTCCGACAGTCGCGGGACCGTGGTTCTCCGAGTTGCGCAGGGGCGGCGGCATCCGTTCGCCAGGGGGTTGTCCACCGGGTGTCGGCTCGATTTCGGGTCTCGCGCCGAGCCGCGTAGAGTCTGGCCCATGGAAGCCGAAACCCAGACCGACATCGTCGTCCGTCCGGTGCGGGACGTCGATGCGGAGGCCCTCGGTCGCGTGCACGCGACGTGCTGGCACGAGACGTACGACCACCTCATCAGCCGCGCCGCCCTGGAGGCGGTCTCACCCAAGCGCCTCGCCGAGCTCTGGACGCACTGGGCGGTCCAGGGCCCCGAGTTCAAGATGTTCGCCGCCCTCGTGAACGGCGAGATCGTCGGTTTCGCCGGCTCCGGTCCGGCCCGCGACAAGGACGCCCCGCGATTCCGCGAGCTCTACTTCATCTACCTGCTCGACCAGTTCCACGGCACCGGCATCGGCCAGAGGCTCTTCGACGCGGTCGTCGAGCCGGCCGAGGGACTCTATCTGTGGGTCGCCGACGACAACCCCCGCGCGCACCGCTTCTACGCCCGCAACGGGTTCACGCTCGACGGCGCCACGCACACCGAGCCCTTCCTCGGCGAGACGCTCACCGAGGTGCGCTTCGTGCGCTGATCCATCGCTGTCTGGGGGCGTGTCCGGTTGGCCGGGCACGCCCCCCGCGTTTCCCCGGGACGGCGCGATCGAGCTCCCCGATCGGGAAGACTGGAGACATGCCTCCCCGCACCGCTCTCACCGTCTGGCCTCTCGAGGGAATCCCCGAGATCGAGGCGGGGGCCGACCTCGTGGACCTCATCGCCCGGGCGGCGGCTGGCGACCTCGCCGACGGCGACATCCTGGTCGTCACCTCGAAGATCGTGTCGAAGGCCGAGGGGCGCTTCGTCACCGCCGACGACCGCGAAGACGCCATCACCGCCGAGACGGTGCGGGTCGTGGCATCCCGCACGAGTCCCACGGGCTTCACCACCCGCATCGTCGAGAACCGTCTCGGCATGGTGTCGGCCGCCGCCGGCGTGGATGCGTCGAACACCCCCGAGGGCACCGTGCTGCTGCTGCCGCTCGACCCCGACGCATCCGCGCGCGCGATCGCGGCCGGCCTGCGCGAGCGACTTGGCCTGCGGGTCGGCGTCATCGTCTCGGACACCCTCGGCCGCGCGTGGCGGGAGGGCCAGACCGACCACGCGATCGGCGCCGGCGGCGTGCAGGTCTTCGAAGACCTGCGCGGCGGAACGGATGCCGAGGGCCGGCCGCTCGTCGTCACCATGCCGTGCGTCGCCGACGAGCTGGCAGCGGCGGCGGACCTCGTCAAGGGCAAGGCCTCCCGGCGGCCGGTCGCGGTCGTCCGCGGGCGAGGCGACCTCGTCGGGGGGCTGGATCTGCCGGGCGCGCGCTCCATCGTGCGCCCGCTGGAGCGCGACATGTTCCGCGTCGGCGCCGACGAGGCCTACGCCGCGGGCTTCGCCGCCGGCGCGGCATCCGTCTCCGGCTGAAGGGCTGTGTCGGCGAGAAGCCGCAGCCGCGCGGAGAAACCACGCGCGCGGTGATTTCTCACCGCGTACGTGGCTTCTCGGCGGGCGCCCGGCCCTGCCGCCGCCCCGGACGTCAGCGGGAGGACTTCAGCACGGCCTCGCCTGCCGAGACCTGCACCTGGATCGTGCTGGATGCGCCGGGCGTCGAGCCGATGCCGTTGTCGAAGCCCCCGGCTGAGACGTCGGAGTCGACGTCGTACTCCCCCTCGGGAACCGTGAGGTTCAGCGAGCCGGCGCTGACGTCGATCTCGACCGAGTCCGGCTGGGCTCCGGTCAGAGCGGCGTCGAGCGCCCCGGCGCTCACCGTCAGGTCGGCGGTGCTCGCCCCGTCGATCTCGAGGGTGCCGCGGCCGGCGCTGACGTCGGCCACGACCGACTCGGCAGCACCCGAGACGTCGAACGACCCGGCCGCGAGCGACAGGCCCAGCGCACCGAAGTCGCCGTCGGCCTGGAAGTCGCCGGCCGCGAGCGAGATGTCGGCGTCGAGGCCCTCGAGCGACGAAGGCAGGCGCAGCACGCCGTCGGTGCGCTGATCGCCGAACCATCCGCCCCAGCCGAACCAGCGGAAGCGGTCGGGCGAAGACACCTCCAGGGTGTCGCCCGTGCGCTCGAGACGCCAGTCGTTCGCGCCCCACGATCCGGTGACCTCGAGCTCGGCCTCGCGCACGTCGGCGAACTCGACGCGCAGGCTGCCGGCCGCCGTGTCGACGGCGAGCTCGTTCACACCGGCGGCATCGACGCTGTGCGTGGTGGTGTGGACGGATGCCGACGCGATGGTGCCGACGGCGGCCGAGATCATCGCGCCCACGAGCACGATCACGCCGATCACGATCACGATGATCGCGACCACGCGGGACCCGCCGTCGGGCCGACGCGGGTCATCGGCGGGGCGCCCGGGCGCCGGGGGCGGAGGGGCGGGGGTCGACGGCGGAGGGGTGACGGTCGTGCTCATCGGTTCGTTCCTGTCTGCGGCCCGCGGCCGCTGGGTGGGATGGGAGCGGGCGGCGTGGCGCCGCCGTGCTCGAGGTGGGCGAGCGCCGCCAGCACACGGCGGTTGCCCGATTCGTCGGGTTCGAGGTCCAGCTTCTGGAAGACGGCCGTGATGTGCTTCTCGACGCTGCCCTCCGTGATGTGCAGCGTCTTCGCGATCGCCTGATTGGAGCGGCCCTCGGCGATCAGGGCCAGCACGGACGACTCGCGTTCGGTGAGGCGCAGCATCCGTTCGTCCCTGGTCCGCCGGCTGAGCAGCTGCGCCACGACCTCCGGGTCGAGCACCGTGGAGCCTGCCGCGATCCGCTCGATCGCCTCCAGGAAGTCGCCGACGTCGGCGACGCGGTCTTTCAGCAGGTAGCCGATCGCCCCGCCGCGGGACGAGATGAGGTCGGCGGCGTAGCGCTCCTCGACGTACTGCGAGAGCACGAGCACCGCGAGCTCCGGGAGGCGGGCCCGCAGTCCCATCGCGGCGCGGATGCCCTCGTCGGTCCACGTCGGGGGGAGGCGGACGTCGAGGATGCAGAGCTCGGGGCCGGTGCGGTCGACCGTCTCATCGAGGCTCGCCGCGTCGGGCAGGGCCGCGACCACCTCGTGGCCCGCGTCTTCGAGCACGCGCACGAGGCCGGCGCGCAGCAGCGCCGAGTCCTCGCAGATCAGGATGCGCACGGGATGCTCACCTCCACGCTGGTGGGTCCCCCGGCCGGGCTGTCGATGCGGGCCTCGCCGCCGGCCGCGAGGACGCGGTTGACGATCCCGTCGAGGCCGCCGCCGGCAACGACGCGGGCGCCGCCCACGCCGTTGTCCTCGACCCGGGCCCACAGCACGCCCGGCTCACGCAGCCGCACCACCAGCCGGACCTCGGTCGCCCGGCTGTGCTTCGCGGCGTTCGTGAGCGCCTCGGCGATCGCGAAGTACGCCGCCGCCTCGGTGTCGCGGCTGCAGCGCCCGTCGAGCCGCACGTCCATGTGCACCGGCACCACCGAGCGGGCGACGAGGGCCGACAGCGCGGCGTCGAGTCCGCGATCGTCGAGGACGGACGTGTGGATGCCGCGGGCCAGCTGCCGCAGCTCGGTGATGGCCGCCTTGGTCGAGGTGTGCGCCTCGGTGATGAGGGCCTTCGCTGCTTCGGGGTCGGCGTCGATCTTCTGCTGCGCGAGGCCGAGCGTCATGCCCACCGACACCAGCCGGGGCTGGACGCCGTCGTGGAGGTCGCGCTCGATGCGCGTGCGCTCCACATCGGCGGCGCGCACGGCGCCGGCGTGCTGCCGGCTGGAGGTGCGGGCCGCCTCCGCGAGCTGGGCCTCGCGCGAGGGGACCATGATGGCGCGGGCGATGATGCCGTGGAGCACGCCGAGTCCGATGATGCCGGCGGCCGAGACGAGCACGGCGACGATGCCGACGGGCACCGCCCACGAGACCGGCACCTCGATGCCCGTCCGGGCGAGGCGCACCGAGCTCGCCTCGGCGAACAGCGGCGCGAACGCGAGCACGGCGCCCGAGACGAGGAGTCCGGCGAGCGCGACCACGACCCAGCCCAGGATCGTGGCGATCGCGAGGTCGGCGATCGCCCGCCATGTTCCGAGGTCGATGGTCTGGAGCCACAGGGTGCGCAGCCAGCCGCCGAAGCCGGGCCGTCCGCTGGATCGGGGCCGCAGCGGCGGGAGGCCGAAGCGGTAGAGGCCGTCGACGCGCTGCGTCTCGAGCCAGCCGAGCGCGAACAGCACGTAGACGAGGGCCACCAGCACCAGCAGGCCGATGCCGACGACGAAGAGGAGGCCGACGCCGAGGCCCAGCAGGGTGAACAGGAGGGAGAAGGCCGCCGCGCCGACGACGCCGAGGGCCGCCAGCTGCGCGATCGCGCCCGCCACCTGTGCGGGCCGCGTCACCGGGCGGACGGAGGGAGAGTCCGAGGAGGTCATGCCCCTTACGGTAGGCGCGCGCGGCGGCCGGCGCGCCTGAGCCATCCCGAGTCTTGCCTTCGGGTTATCCCCCGGTCGAGCGCACCGCGCCGACCGGCGTGATCACAGGATCGCGGCGAGATATTCCAGCTGCGCGCGGGTGGACGCCACCGCGGCGAAGCGCACCTCGGGGTCGATCTCGCCGTACACATGGTCGACGACGACGTCGACCAGCGCGGGATCGTCGGCGGGCGCGGCGCCGAGCGACCGCAGGACGTCGCGCATCTGGTCGAGGCGCAGCTGCCGATGACCCCGGTAGTGCCGGCAGATCGCGGCGAGGTCGGGGAGCATCGGCCCGTGCGCCGGGAGAGCGGGGATGGCGCCGAACCCCTCGAGGGTGTCGAGCGAGTCCAGGTATGGGCCCACGGCGCCGTCGGGATGCACGATCACGGTCGTGCCGCGACCGAGGATCGTATCGCCGGTCACCATCGTTCCGCCGGCGCGAGGGCTGTCGAGCGGGGAACGGCCGAGCGCGGCGTCGTCGGGCAGATGCAGCGAGATCGAGTCCCGGGTGTGGCCGGGGGTCGCCACGACCCGGATGCGGGTGCCGGCGACGTCCAGCCGCTCGCCGTCGCCGAGCGGCGCGGCGTCGCGGGAGAAGGCCGGGTCCCACGCGCGCACCGGGGCACCCGTCATCGCCACGAGCGTGCCGATCCCCTCGGTGTGGTCCCGGTGGTGGTGCGTCACCAGGATCAGCTCGACGGGTGCGTAACCGGCCAGCCGCTCCAGGTGCTCCGGCTCTTCCGGCCCCGGGTCCACGACGACGACGCCGTCGTGGCCGGGGGCGCGGATCACGAGCGAGTTGGTGCCGTCGAGCGTCATCGGCCCGGGGTTGGACGCCCGCACACGGGTGACGAGGGTCGTCCACTGCTCGACCGGTTCGGTCATGCGTCCCGCCTTTGCACCGGTCGCCGGGTCAGCGCCCGGAGACCTTTCCGAACAGCCGGGCGATCGGTGCCAGCACGAGCGGGCGGGCGGCGATCCAGGCGGCGGCGATGACGACGAGGGACAGGGCGAAGAACCAGAACCCCGTCCAGTTGTCGGCGTAGGCGTCGGGGTCCACGCTGCCCTGCGCGGCGTACATGTGGTTGAGGTTGCGCAGCGCCCCGGTGGCGAACACCAGGAACACGTGGATCGCGATGAACGCCACGAAGTACAGCATCACCGGGAAGTGCACCGCGCGGGCCCACTCCACCGGGTACGCCTTGTTCAGGCCAGCGGCATTCTTGGGCCACACGCCCGACATGCGCACGCCGGTGATCGCGGCCAGCGGGGCGGCGATGAACACTGTGGCGAAGTACGCCAGCTGCTGCAGCGCGTTGTAGTTCACCCAGCCGTTCTCGGTCGGCCAGTCCAGCGACACGTACTGCAGGGCCGCGCTGACGGCGTTGGGGATCACTTCCCAGCTGGTGGGGACGATCCTCATCCACTGCCCGGTGACGAACAGCAGCACCACGAAGATGACCCCGTTGACCAGCCACAGGATGTCGAGCGACTGGTGGAACCACAGGTTCAGGCTGATCTTGCGCCGGCCGTTGTTGCGCGGCGACCAGAACACGCTGGGCCTCTTCTCGGTGCGCACCCGCAGGCCCGAGCGGATGATCAGCACCATCAGGAACACGTTGAAGAAGTGCTGCCAGCCCAGCCACGCCGGCAACCCGACCGGTGCCCCCTCGGGCAGGTGGTACTCACCCGGGTAGGTGGCGAGGAAGTCCTGCATGACCTCCAGGCTCAAGAACCAGCGCACCGCCAGCACGGCCAGGCCGGCGGCGATCAGCAGTCCGGCGCCGCCGACGATCACCGCACCGGCCCACTGCAGTTTCGTGAACGGGCCGATCCGCTCCGGCTCGGGCCGGGGAGCAGGCCTGGTGTGCGCGTTCGCGCCCGCCCACACGGTGCGGGTGAACGGCAGCGGACGGTCCAGCGGCACGCCGGTCGCCGTGGCCGGCACGGTCGCGGCGGGGACGGATGCTGCCACCCCGGCCGCGGCGGGCACGGCCGCGGCGGGGACGGATGCTGCCACCCCGGCCGCAGATCCCGCCCGTGCCTGCGCAGCCGGCGCGGGTGCGGCATCCGTCACCGGCACGGGTGCGGGAGCGGCCGGCGCGGCCGGCGCGGCGGGAGCGGCGGGCGCGAACCCGGCCGGGGGCCACGGGTCCCCGCCGGGGGTGCGCGGCAGCCCGCGCCGCAGCGCCTTCCCACCGGCGTGTTGCGTCACCACGGCGGCCACCTCCACCGGAGCCGCGGCCTCTGAAGGTGTCGCCTCGGGCCGGGTCGCCGTGCTCGCAGCGACCACGGGCGCCACCTCCACGGGGGTCACGGCCTGCGAAGGTGTCGCTTCCGACCGCTCCGGGGCCTCGGTCGCGGCCACAGCCGACCCCTTCGCCGCCAGCTTCGCCGCGGCGGGGATCGCGGATGCCGGCGGCCACGGCTCACCGCCGGGCACACGCGGCAGGCCGCGACGGATCGCACGCCCGCCGGCCGCCGCGGCGGCGGGCGCCTCAGGTGTCACGACACGCGGGGTGGCGGCATCCGATCCCGCGTGACGCGCCACCTCGACGGGCCCCGCGCCCGGCGCGGCGCCCGGCGCGTCGACCGGCGCGAACCCGGCGACCGGCGCCTCGCCCGCCCCGGCGGCCGGCGCGGCCGCCGAACCGTTGCCGTTCGTCATCGGGGCCTGGGCGGCGGGCGGCCACGGCTGGCCGCCGGGGGTGCGCGGCAGACCGCGCCGCACCGCAGAACCGTACGTCGCCATCCGCTTTACGCCTTCTTCGCCTCGAGGGCGGCGATCAGCTGCGGCACCACCTGGAACAGGTCGCCCACCACACCGAAGTCCGCGATCTCGAAGATCGGCGCGTCGGCGTCCTTGTTGATCGCGACGATCGTCTTCGCCGTCTGCATGCCGGCCTTGTGCTGGATCGCCCCCGATATGCCCAGCGCCACGTACAGCTGCGGCGCCACCGACACCCCGGTCTGTCCGACCTGGTAGGCGTAGGGCACGTACCCGGCGTCGACCGCGGCGCGCGACGCGCCCACCGCCGCACCGAGGGTGTCGGCGAGCTCCTCGACGAGCGCGAACTTCTCCTCCGAGCCCAGACCGCGGCCGCCCGAGACCACCTTCGCCGCGCCCCGCAGCTCCGGACGCGTCGACGACACCACGGCCTGCTCGACCGACGACACCGTCGCCGCCTTGCGACCCGACGCCCGCACCTCGAGCGTCTCCACCGTGGGATCCGCGACCGCGTCGGCACGAGCATCCACCGATCCCTGCCGGATCGTGATCACCGGCGCACCCCACGTCACCGCGGCGTCCACGTTGTACGCGCCGCCGTACACCGAGTGGTGCGCGACCACACCCTCCGCGTCCCGTGAGACGCCGACCGCGTCCACCGCGAGCCCCGACCGGGTGCGCGCCGCGAACCGGCCCGCGACCTCGCGGCCCTCGATCGAGTGCGACACCAGCACCGCGTCCGGCCGCACCTCGTCGGCCGCCGACGTCAGGGCGTCCACCGCAGGCACGCTCAGGCCCTCGCCGGGCGCGGCGACCAGCACCGTGACCGCGCCCAGGGCGGCAGCATCCGCCGCCAGCTTCTCATCGCCCACGACCACCGCGACCGGCGTGCCCACCAGCTTGGCCGCACCCAGCAGCTCCGCGGCGGACTTCGCCAGAGCGCCCGAGGGCGTGGTGTCGAGGAAGACCAGGATCGAGTCATCTGCAAACGTCATGGCACGTCCCTTACGCAAGCCGGTTCTGAACGAGGAACTCCGCGAGCTGCTGCCCGGCGTCGCCCTCGTCGACGATCTTCACACCCGCCTGCCGCGGCGGCTTCTCGCTGAGCCCGATCACGATCGACCGCGACGCGTCCGGGTCGTGCGGCTCCACCTCCAGCTCGGCCAGCGACAACGTCTCGAACGGCTTCTTCTTCGCCGCCATGATGCCCTTGAAGTTGGGGAACCGGGCATCCGGCAGCGCCTCCGTGATCGAGATCACCGCCGGCAGCGCCGCCGACACCTGAGCCGTCGCACCGTCCGACGCGCGCGTGCCCGACACGGCATCCTCGCCGATGTCCACCGCGCTCAGGTACGTCGCGCTCGGCACGTCGAGGATCTCCGCGATCATCACCGGCAGCACGCCGCCCACGCCGTCGGTGGACTGGTTGCCCGCGATCACCAGATCGAACCCGGTGCGCTGCAGTGCCGCCGCCAGCACCTCCGCCGTCAATCCCAGATCGGCACCCAGCAGCGCCTCGTCCACGACCTGCACCGCCGACCCCGCGCCCATCGCGAGCCCCTTGCGGACCGTCGCGTGCGCCGACTCCGGCGCCATCGACAACACCACCACCTCGGTGCCCGGCGTCTTGTCGGCATACGACAACGCCACCTCCAGCGCTCGTTCACCGATCTCATCGAGCACGGTGTCACTCGCGGCGCGATCGGCCAGGCCGGTCTCCAGCGACAGTTTGCGGTCCCCGTAGGTATCCGGGACTTCTTTGACCAGGACGACGATCTTCATACGATCTCCTCACGCTGGGACGAGTTTATGGTGCGGCGCGTAATGTACCCAATCGAGAGTTGCGCGCCTGTAGCGAGCGGCCGGAGACACGCAGAATGTATACACACTGGTGAGCGGAAGGGGGACTTGCCGACCGCTACGGTAAAGAGAGGAGGTCGTCATGGCAGTACCCAAGCGTCTTCCGGTCGACCCGATCGCCGAAGCCAAGCGCCAGTGGATCGCCCACGGCTGGGCGCCGGCGGCGGCCGGCATGACCGCCGTCACCTCGATCATCCGCGCGCAGCAGCTGCTGTTCGCGCGCATCGACACGACCCTCAAGCCCTTCGGCCTGTCGTTCGCCCGGTACGAGATGCTGCGCCTGCTCGGCTTCACGAGGGAGGGACGGATGCCGATGGCCAGCGCCATCGCTCGCCTCCAGGTGCATCCGACCAGTGTCACGAACACCGTCGACCGGCTCGCCCGCGACGGCCTCGTCTCGCGGGAGCCCCATCCTGGCGACGGCCGGGCGGCGATGCTCGTGCTCACCGACAGAGGCCGCGACCTGGTGGAACGCGCGACCGTGGCCCTGAACACCGAGGTGTTCGAGGATCCGGGGCTGTCGGATGCCGACACCACGGAGCTCGTCCGCATCATCGCGCGATTCCGCAAGGACGCCGGCGACTTCACCGAGCCCCGCCCTCAACCCGACCCCCTCTGACCCCCGAACAGAGCGCCCGCCGACCGCCGGGGAAGTCAGCGGCCGGTGAACTCGGGCGCACGCTTCTCGCGGAAGGCGGCCATGCCCTCCTTCTGGTCGTGCGTGTCGAAGAGGCTCGCGAACACGTGCTTCTCCAGGCGCAGGCCCTCGGCCAGCGGCACCTCGAGCGCCGCGTCGAGCACGGCCTTCGCGGCGTACAGCGACGGGAGGCTCTTCGACGCGATCGCCTCGGCGGTCTTCTGCGCCTCGGCCAGCAGGTCGGCGGCGGGCACGACGCGCGAGACGAGTCCGGAACGCTCGGCCTCCGCAGCATCCATCACCCGTCCCGTGAGGATGAGCTCGGCCGCCTTGTAGTAGCCGACGGCGCGGATGAGGCGCTGGGAGCCGCCCATGCCGGGGATCACCCCGAGGTTGATCTCGGGCTGCCCGAACTTGGCGGTGTCGGCGGCGAGGATGATGTCGCACATCATCGCGAGCTCGCATCCGCCGCCCAGTGCGTAACCCGAAACCGCGGCGATCACCGGCGTGCGGACGGCGGCGAACTGCGTCCAGCCGCCGAAGTGGTCGCCCATCAGCATGTCGAGCCCCGACTTCGACTCCATCTCCTTGATGTCGGCGCCGGCGGCGAATGCGCGCTCGGACCCGGTCACGACGATCGCGCCGATCCCCTCGTCGGCGTCGAAGACGGATGCTGCGGCCACCACGTCGTGGCAGACCTGCGTGTTGAGGGCGTTGAGGGCGTCCGGCCGGTTCAGGGTGATCCATCCGACGCGGCCGCGCGTCTCGACGAGGATCGTCTCGTACTGGGTCGTCATCTGTTCCCGCTTTCGTGTGAGGATCGTCAACATTCCACCAGAACAGGAGATCTGGCGGGGACAGGACGTTCTGGCCGAGATCGTCCTGGTTCCACCAGAACAGGAGATCTGGCGGGGACAGGACGTTCTGGCCGAGATCGTCCTGGTTCCACCAGAACAGGAGATCTGGGCAAGAGACCCACCGTCGGGTCAGTCGGAGAACTCGCGGATCGAGTTGATGATGCCCGAGAAGTCCTGGGCCGCCCCGGGGCCGTCGGCGAAATGCGCGTAGATCTCCCGCGCGAGCATGCCCATGCGAGCGTCGACCCCGGTGAGCTGAACGGCCTGTTCGGCGAGGCCCAGGTCCTTGTTCATGAGCGCACCCGCGAAGCCGGGCTGGTAGTCGCGGTTCGCGGGGCTCGTCGGCACCGGTCCCGGCACGGGGCAGTTGGTGGTGAGCGCCCAGCACTGGCCGGAGGCGTTCGAGGCGACGTCGAAGAGCGCCTGGTGCGACAGCCCCAGTCGCTCGCCCAGGACGAACGCCTCGGCGACGGCGATCTGAGACACGGCGAGGATCATGTTGTTGCAGACCTTCGCCGCCTGACCGAGGCCGGCCCCGCCGCAGTGCACGACGCGGCGCCCCATCGCCTCGAGGAGCGGCCGTGCCGCCTCGAAGTCCTCGTCGGTGCCGCCGACCATGAAGGCCAGCGTGGCGTTCTCGGCGCCCACCACGCCGCCCGACACGGGAGCGTCGAGCGAGCGGCGCCCGGCGGCCTCGGCGAGGGCGTGCGCGGCCCGCGCCTCGTCGACGGCGATCGTCGAGCAGTCGATGAAGAGCGCATGGGATGCCGCGACCGCGAGCAGTCCCGGGGCTCCCTCGCTCCCCCGATAGGCGTCGAGCACCTGCGCGCCGGTCTGGAACATCGTGATGACGACGTCGGCGCCGGTGGCGGCATCCGTTCCCGATCCCGCCGTGGCGAGACCCGCCTCGCCCGCCGCCGCGACGGCAGCCGGCATCACGTCGAAGCCGATCACCTCGTGACCGCCGGCGGCGAGGTTGCGGGCCATGGGCAGGCCCATGTGGCCGAGTCCCAGGAATGCGATCTTCATTTCGGACCTCTTCGTCAGGAGTGCGGGTCAGCCGCCGAGCAACTGGCGCCCGATGATCACGCGCATGATCTCATTGGTGCCCTCCAGGATCTGATGGACGCGCAGGTCGCGCACCACCTTCTCGATCCCGTACTCGTGCAGGTACCCGTACCCGCCATGCAGCTGCAGCGCCTGATTCGCGACGCTGAACCCCGCGTCGGTCGCGAAGCGCTTTGCCATCGCGCACTGCGCTGTGACGTCGCCGTCCGGTGCGTCCGAGGTCTTCGCGTCGAGCGCGGCGGCAGCGTCGCGCACCAGGGCGCGCGCGGCGCGCAGCTCGGTGGCCATGTCGGCGAGGGCGAACACCACCGCTTGCTTCTCGGCGAGCGGCTCGCCGAAGGTGAAGCGCTCGTGCACGTACTGCACGGCGCGGTCGAGCGCCCACTGGGCACCTCCGAGCGAGCATGCGGCGATGTTGATGCGGCCGCCGTCGAGCGCCGACATCGCGATCTTGAAGCCCTCGCCTTCGCCGCCGAGCACGTTCTCGGCCGGCACGCGCACCTCGTCGAGGATCACCTGGCGCGTCGGCTGCGCGTTCCAGCCCATCTTGTGCTCGAGCTTGCCGAACGAGAGTCCGGGGTTGTCGGCCGGCACCAGGAACGCGGTGATGCCGCGCGCACCTCCCGTCCCCGAGCCGGTCGAGGGGTCGGTGCGGGCCATCACGATGTAGACGGATGCCTCCCCTCCACCCGAGATGAACTGCTTGACGCCGGTCAGCACGAAGTCGTCGCCGTCGCGGATGGCGCTCGTGGTGATGGCGGCGGCGTCCGATCCCGCTCCCGGTTCGGTGAGGCAGTAGCTGCCGAAGCCTGACATCGAGGCGAGGAGCGGCACCCACCGGGTGCGCTGCGCGTCGGTGCCGTAGGTGTCGATCATCCACGCCACCATGTTGTGGATCGAGATGTAGGCGGCGATCGCGGTGTCGCCCTGGGCGAGCTGCTCGAAGATCGCGACCGCGTCGGACCGCGACAGACCGGAGCCGCCGACATCCTCGCTGATGTAGATGCCGCCGAGTCCCAGCTCGCCGCCCCGCCGCAGGGCCTCACGCGGGAAGAACGACTGCGCGTCCCACTCCAGCGCGTGGGGCGCCAGCTCGTTCTCGGCGAAGTCTCGGACGGCGTCGAGGATCGCCGCGCGTTCCTCGGCCGTCAGATCGGGGGTGACAGGGGTGATCGTGGACACCGTTGCTCCTTCAGTGATGCAGCGACGCCCTCGTGAGGCATCCTGATCAGCGCGATCGTGCCGTCGTTGGCACGACGACGATTTTACATGGACGTCCTTGTATGTGGAAGGACTTCCATTCAGCCGCCCACGTGCCGTGCCATCCGCGACGGCGAGCACGCAAGGACCGACGCGGATGCCGCGACTCACGCTCCTGCGTCGGGCCACACCATGAACGGCCGCAGCTCGAGCTGACCGTTGCGGGCCATGGGATGCCGCGAGGCGATCTCGATCGCTTCGTCGAGGTCGGCGACCTCGAGGATGTCGAAGCCGCAGATCACCTCGGCGGTCTCGACATAGGGTCCGCGCGAGGTGAGCACCTTGCCGCCGCGCACCTTCACGACCGTCGAGTCGGCCTGCGGCGCCAGCACCTCGCCGATCACCCGCTTGCCGCTGGCGTCGAGGGGGTCGACCCAGAGATCCACGTCGGACTCATCGGGCTGGGTGTCGGGTTCGAGCGAGGTGACGACGAACATCATGTACTTCATGGGTCGATCCTTCCGATTGCGGGCGGCCTGACGCCAGCCTCACTCGGGTCGTCGTTCGGGCCCCGCCGATCTCGACACTTCGCGATGACATCTTTTTCAGCGCACGATGCGCGAGTGCGGGCGGCGGGCGATCGCACCGCTGATCACCGCCGCGACCGCGCACAGGCCGGCGGCTGCGAACCACGCGACGGTGTACTGCCCGGTCTGGTCGCGCACGATGCCGGCGAGCACCGAGGCGACGCCTGCGCCGACCTGGTGCGCAGCGAAGACCCAGCCGAACACGAGCGGCCCTCGGTCGCCGAAGACTTCGCGGCACAGGGCGATCGTCGGCGGCACCGTCGCCACCCAGTCGAGCCCGTAGACGACGATGAAGACCACGATGCTCGGCTGCACCGTCGCCGACAGCAGGCTCGGCAGGAACAACAGGCTCACGCCTCGTCCCGCGTAGTACACGGCGAGCAGGATGCGCGGGTTCACGCGGTCGGTGAGCCAGCCCGAGAGAACGGTGCCGGCGATGTCGAAGATGCCGACGATGGCGAGCAGCCCCGCCGCGGTGGTCTGGGGCATCCCGTGGTCGTGGGCGCTCGGGATGAAGTGCGTGCCCACGAGGCCGTTGGTGGTGGCGCCGCAGATGGCGAAGCCGGCCACCAGCGCCCAGAACGACCGCACCTTCGCCGCGTCCCGCAGCGCGCCGAGCGCCAGCGCGGCCGCGCCGCCGCCCCGGGGCGCCCTGTCCCGGGGCGCCGCATCCGGCTGTGCGCCATCCGGCTGCTTCTCTTCGACGTCGACAGTCGGGGCCGGCTCGCCGTATCGCCCGACGCCGAGGTCGGAGGGGCGGTCGCGCAGCAGTGCGAGTACGAGCGGCACGACCAGCAGCGCGCCGCCGGCGATGATGATCGACGCGATCCGCCAGCCGTAGTCCTCGGCCGCGACCGCGATGACGGGCAGGAAGATCAACTGTCCCGTCGCACTGCCGGCGGTGAGCACCCCCGAGACGAGCCCCCGGCGCTTCGCGAACCACGTCTCGGTCACGGTCGCAGCGAACACGAGCGCCATCGAGCCGGTGCCGAGGCCGATGAGCAGTCCCCAGGTGAGGAGCAGCATCCACGGCGACGTCACGAACACCGTCAGCGCGCTCCCGGCCGCGATGAGCAGGAGCGCCGTCGTCGTGACCGTGCGCAGGCCGAATCGCTGCATGAGCGCCGCCGCGAACGGCGCGGTGAGGCCGAAGAGCACCAGGTTCAGCGTGACGGCGAGCGACATCTCGGTGAGCGACCAGCCGAACTCCTCTTCGAGCGGGAGCATCAGCACGCCGGGGGCGGCCCGGAAGCCCGCGGCCCCGATCAGCGCGACGAGCGCCGTCGCGGCGACGAACCACGCGGGATGGATGCGGCGTTCGCGGGGGACGGATGCCTCCTCCTCGCGCGCGTCCACTCGGCTCATGCCGCTGCTCCCACGTGCAGGCGGAACGGCTCTCCGCCCATGCTGCGGCGCGCCCACGTCGTGGTGGTGGCGTCGAGAGTCCGCGAGCACGACGCGCACCAGTCCGCGGCATCCGCCACCGTCCCGCACCTCGCGCAAGCGATCGTGAGGCCCCAGGGCCCCTCGGGGTCGACGGCTCGGGTGAAGCGGGCGTAGGCGTGGAGCACGGGCAGCGCCTCCGCACCCGTGGCGGTGACGACGTACGCACCCCCGACCCGCGCGAGGAGTCCCGCGTCGACCATGCTGCGCAGGCGCCGTGCCAGGACGCTGTCGGCGGCGCCGGTGGCTGCGCGCAGCTCGTCGAAACGCGCACGACCCGAGAACGCCTCGCGAAGGATGAGCAGCACCCACGGGTCGGCGAGAACGTCGGCGGCGTGCGCGATCGGGCACGTGGAGCTCGACCAGTCTGATCGGAGGGGCATGGGTTAACTTTCTTGAAGAAAGCTCGGGGTGTCAACCCTCGTGATGGCAGCCCTCGCACCTTCCACCGATGACACACCCGTCGGAGGAATCATTCTCCCGATGGACCCTCGTGCGACTTCTGGCGGACGCGGGCCGGCAATCCCGATCCGTAGCGTCGAAGTCATGGTCACCACCACCTCGTCGCTTCCGGATGCCCGTCGTCGTGAACTGTCGCCGGCAGTCGCCGCGCTTCTAGCGATCGGCGGCAACATCCTCGTCGTCGGCATCGCCGCGTTCGGTCTCGCCGGCGTCGCGGTCGCAGCGATGGCGGTCTTCGGCGCCGGCGTGCTCGACGCCCTCTGAGCGCGACGCCCCGCCCGTGCGCGAGGGGCCCGGACTCTGGTCAGCGCCCTGACGCGGGAGTACGCTGACGCCGTCACGGCTGGGGGGTGGGCGGTGAGCGATCCGGTAGCGGACATCATCGGCGATTACGGGTCGTTCGCCGCCCGGCAGCGCGATCGCCTCCTCGCACGGGGCATCGACATCTCGCCCTACCCGTTGGGACACCTGGCCTATCGGGTGCCCGAGTGGGATCAGTACGTGCACGTGCGGGCTCTGCTCGAGCGCCACGCCACGGCGAACATGGAGAACGTCTGGAACGGGCGGCCCATGTCGCTGATCCTCCTCGAGGAGCCGCTGAAGGTGCTCGACGGCAAGAAGATCCCGCTCATCGAGCTCATTCCGCCCGTCCATCAGCGCGTCTATAAGATGGGTGTGGAGCACCTCGGCGTGGTCGTCGGCGACGAGTTCGATGCCTTCTCACGGCGGCATCGCGAGGCGCTGACGGGCCAGCAGTTCCAGAACAGATGGAACGAGCCGGTGTA
This sequence comes from Microbacterium sp. E-13, assembly GCF_049912955.1. Taxonomy (GTDB): domain Bacteria; phylum Actinomycetota; class Actinomycetes; order Actinomycetales; family Microbacteriaceae; genus Microbacterium. The sequence goes on from NZ_CP183973.1 coordinate 3,687,932, forward strand.
CGTCCTGTTCGAGGACTTCACCCACGTCAAGTTCCATCAAAGACCGCTGCGCGAGGTGGTCGAGCTGCAGGGCGGCGTGTTCGACGGCATCCGTCATGTCGAGTGTTGGGTCCCTCAGCGGCTGGTGACGGCGACCGGCCCCAACCCCCTCCCCCGCTGAGACGACGGCGAGCCGTCGATCCCCGTCCTCGCGCGCGCGTGAGTCACCAGATCGGACACGCGGGATCACGTGCGCATCGCGATCTGATCGCGCCGCCGGATCGGGGATGTCGTCGACGGGCGCCATTTCACCTCGGCATCCCACCAATACGGGCCTTTCACGTGGGGCACTCCGTCGACCATGCGCACCTTCCATCCGCCGGTATCGATGGTGCGGTGGTGGAACCAGCACAGCAGCACTCCGTTGTCGATGTGTGTCGGGCCGCCCCGCGAGTGCTCCTGCACGTGATGGACTTCGCACCAGTGCGGGGGCACGCGGCATCCGGGAATGACGCAGCCGCCGTCGCGCAGAGTGATGCCGCGCCGCTGGTGATGGTTGAACCCCCGGTCGAGGGTAGTGAGAGACACCATCCGGCCGTTCTCGGCGAGTACCACGCGCTGCACGGCCCCCGCGCACGCGACGTGCCGGGCGGCGGCGATCGAGAGCGGCTCGTCGTCACCCGGCAGATACGCGGACCCGCTTCCCGTCGCGAGTTCGTCTTCGCGCACGTGGACCACGAGCGTCCGGGCGGCGCCGCCGAGCATCGGCAGCTCGCCGGCTGCCGTAGCCGCCGTCAACAGCACCGCCAGCGCATCGTGCCGTCGCTGGGCCGGTGTGCGGGTGTCGGCAGCGTCCTCCTGCGGACCACGGACGTCGCGATCGGCCCCCGCCTCGACGAAGCAGGGCCCGGGCGCAGGCGCGCCGTCGACCCGCGGGTTCAACACGCTGTCGAACCCGAGCTGCAGCTGCGCGGCGACCTCGGGGAGCAGGCCGCCCCGTACCGGAACCAGCCCGTCGGGGTCACGCCGCCCCAACGTCAGGCCACGCTTGCGCATCGCCCGCGCCTCGGCCGGCTCGGCACCGTCCGGATCGAGGTACGCCGCCCACACCCGGGCCATGGCACCGAGTTCGTCGGCCGACACCGGCCCCGCGGCATCCGCACCCTCGCCGCGGGCCGCCGCCACCAGCTCCTCATCGGCCGCCAGCACCCCTGCGCGCCCGGCGCCTGTGAGCCGGAACGCGGACGCGACCGCGACGATCCCGTCCACACCCACGTGGGCCTCCGCCAGCGCAGCGCGCAGTCGTGGGAACTCGGCCGGCAACAGCTCTCCGCTCGACAGCGCCGTGCTCCGTTGCACCGCACGGGCGGCGCCGGCCAGGCTGGTCGCACTGCGACCCGACACACGCGTCGCCCGCTGGATGAGCTCGCCCAGGTTGCGGCATCCGTAGCGCGTCGTCACGCGGTCGGAGTGCGCGCGCAGCTCGTCGCGCTCGCGCACCTGCGCGACCGCCTCGATCATGACCGCCTCGACACCGCGTTGCACGCGAGCTGCCGCCGCCAGAGCGGACAGCACCTCGCCATCGTCTCGGGTGCGCAATCCGTCGTCCGCGAGAGCCGCCGACGCCAGCCCCGCGAGCGCCTCGCCGATCGCCGCGAGGGCCTCGGCGAAGTTCGTCATACCCCCATCCTTGCGGGGGCCTCCGACATCGAAAGGTCCAGATCAGTTGCTCTTTCAAACCTGTGGATAACTTCGATCGTCAGCCGATTGTGTACGCCTGTGGAGGAAGCGGCGGCGATGTCTGCCGCCTCGCCTACGGTGCCGGGATGACACACATGGAGCGGGTCGCCGCGGCCCTTGAGATCGAGGTCGCGGCAGCGCCCGTCAGATCCGCTCGATGATCGTGGCGTTCGCCATGCCGCCGCCCTCGCACATCGTCTGCAGGCCGTAGCGTCCCCCGGTCGCCTCGAGGTACGAGACGAGCGTGCCGAGCAGGCGCGTGCCGGACGCGCCGACGGCGTGGCCGAGGGCGATAGCCCCGCCCCAGGGATTGAGCTTCTCGGAATCGGCGTCGAGGTCGCGCTGCCAGGCGAGCGGCACGGAGGCGAAGGCCTCGTTCACCTCGTACACGTCGAGGTCGTCGATCGTCAGGCCGCTCCGTTCGAGGATCCGCCGCGTGGCCGGGATCGGGCCGGTGAGCATCATCATCGGGTCGTCGCCGACCACGGCGAACGAATGGAAGCGCGCTCGAGGCGTGAGCCCGAGCTCGGCGGCCTTCGCCTCGCTCATGATGAGGGCAGCGGATGCCGCATCCGTGAGCGGCGACGAATTGCCCGCGGTGATGCGCCAGTCGAGGTCGGGGAACCGGGCGGCGAGCGCGTCGGTGCGGAAGGCCGGGTTCAGCGCGGCCAGCGACGCGGCCGTGGTACCGGCGCGCACCGTCTCGTCGAACGCCACCGCGTCGCCGCCCGCCAGAACCGGAACCACCTGCGCATCGAACGCGCCGCGGTTCCAGGCATCCGTCGCCCGCCGGTGCGACTCCGCCGCGAATGCGTCGAGCTCCTCACGCGCGAAGCCCCACCTCTGGGCGATGAGCTCCGCCGAGACGCCCTGGTTCACCAGGCCCTCGGGGTACCGGTGGGCGACACCGCGCGACACGCTGCCGCCGTGGGCCGACGATCCCAGCGGCACGCGGCTCATCGACTCCACGCCGGCCGCGATGACGATGTCGTAGGCGCCCGCGATCACGCCCTGCGCGGCGAAGTGCGCGGCCTGCTGGCTCGATCCGCACTGCCGGTCGATCGTCACCGCCGGCACCGTCTCGTCGAAGCCGGCGGCGAGCACCGCCTGGCGGGCGATGTTGAGGGACTGGTCGCCGGTCTGGCTGACGCAGCCCATGAGCACGTCGTCGACCTGCCGGGATTCCAGCCCGCTGCGCTCCAGCAGGGCCGCGAGCACTCCCGCGGCGAGGTCGACGGGATGGACCGCGCTCAGCACCCCACCGGGCTTCCCGCGTCCCGACGGAGTGCGGACCACATCGACGATGACTGCCTCGGGCATGGAGACCTCCTCCTCCGAGCCTAAGCCGGGGCGGATGCCGCGGGCTCAGGCGGGCTGTCTCGGCCGCTCAGGTGTCACGACACGCCGCTTCGGCCCGGCGAGACGGCGTGTTGCGCCACCTTTTGCCCCGCGGGCTGGAGGCGCGATCTCCGACGGTCAACGGCGGCGTCAGCCGCGTGCGTCGGGTGTCGCGTAGGTGCTGCGCTGCTCGATGACGGCGAGCGTGCAGCGCGAGATGCACACGAGGCGTCCCGCCTCGTCGGCGATGCGGATCTCCCACACGTGCGCCCGGCGTCCGACGCTGATCGGGGTCGCCGTCGCCACCACCCAACCCGACGAGATGGGACGCAGGTGATTGGCGTTGATCTCCATCCCCACGACGTGGAACCGCTCGCGGTCCACAGCGAGGTAGCCGGCCCACGAGGCGAGCGTCTCGGCGAGCGCGACGGATGCCCCGCCGTGGAGCACACCCGCGGGCTGAACGGTGCGCCGGTCCACCGGCATCCGTCCCACCAGCGCGTCGTCGCGGATCTCGACGATCTCGATGCCGAGGTTCTCGATGAGCGTCTGCGGCGCCATCGCGGCGATGTCGACGCCGGAGACGTCGCCGAACCAGAGGCTCACCGGTTCACCCCGCGGCTTCCTCTTCACGCTCGGCGGCGGCCTGGTGCGCGGCATCCGGAACATAGCCCTCGATGTGGCGCTCAGCCGGGCCGTTGTACTCCGACAACGGGCGGATGAGCGCGTTCGAGGCGAGCTGCTCGACGATGTGTGCGGTCCACCCGGTGACGCGCGCCGCCACGAAGAGGGGCGTGAAGGTGAGCGTGTCGAACCCCATGAGGTTGTACGCCGGCCCCGACGGGTAGTCCAGGTTCGGGTAGATGCCCTTGCGGCTGACGAACTCCGACTCCAGCGCGTCGTAGAGCGCGGCGACGTCGGGGCGGTCGTAGTGCTCGACGAGCGTGTCGAGCGCCGCCTTCATCGTGGGAACGCGCGAGTCGCCCTTCTTGTACACGCGGTGGCCGAAGCCCATGATCTTGCGCTTCTCGGCGAGAGCCTGGTCGAGCCACGGGCCGACGTTGTCGGCCGTGCCGATCTCGTCGAAGATGTGCAGCACCGCCTCGTTCGCACCGCCGTGCAGCGGGCCCTTGAGGGCGCCGATGGCTGCGACCACCGCCGAGTACAGGTCGCTGAGCGTCGACGTCACGACGCGCGCGGTGAACGTGGAGGCGTTGAACGAGTGCTCGGCATAGAGGATCATCGAGCGGTTGAAGGCGTCGACGACGACCTCGTCGGCCTCCTCGCCGAAGGTCATCCACAGGAAGTTCGCCGCGTAGTCGAGGTCGTCGCGCGGTGCGACGGGCTGGAGCCCGCGCCGGCGGCGCTGGCCGTAGGCCACGATCGACGGGAGGACGGCGAAGAGATGGACGCTGCGCGCGAGGTTCTCCTCGGGCTTGCCGCTCGCGTCGAGCACCGAGCCGGAACCGGCGAGATCCCGGGCGCCGATGAGGCTCACCGCGGTGCGGAGCTCGTCCATCGGGTGGGCGTCGACCGGGACAAGGTCGATCGCGGCGCGCACGTCGGCGGGAAGGTGGCGGTAGGAGCGCTCGGTCGCCCGCAGCTGCGCGAGTTGCACCTCGGTGGGGAGCTCGCCGTGCCACAGCAGGTAGGCGACCGCCTCGAACGGCTGCGTCGCGGCGAGCTCCTGCACCGGGTAGCCGCGGTACAGCAGCGAGTTGGTCTCGGGGTTGACCTTCGAGACCGCCGTGTAGTCCACGACGACGCCGGCGAGCCCCTTCTTGATGTCGGGTTCGGTCACAGCCTTGCTCCTTTTCTGAACCCGTTCCCCTGTCGCGATGTGTCGCACGCGGCGACGATTCGTGACAGGTGAGCGGTCATCAGCGCTGAATCTGGAAGTTGAAGACGTCCTGGTCGAAGTGGTTGTACTGCTCGTAGTCGATGAGGTCGTAGAGATCGGCGCGGTGCTGCATCTCGCCGAGCCTGGAGGTGAGGTGTCCAGGGTATCGAGTGCGCGGGATGCTGCACCCATCGCGATGCGCAGCAGCGACACCGGCCAGATCGAGGGGAGAGGGATTCGAGGATGCTGTGGAGCGCGTTGTGCAGGTGCACGTGCGTGGCGTGTGCGGCGAGGTCCGCATCGCGGCCGGCGATCGACGACGCGATCAGCCGGTGCTCGGAGACCGATGCCGCCAGGCGGGCGGGATTGTCGCGCGCGAGTCTGCGCACCCGCACCAGATGGGTGCGCACCGCGCGCAGCGGCATGCGCACCTCCTCGTTGATCGACACTCGGCGAGTGTATACACAAACACGGAAAGCGCCTATTCCAGAGCCATACTTCACGTGATGCGTATACAAAGTCGACCCCCTAGGGGATTCACCCGATACCCGCCCGGCGCAGCCGGGTATACCGTCCGCAGCACCGAGGCACCGGGCGACGCAGTCGGAGCCGCAACATGAGGGAGACGCCATGCAGAACATGCGCGCAGCGGCCGCCATCGCCGCCCTGGCCGGGGCGCTTCTCGCCGTCGGTGCGACGTCGGTCGCCTCCGCGGCGCCCGGACAGGTGGAACACTTCGACGATGTGAATCAGGAGAGCTTCACCGCGCACGACCCGGACCTGTGCGACGGCATGCTCGACTTCCCGGTCGAGTGGGAGGAGCACGCGGTCGGCTCGTTCCGGATCATCGAGCGTCAGGGGCAGGATTACGGCGGCTTCAACGCCAGGCTGGTGGGCACGTGGACCAACGCCGACACGGGCTACGGCTATCACTACGACCAGCGGCTCCACAGCAAGGACCAGAGACTCGTTCCGAACGACATCGACGGACTCACCGTGACGTTCATCGACCGCTTCAACACCTTCTGGACCGACGACTTCGGCCGTGCAGCGTTCCACGACGCCGGTGCGAACACGGTCACGATCGAAGTCGACGCTGACGGCGAGTTCGCCGAGTTCATCGACGACCACGTGCGAGGACATCTCGGCACCGAGGGGCGGGACTTCTGCGAGGACCTGATCGAGTTCACGACTCCGCCGGCGCCCTGATCACCGCCATCGGAAGCGTCGCCGTGAGGATAACGTGAGGAGTATTCATAACTTTGTGAATCCGGCGTAGCTTCAGCCTCATGTCCACCGTCATCCGCACCAGCGGCCTCACGAAGCACTACGGGCGCGTCCATGCCCTGGACGGACTCGACCTCGCCGTGGACGAGGGCCAGATCCACGGGTTCCTCGGGCCGAACGGGGCCGGAAAGTCCACCACGATCCGGATCCTGCTCGGGCTCGCGCGCAAGACCGGAGGGGAGGCATCCGTCTTCGGTCTTCAGCCCTGGCGAGAGGCAGTCCAGATCCATCGCCGGGTCGCCTACATCCCCGGCGATGTGAGCGTCTGGCCGAACCTGTCGGGCGGCGAGTCGATCGATCTGCTCGCGCGCCTGCGCGGGGCGTCGCGCCACGACAAGCTCTACGCGGGCGAGAAGGCCCGGCTCATGGAGGCGTTCCAGTTCGATCCGCGCAAGAAGGGCCGCGCGTACTCCAAGGGCAACCGCCAGAAGGTGGCGCTCATCGCTGCCTTCGCGGTGCCCGCCGATCTCTACATCCTGGACGAGCCCACCAGCGGCCTCGACCCGCTCATGGACGTCATGTTCCGCCGGGAGGTCTCGCGCGTGCACGCCGCGGGTGCGACGGTGCTGCTGTCGAGCCACATCCTGTCGGAGGTGGAGCAGCTCTGCGATCGCGTGTCGATCATCCGCGCCGGCCGCGTCGTCGAGAGCGGCACGCTCGCGGACATGCGGCATCTCACTCGCACGGAGGTCTCGTACGAGGGGACGGATGCCGCACCCGTGGCCGCGCTCGCCGCGGCGCACGACGCCCTCGTCGAAGACGGCCGCGTGCGGTTCACGGTCGACAGCGACCAGGTCGCAGGGGTGCTTCCCGAGCTCTCGCGACTGGGCGCCCCCGGCCTGCGGGTGGCCCCGCCCTCGCTCGAGGAGCTGTTCCTGCGCCACTACGGCGACGAGCTGAGGGGCGACGAGCTGAGGGGCGACGAGCTGAGGGGCGACGAGCTGAGGGGCGACGACCTCGCCGCGCTGGAGGGGAACGGGCGATGAGTCGCGTCACGACCCTGCTCAGCCAGCGGCTCCGGAGGGACTGGCTGCAGCTGGCGCTGTGGATCCTCGGCACGATGGCGCTGGCGCTCGCAGGGCTGTCGGGCGCCGCGAGCACCTACGGGACGGAGCAGGAGCGCACGGCACTGCTCGCCACCGTCATGGCCAACCCGGTCATCCTGCTCTTCCGCGGGCTGCCGTCCGGCCCGGACGAGCACGCGTTCATCGTCTTCCTCCTCATGCCGTTCCTCGTCATGATGGCCGCATTCATGAGTTCGTTCCTCGCCGTGCGCCACACCCGCGGCGACGAGGAGGCGGGGCGCCTCGAACCGGTCGCGGCGACGCCGGCGGGCAGGACCGTGCCGACGGCCGCGACGATCGTTCACGGGGTGCTCGCCGACGTCTTGCTCGGGATTCTGGTCGCCGCCGCATTCCTGAGCGGCGGGTCACCGGTCGAAGGGTCGCTGCTCGCCGGATTCACGGCCGCCTCCGGCGGGCTGGCGTACCTCGGAATCGCACTTCTCGCGGCCCAGCTCATGCGCACGTCGCGGGGGGCGAACTCCCTCGCGGTATGGGTGCTCGTGGTCACCTACTTCATCGCCGGCATCGGCAACGCGGTGGGCACGCCCAGCGATGACCTCACCCACATGCAGAGCTCCTGGTTGACGTGGCTCTCACCTTTCGGATGGGCCGAGAACACCCGCGCGTTCGACGAGAACGCATGGTGGCCCGCCTTCCTGTGCCTGGCCGTGTTCGTCGCGTTCGCCGCAGCAGCGCTGGCCCTGCAGAGCGTGCGTGACCTCGGCGCGAGCATCCTGCCCGAACGCCGCGGCCGCACCGCGGCGCGCGCGACCCTGTCGTCGCCGACCGCCCTCGTCACGCGACTCGCGGCCGGGTCGGCCGTCGGCTGGATGGCGGGGGCGTTCTTCGCGGGAGCACTCTCGACCTCGCTCGGATCCGTCGTCGACCAGATGGGCACCGACAACCCCGCCGTCGCCGACATGCTCAAGGCGCTGTCGGCCGAGGCCGACCTCCCGCAGGCGGTGGTCGTCGTCTTCTTCACCATGGTGGGGCTCCTCGCCGCCTGCGCCGGCGTGCAGACGGTCGCGCGCGCCCGTCAGGAGGAGGCGCACGGCACCGCCGAACCGGTCCTCGCCTCGCCCGTGCAGCGGGTGCGGTGGCTCGCCGACTTCGTGGTCATCGGCTTCGCGGCCATCGTTCTCACGTGCGCGACGGCGTTCGCCGGAGCCTGGGCCGGGGCGGCGGGCCTGGACGACGGCGCGGCGCTGACCCGCTCGGCGTTCGTGGCCGCGAGCGGGCAGGTGCTCGCAGCATCCGTCTTCCTCGTCCTGACCGCGGTGACCTTCACGCTGGCACCCCGGTGGACGATCCCGCTCGGCTGGACGCTGGTCACGGCCGCCATCGTCTTCGGCCTCTTCGGCCCGCTGCTCGGCCTCCCCGAGTGGGTCACGAATCTGTCGCCGTTCTCGGTCGCGCCCGTGCCGGACGGCGACGGGGTCGACGTCCGCGGGATGTGGTGGCTGGTGCTCGCGACGGGCATCGGCGCCGTGGCATCCCTGTCCCTCATGCGCCGACGCGAACTGGCGTCGGCAGGATAGGTGTCATGACGAACGAGCATCCCGGCGCCGAAGCCGCCGAGCAGGCCGCCGCGATGCTCACGGCCGTCGGCATGCCGCGGATGCCCGCGCGCGTCATGATGGCCCTCGCCGGCTCGCCCGACGAGGGATACACCGCCGCCGAGCTCGCCGATCGCCTCGGCGTGTCGGCCGCAGCGGTTTCGGGCGCGGTGCGGTACCTCGTGTCGCTGCGGCTCATCCACCGGCTGTCGCGCCCCGGCGATCGGCGCGACCGCTACGACCTCGCCGAGGACTCGTGGACGGGCATGATCTCGGCGAACGCCCCGCTGTATGGCATGCTCGCCGCGTCGCTCGACCGCATCGCCGACGAGAACCCCGCGGCCCCCGCGTCGGCGGCGCGGGCGCACGAGATCGCCGACTTCCTGCGCTACCTCGCGGAACGGATGCCGCAGCTCGCCGCCGAGTGGCGGGCCGGACGCAACGGCGGCCCGGGTGACGGGGGGCCCGGTCAGGGCGACGGTGACGAACGCGAGCGCGGGGCGGCGCCCGCGGCCGGGTAGCCTTGCCCGAGTGACAGACGCGCCCCGCTACATCGTTGCCACCGACGGAGCCTGCAAGGGCAACCCCGGACCCACGGGCTGGGCATGGGTCGGCGAGGACGGGCACTGGGCCGCCGGCTCGATCCTCGTCGGCACGAACAACGTCGGTGAGCTGACGGGACTCCTGAAAGCCATCGAGGACCACGCCGACGTCGCGAACCTCGTCGTGCAGGCGGACTCCAAGTACGCCATCGACACCTACACGAAGTGGATGGACGGCCACCGCCGCCGTGGGTGGAAGACCTCCACCGGCGCGCCGACGAAGAACGTCGACATCCTCGAGCAGCTCATCGTGGCCCGCGACGCCCGCCGCGCCGCCGGTCAGCCCGACGTGGTGCTCGAGCACGTGCGCGGGCATTCGGGCCACGTGCTCAACGCGTGGGCCGACGAGCGCGCCGTCCGTGCGTCGGAGCACGCCGCCAAGGGCATCGAGAGCGCCTGGTCGTCGCTCGGCGCTCAGGACCGCATCGACGTCTCGACCCGCCCGAAGAACGGCCGCTGAACCGCGGGCGCGCGGCGCCGGCGCCGATACCAGAGGAGATCTGCACACGCGAGGGCGCAGCATCCGCGTTCCTCCTCGCGTGTGCAGATCCCCGCTGAACTCGGGCCGCCCGAGGACGGGCGCTGACCCGCTACAGCTCTGACCGCTACAGCTGTGCGCGGTAGTCGCGCCACGCCTCGCCGAGGCGGCGCACGCCCTCTTGCAGCGCGGATTCCGGGGCGGTGTACGGCACGCGGATGTGGTCGTCGTAGACGACGGATGCGGTGAACTCGGTGCCGCCCGCGACGGCGACGCCACGCATCGCGGCGAGGCGCGCAAGAGCGGTCGCCGACCCCACCGGCAGCCGTGCCCAGAAGGCGAGACCGCCGCGCGGCGGGGTCACCTCCCAGTCGGGGAGGTGCTGCGTCATCGCCGCGAGCAGGTGCGCGGATGCCACGGCGTGCGTCTGCGAGGTGGCGAGCCGCAGCGCGCGTGCCTCGTCGACGAGGTCGAGCGCGAGAAGCTGAGCCGGCACGCTCGTCGACTGGTCGACGAGCTGGCGGAGGCCCCGCAGGCGCCGCACGAGAACCGGGTCGGCACGCACCCATCCGATGCGCAGGCCCGACCACGACCACTTCGACAGCGAATCGACGACGATCACCGGCGCGTCGGGACGGAGCGCCGCGAGGGTCGCCGGCACCACCCCGTCGAAGGAGACGTGGGCGAGCACCCGGTCTTCGAGTATCGGCACGCCGTACTCCGCCGACAGGTCGGCGAGGCGCTGACGGGATGCGGCGGGCAGCCGCGTGCCGGTCGGGTTGTGGTGGTGCGGGTTGACGGCGATGAGCACCGGTCGTAGCGCCACGATCGCGTCTTCCAGCTCGTCGACGTCGATCCCGTCGGGACCGATGGAGACACCGTGCACGCGCCCGCCGCGCCGCCGCACCGAGTCGGCGAGGCCCGGCCACGTCACCGACTCGGTGAGCACGACATCGCCGGGTGAGACCAGCTCGTCCACGACGAGGCTGATCGCCTGCTGGGCTCCGTGCGTCACGAGGATCTGCGCCGGCGTCGCGGGCGTTCCCTCCTCCTCGAAGAGCGCGGCGAGCCGGGCCCGCAGGACGGGCAGGCCCGCCGGATCGGTCTCGGCCAGGGTGACCGGCTCGAGCGTGGGGGTGTGCGCGCGCACGAGATCGATCACGAGCTGGGGCATCGCCGGCACGGCGCGCAGCAGGTCGATCCCCGAGGGGGAGGCCGAGAACAGACCTTCGCCGCGGGCCGTCCGCTCGCGGACGGGTGCTGCGGCCCCGATGGGTCCGGCGACGCGTGTGCCGCTCCCCTGTCGTCGCTCGACGAGCTCGTCTTCACTGAGCAGTCCGTACGCGGCGACCACCGTTCCCCGCGAGACGGCGATCGCGCCGGCGAGGGCGCGCTCGGCCGGCAGCCGGTCGCCGGGCCGAAGCTCGCCGCCTTCGATGAGCGAGGCGATCGCCTGCGCCAGGCGCCGCGTCAGAGTGCCGTCGCCGTGCGCCCACCGGCCCAGACGTCCAGCGAGGCGGGAGGCGTCGACCGTGCCGCCGAGGGCCACCCTATGGTCCACCAGCCGCCCATTGGCCCTGTCAACCGTCGTCATACCACCGCATTCTGGTCCAATGTTCCGTACAACCGCCACATCATCCGCTTCTCGCAGTCCACTCTCGTCGGATTGGACCATTCAGCAGCTGCTGGATTGGATCGCGGCCGACGACGCCCGCAGCCACGACGAGAGTCTTCGGTCGATGCTCTCGGCGCTCGTCGCCGGCATCGTGCCGGGCGACGCACCTGCCTTGACCCCGCGGACGCCCGTCGCGCTGGTGCGCGCCGTCGCCGAGAAGACGCGCACCGCGCCGGCGCTCCGCGGCCGCACGCTCGGGTCCGTCCCGGGCGTGGCGGAGGCGCTCCCGGCGGCCGAGCCCCACCGCACCGACCGTTCCGCGGCCGCCGGGCAGCCGGCATCCGTCCGAACCGCCGTGCCGCAGCTCGGCTGAGCCCCGCTCCCCTACACGCCGGGCGCCGCCGCGCACCAGCGGACATCTGCAGACCAGAGGAGGCAGCATCCGTCATCGTCCTCGATCGTGCAGATCTCCTCGGATCTGCGGCCGGCGCCTCCCGCCTCCCGGGCTCAGCCGGCCGTCGAGCCTTCGAAGAGGCCGATCTCGTTGCCGTCGGGATCGGCGATGACCGCCCACCAGCTCGTCGGCGTGATCTCCTGCTTCTCGCGCACGAGCGTGCCGCCGGTCGCCGTGGCCTGGGCGACGGTGTCGTCGATCGAATCGACCTCGACGTAGGACCGAGGGTGGGTGAACCCGTCCTCGCGCGGGGCGAGGCCGCCGCCCGAGATCTTGTTCGGCGCCTGCCACATGGGGTAGCCCTCGAAGCCGGGCGCCTCGGCGATCTGCCAGCCGAAGAGCCCCGAGTAGAACGCCGTCGCCTCGCCGAGGTCGGTGACCGGGATGTCGATGTGGGTGATGTCGCCGTGGGCCATGGAGGTTCCTCTCGTGCGGATCCGGTCAGTCTCCGCCACCCTCCCCTTCCCCGCAAGAGACCGCGAGAGTACAGCTGGTGACCGAGAGGTAGGGAAGCAACCACCGTCTCGGCGGCCCGCTGTAGTCTCACGGGACTAGCGCGTCAGCCAGCGGAGGCGGCCTCGGCGAGATGGCGCTCGAGGGCGTCGATGGCCGGACGCTGACCCTTGACCAGGCGTTCGCGCGCCGCATCCGTGCCGGTCCACTCCAGGCGGTCGACCTCGGGGAACCGGGCCGTGCGACCCGAGCGAGGCGGCCACTCGAGCTCGAACTCGCCGAACTCCACGCCGTCGAGCGAGAAGCCGGCGCCGTCGGCGACGAACACCGTCACCCGCTTGCCCGACGAGTACGCGAAGGTGCCCAGTTCGGCGTACGGCGGCTCGGGCGGGTCGATGCCGAGCTCCTCGCGGAACTCGCGGCGCGCCGCGTCGAGTGCGCCCTCCTCCCCCTCGACGAACTCCCCCTTGGGAACCGACCACGCGCCGGCATCCTTGCTCGCCCAGTACGGCCCGCCCATGTGAGCGATCAGCACCTCGAGGTCGGGCTGGAGCCGGTAGAGCAGGATGCCGGCGCTGGTCGTCTTCGGCATGCTCGGAGGTTACGCGACGCGGGTCTTCGGCGACACCGTGTAGGTGTCTTCCGGATCGCGGTTGACGACGTCGCCCAGGGCTTCGTCGATCGCCGTGAGGGTGTCGGCGTCGAGCACGACGCCCGAGGCCTTCACGGTCTCGGCGAGCTGTTCGGGACGGGATGCTCCCACCAGCGCCGACGCGACGTTCTTGTTCTGCAGCACCCATGCGATGGCGAGCTGCGGCATCGAGAGGCCCGCCTGCTCGGCGATCGGCTTGAGGCGCTGCACCGCTTCGAGCACGTCGTCGCGCAGGAAGGCCTCGATGAAGCGCGCACCGCTCTTCTCGTCGGTCGCGCGCGAGCCCTCGGGGAGCGGCTGCCCGGGGAGGTACTTGCCCGAGAGCACACCCTGCGCCATCGGCGACCACACGATCTGCGAGATGCCGAGCTCCTCCGACGTCGGCACGACGCGCTCCTCGATCACACGCCAGAGCGCCGAGTACTGCGGCTGGTTCGAGATGAGCTGCACGCCCAGCTCCTTCGCGAGGGCGTGGCCCTCGCGAAGCTGCTCGGCGGTCCACTCCGAGACGCCGATGTAGAGCGCCTTGCCCTGCCGCACGATGTCGGCGAACGCCTGGAAGGTCTCTTCGATCGGGGTCTCGTAGTCGTAGCGGTGCGCCTGATAGAGGTCGACGTAGTCGGTGCCGAGTCGCTTCAGCGACCCGTTGAGGGACTCGAGGATGTGCTTGCGGCTGAGGCCGGTGTCGTTCGCGCCGCCGGGGCCCGTGGGCCAGTACACCTTCGTGAAGATCTCGAGGGACTCGCGCCGCTGCCCTGCGAGCGCCTTGCCGAGGACACTCTCGGCGGCGGTGTTCGCGTAGGCGTCCGCTGTGTCAAACGTGCTGATGCCGGCGTCGAGCGCCGCATGGACGGTGGCGACGGCGGCCGAGTCGTCTACCTGCGAGCCGTGGGTGACCCAGTTGCCGTAGGTGATCTCACTGACCTTGAGTCCGCTGTTTCCGAGGTACCGGTAATTGACCATGAGAAAACGCTAGCTGCCGTCGAGGGCCCCGAAGGCGGGATGAGCCGAATTTGTCGATAAGCGAAACATATCCGTGGCGAGCCCGGCTCGGGCGAGCCCGGCCCGGGGCGTGCGCCGGGCCGGGGCGTCCCCCGTCGGATCAGACGACCCGTGCCGCTTCGTCCTCGATCGCGTCGTTGTCGATCACGTCGCCCTCGGATGCGTTCGCCCCGCCAGACTGCCCCGTCTCGGCGAGGGCGCGGGCCTCCGCGTCGACGTCGGTCGCGGCCTGCTCGAATTGCGAGTTGTACAGCCGGAAGTACGCGCCCTTGGACGCGATCAGGTCGTCGTGCGTGCCCTTCTCGACGATGCCGCCGTTCTCCATCACCAGGATGAGATCGGCGTCTCGGATGGTCGAGAGACGGTGCGCGATCACGAACGACGTGCGTCCCTCGCGGAGCGCCGCCATGGCGTGCTGCAGCAGCAGCTCGGTGCGCGTGTCGACGGAGCTGGTCGCCTCGTCGAGGATGAGCACCGACGGCTGGGCCACGAACGCACGGGCGATCGTGATGAGCTGCTTCTCGCCGGCCGAGATGTTCGACGCCTCCTCGTCGAGGAGCGTGTCGTAGCCGTCGGGCAGGGAGTGCACAAACCGGTCGACGTACGTGGCCCGGGCGGCGGCGAGGATCTCGTCGTCGGTGGCGTCGGCACGTCCGTAGCGGATGTTGTCGCGGATCGTGCCGGCGAACAGCCACGGATCCTGCAGCACCATGCCGGTCTCCGCGCGGATATCGCGGCGCGTGAGCTCGGCGATGTTCTGGCCGTTGAGCAGGATCCGGCCGCCGTCGAGCTCGTAGAACCGCATCAGCAGGTTCACCAGCGTCGTCTTGCCGGCGCCGGTGGGTCCGACGATCGCCACCGTCTGACCGGGTTCGACCCGGAACGACAGGTCGTGGATGAGCGGCCGGTCGGCCGAGTACGAGAAGGCGACGTCCTGGAACTCGATGGTGCCGTCGCCCTCGACCGGCGCTGGTGCGTCCGCGGCGTCGGGCTCCTGCTCGGGCTCGTCGAGCAGCTCGAAGACGCGCTCGGCCGACGCCGTGCCCGACTGCACGACCGCCGCCATGCCTCCGAGTTCTGCGAGGGGCTGGGTGAACTGCTGGGAGTACTGGATGAACGCCTGCACGTCACCGAGACGCAGCTGACCACCGGCCACCATGAGCGCGCCGAAGACGGCGATGCCCACGTAGGTCAGGTTCCCGATGAACATCATCGCGGGCATCATGATGTTCGACAGGAACTGCGCCTTGAACGACGCCTGGTAGAGCTCCTCGTTCTCTTCGCGGAACGCCTCGCGAGACGCCTGCTCGCGGCCGTAGACCTTGACCAGGGCGTGACCCGAGAAGGACTCCTCGACGCGGGCGTTCAGCCGGCCGACTTTGCGCCACTGGATGCCGAAGGCCTTCTGCGAGCGCGGCCCGATGACCCCGAACAGCACGCCCATGAGCGGGAAGCTGACCAGCACCACGAGGGTCAGCTGCCACGAGATCGTCAGCATCATGATGAGCACGCCGATCACCGTGAGCACGCTGGTGAGGGCCTGCGACAGCGACTGCTGCATCATCTGAGTGATGTTGTCGATGTCGTTCGTGACGCGCGAGATCAGCTCACCGCGCTGCACGCGGTCGAAGTAGCGCAGTGGCAGCCGGTTGATCTTGGCCTCGACCTGCTCGCGCAGGCGCCACATCACGCGCACCATGATCACGTTGATGACGTAGCCCTGCAGCCACAACAGCAGCGACGACGCGAAGTACAGCGCGAGCACGATGAGCAGCACGCGGCTGAGCGCCAGGAAGTCGACGCCGGCACCCGGCACGAAGTGCTCCATCGCCGACACCATGTTGGCGAGGTCCTGCTGGCCCTGCGCTTCGAGCCCTGCGACGACCTGCTCCTTCGTCGTGCCCGCCGGAGCCATGGACGACACGACGCCCTCGAAGAGAATGTTGGTCGCCTCGCCGAGCACCTTGGGCGACAGCACCGCGAGCACGACGCCGATCGAGCCGAGGAGCGACACGAAGACGAACGCCCAGGCGTTCGGGCGCAGGAGCCCGATCAGCCGGCGGAAGGCGGGCCAGAAGTGCGCGGCCTTGCCCGGTGCGACGGCGCCGCTCCAGTCGTCGGCGGCGATGCGCGCCTGCTCGCCGAGCTCGATCTCGGCCTTCTCTTCGGCGCTCAGTTCGGCCACGGCTGCACGCGTCCGGCGCCGGGTGGTGGGCTTCTCGTCGCTCATCGGGCGACCTCCGCTCCGAGCTGGGATTCGACGATCTCGCGGTAGGTCTGGCTCGTCTCGAGAAGCTCCTCGTGCGTACCCATTCCCACGATGCCGCCGTCGTCGAGCACGATGATGCGGTCGGCATCGGTGATCGTCGAGACGCGCTGGGCGACGACGATCTTGGTGACCTCGGGCAGCTCCCGCCACAGGGCCTGCCTCAACCGCGCATCGGTGGTGAGGTCGAGCGCCGAGAACGAGTCGTCGAACACGAGCACCCGTGGCTGGTGCACGATCGCCCGGGCGATCGCCAGCCGCTGTCGCTGCCCGCCCGACACGTTGGTGCCGCCCTGCGAGATGGGCGCGTCGAGCCCGGCGTCCATCTGGCTCACGAAGTCGCTCGCCTGGGCGATCTCGAGCGCACGCCAGAGCTCGGCGTCCGTCGCGTCCTCACGGCCGAACCGGAGATTGGATGCGATCGTGCCGGAGAACAGGAACGGGCGCTGCGGAACGAGTCCGATCGTGCTCCACAGCGTTTCGAGGTCGGCCCGCCGCACGTCGACCCCGCCGACCTCGACCACGCCGTCGCTCACATCGAACAGGCGCGGGATGAGCGAGACGAGCGTCGTCTTGCCGGCGCCGGTGGAGCCGACGACGGCGACGGTCTCACCGGCTGCCGCACGGAAGCTGATGCCCGAGAGGATCGGGTGCTCGGCGCCGGGGTATGTGAAGGCCACATCGCGGAACTCGATCGTGCCGGGCGCCAGGAAATCGGCGACGGCGTCGTTCGGACGCACGAGCGACGAATGGGTGTCGAGCACCTCGCCGACCCGCTCGGCCGAGACCGCGGCACGCGGGATCATCAGCGCCATGAAGCTCGCCATCATGACGCCCGAGAGGATGATCATGACGTACTGCATGAACGCGAACAGGGTGCCGATCTGCACCTCGCCCTGGTCGACCTGGATGCCGCCGAACCAGATCACGCCGACCACGGTGACGTTGAGGATGAGCATGACCGCCGGGAACAGCACGACGAACAGGGAGCCCACCTTGCGACCGACGACCATGATGTCGGTGTTCGCCTCGCGGAAGCGCTGCTCCTCGATCGGCTCGCGCACGAACGCGCGGATCACGCGGATGCCGGTGAGCTGCTCGCGCATGACGCGGTTCACGCCGTCGAGCTTGCCCTGGTAGCTGCGGAACAACGGAACCATGCGGGCGATGAGCAGTCCCGCCACCACGAGCAGCACGGGCACGGCGACCGCGATGATCCACGCGAGGCTCGCGGCCTGCTCGATGGCGAGGACGATGCCGCCGATCGCCAGCAGGGGCGCCGAGACGAGGAACGTCGCCGACATCATCGCCAGCATCTGCACCTGCTGCACGTCGTTCGTGTTGCGGGTGATGAGCGAGCCGGCGCCGAAGCCGGTGACCTCGCGCTCGGAGAAGCCCGAGACGCGCTCGAAGATGTCGTCGCGGATGTCGCGGCCGAGCCGCATCGCCGCCCGCGCGGCGAAGTAGGTCGCGATGATCGAGGCCACGATCTGACCGAGCGACACCGTCAGCATGACGACGCCGGTGCGCCAGATGTAGTCGGTGTCGCCCTTCGAGACGCCGTTGTCGATGATGTCGGCGTTGAGGCTGGGCAGGTAGAGAGAGGCCAGCGCGGATGCCGCCTGGAAGACGAGCACTCCGACGAGCAGCCAGCCGGAAGGTCTGAGATATGTGACGAGGAGCTTTGCCAGCACGAGGTTCCCCAAGACGCGGCGCAGCCAAGACGAGGCTCCGCCTGTGCGGATGTGGTGTGGAACCACCCTTGCACGGCCCTCCGACATGACGACGGTCCCCTCCGTGCGGGCGGGACGCCGGTCACTCTAACACGATATATCGTGTGCCGCGACGAGGCTCGAGCAGACAGCGAGGCGGATGCTGCGGCCGCGGCATCCGCCTCACCGATGTCTCAGCCGGTCAGGCTTCGCGACCCTGCGCGATCTCGGCGCGCTCGCGCCAGCTGCGGGCCGTGACCCGGTCGAGCGCGACCTGGCGGCGCAGCGCGTCGGCCTTCTCGTAGAGCGACGGCTCGCCCCAGCTCGTCAGGACCTTCACCAGCACGGGCAGGAGCTCGACCATGAAGAAGAGGACCGCGATGAGCCAGTGCGCCCACGCGAGGGTCGGCTCGCGTGCCGCCAGCCGTTCCAGGCCGCTGATCTGGCTGAGCAGGCCCACGGCGCCGGCGTTGCCGCTCGCGACCTCCGCCGCGCGCGCGTCGTACGCCGCCCTCGCCGCCTCGTACTGCTGTCGCGCGGCGGGCAGCTCGTCCTTCGCCTGCTGCTTGTTCTGCGCCTCCGACGCGCCGGCCTCGGCCGTGCCCGCCGCCTGCGCCGCCGCGAGGTCGCCCTGCGCCGCCGTCAGCTGCGCCGCCAGGGTGTCGTACGCCGACTGCGCGGCCGCGAGCTGAGCCTCCGCCGCATCCGAGCTCGCACCCTCGCCCGCGACCCCGCTGCAGCCCGGCACCTCGCCGGCGCCCTCGCCGGTCAGCTCGCACTGGTAGATCGCGCGGGCCTGATCGATCACCTGCTGCTGCGCCGCGAGCTTCGCCGTGAGGTCGTCCACGGTCTGCTGCGCCGACGCCGCCGACGCCGAGGTCGTGTCGGCGCCCGCGACCACACCGCTCGCCGCCTGGCTCTCGAGCGCGGCGACACGCTCGCTCGCGGCATCCAGCGCCTGCTTCTCGGGCCCGCTGGTCACGGCGTCCTGGTCGGACTGCGCCTGGACGACGTTCGTCGCCGTCACCTCGCGCGCGATGTCGTTGTGGAACACCTGCAGCACGAGCGGCTCGGCCACGACGATGCCGATGACGGCGGCCATGATGACGCGAGGGATCGCGAGCCCGATCAGGCGCCAGATGCTCTGCGTGGAACGCATCGTCGAGGTGAGGAAGCGGTCGAGGTTGAAGATGATCAGCGCCCACACGATCGCCAGGGGCAACGCGCCCCACGCGACGATGCGCACACCCGTCGTGAGCGCGAAGAACATCGAGATGGCCGAGATGAGCGCCGTGCCCGCGATCACGAAGAACATCTGGACGAAGCGGGGGGTCTCGGTGGGCACCTCGTCGAGCACCGAGGCGTCGGCACCGCCCAGCACCGCGAGCCGGCGCCAGCCCGATCCGCGCTCGCGACGGCGCCGGGCGCGCTTCGCCCGCTTCGCACGGGGAGCGGGCACGGATGCTGCGCCCTCCGGCTCCGCGACGGCTTCTCCCCGCTCGGCCGCGGTGTCGGCAGGCTCCCCCGCGGCGTCGGCCGGCTCGTCGATGGTGCCCCACTCGCCGATCGCCGGCTGCGCGTCGGCCGCCGGCCGGCGCGCGACCGCGACCGGCTGGGTCGGGTTCATCGCCAGGGCGTCCTCGAGCAGGTCGCGGGTCTCGGGGAACGGGTCCTCGGGGCCGTCGTCGGAGCGCCCCTCGGTCGGCTCACCGGCCGCCTGCTGCGCACGCACGTCGTCGAGGTACAGGGCTTCGGTCTGATCGTCGTCTGTCTCGAACTCGATCCGGCCGTCGGAGCCGAACCGGCCCGGCCGGTGCGCGGAGTAAGAAGACATCCGCACACCCTAGAGCGGGCAACCTGTGCACGAGGTGTATTAGAGGAGCGTGAGATGCCGCATGCCGCGGTCGCGGCATCCGTCGTCTCAGTCCTCGGGCGGGGTGACGGCGGCGACCGCCGCGTCGTCCTCGGTGGCGACGAGCTGCCCGCAGGCGCCGTCGATCTCCTTGCCGCGCGTGTCACGCAGGGTCGTCGGGATGCCGGCGTCGTTGAGGCGCCGCACGAACTCGTTCTGCACCGGAACCTCGGAGGCGGTCCAGATCGACCCGGGCGTCGGGTTGAGCGGGATCGGGTTCACGTGCACCCAGCCGCGACCGCGGGCGTTGAGCTTCTCGGCGAGGAGGTCGGCGCGCCAGGCGTGGTCGTTCATGTCCTTGATGAGGGCGTACTCGATCGAGACGCGACGGCCGGTGCGGTCGAAGTAGGCGCGCGCGGCGTCGAGGGCCTCGTCGACCTTCCACCGCGAGTTGACCGGGATGAGCTCGTCGCGCAGCTTGTCGTCGGGGGCGTGGAGAGACAGCGCGAACGTCACGGGGATGTCTTCGTTCGCGAGCTTCGTGATCGCCGGCACCAGGCCCACGGTCGAGACCGTGATCCCGCGCGCGCTCATGCCGAGGCCGTGCTTCTTGTCGGTCATGACGCGCACGGCCTGCATGACGCGGGCGTAGTTCGCGAGCGGCTCCCCCATCCCCATGAAGACGATGTTCGAGACGCGGTCCAGCGAGTGGTCGTTCTTCTTCTTGCCACCCAGCCCGCCGTCGGCGATGAGGCGGTTGGCGCGCACGACCTGCTCGACGATCTCGGCCGCCGACATGTTGCGCGTGAGACCGGCCTGCCCCGTCGCGCAGAACGGGCAGTTCATGCCGCAGCCGGCCTGCGACGAGACGCAGAGGGTGATGCGGCCCGGGTAGCGCATGAGCACCGACTCGACGAGGGCGCCGTCGTGCAGCTTCCAGAGGAACTTGATGGTGTCGCCGCGATCGGTCTCGAGCCGGCGCACCTCGGTGAGCAGCGGCGGCAGCATGCCGTGCACGAACTCCTCGCGCCCCTCGGCGGGAAGATCCGTCATGTCGGCCGCGTGGTGGGTGAAGTGCTGGAAGTAGTGCTTCTCGAGCTGCTTCGCGCGGAAGCCGGGAAGACCGAGCTCCGCGACCTTCTCGGCGCGCTGCCCGGGCGTCAGATCGGCGAGGTGCACCGGCGGTTTTCCCCGCTTGGGGCTGGCGAACTGCAGGAGGGGCCGGCCCTCGGCATCCTTCTTCTGCGTCCATCCCTCGGTCGCCGGACGCACCTGACGGGCCTTCTCTCCGCTGCGCGAGGAGGGGCGCGTCGTGCGAACAGGCGAATCGGTCATGCGTTCCAGGGTAGGCGACTCGGCTGGACGGATGCCTGGTCCCCGGGCATCCGTCAAGCCCCGGGCGCCGTCCGGCCACTGCGGTTACCGTGGCGACGTGGACGACCTGACCGTGCGACCCATCCGCCCCGACGACGCCGGGGAGGTGATGACGCTGCAGCGCGCCGCGTTCGTGTCGGAGGCGCTCATCTACGGCACGCCCGACATGCCGCCCCTGACGCAGACCCTCGAAGAGGTGCAGGCCGAGCTGATCGACAACCTCGGCTGCGTCGCCCTCGCCGGCAGCCGCATGGTCGGCGCCGTGCGCGCACGTCGCGACGGCGAGCTCCTCCTCGTCGGGCGCATCGCCATCGCGCCCGATCAGCAGGGCAACGGCATCGGAACGACGCTTCTGGACGCGGTCGAGAGACGCGGGATCGAAGCCGGCGCCACGGAGGCGGAGCTGTTCACGGGCTCGCTCAGCGAGGCGAACCTGCGCCTGTACCACCGGGAGGGCTACGCCGAGTCGCAGCGCGTTCCCGGCGACGGCGGCGTCGAAGAGGTCTACATGCGCAAGCGGTTGGAGGTCGGCGGCCGGGACTAGGCTCACCGTGTGGTGCCCGCCTCGAACCTTCTCGCCTTCACCCTCGCCGCCGTCGTGCTGATCGTGATCCCGGGCCCGAGCGTGCTGTTCACGATCGGGCGCGCGCTCGCCCTCGGACGCATGGGCGGGCTGCTCAGCGTGCTCGGCAACGCCCTGGGCCTGCTGCCCGTCATCGGGCTCGTCGCCCTCGGCGTGGGCGGCATCGTCGCCCAGTCGGTGGTGCTCTTCACGATCGTCAAGGTCGCCGGCGCGCTGTACCTCATGTACCTCGGCGTGCAGGCGATACGCCACCGCGGCCGCGCCGCCGCGCAGGCGAACGGCGGCGTCATGCCGCGATCTGCCTGGCGTCAGCTCGGCGAAGGGTTCGTCGTGGGCATCACCAACCCCAAGACGATCGCGTTCTTCATCGCGGTGCTCCCCCAGTTCGTCGACCTGGATGCCGGCATGGTGCCGCTGCAGATGGTCGTGCTCGGCCTGGTCTTCTTCGTGATCGCGCTCATCTCGGACGGCATCTGGGCCCTCATCGCGGCGAGCGCGCGCACGTGGTTCGGCCGCTCGCCGAAGCGCATCGCGACGCTGTCGGCCACCGGCGGCGGCCTCATGATCGGCCTCGGCGGCATCCTGCTCTTCACGGGGAACAAGCACTGATGCCCCCTTCGACGAGCTCAGGTGCCGGGGAGGTGGATCGCCGCGGTCGCCGGCGCATCGTCTTCCTCGACGTCGACGGCACGATCCTCGAGCACGGGTCGCACGTCGCTCCCTCCACCGGTCCCGCCATCCGCGCGGCTCGCGCCGCCGGGCATCTGGTGTACCTCAGCACCGGACGCTCAGCCGCCGACATCCATCCGAACGTCTCCGAGATCGGGTTCGACGGGGCTGTCACGAACTCCGGCGCGCTCGTGACGGCGGGCGACGAGGTGGTGGTCGAACGCCCGCTTCCTCGCGCGGCGACGGACCGGATGCTGGCGGCGCTGCGCAGCCGCGGCATCCGCTATTTCCTCCAGACCCGTGACGGCGCGTACGCCAGCGACGACATGGCCGAACTCATGCGCGACTACGCCGCCGCCCTCACCGCCCGCGAGGCGGCGGGCCAGGAGGTCCGGCCGGAGGACTCCCTCGTGGGGCTCGCGGAGCGCAGCTTCCCGAGCGTGGCGGAGGCGGACCTCAGCCGCGTCGACAAGTCCGTGTTCGTGAGCGACCACGAGGAGGGACTCGAAGAGCTGCGCGCGGATCTCGGCGAGGAGTTCCTCATCGTGCCCGGCAGCATGCCGCTGCCGGGCGGCTCCAACGGCGAGATCACCCACCGCGACACGACGAAGGGTTCGGCGATCGAGCTGCTGCTTGCACACCTCGGCATCGATGCGGCCGACGCCATCGCCGTGGGCGACGGCTGGAATGACCTCGAGATGTTCGAGGTGTGCGGCACCGCGGTGGCGATGGGCAACGCCCAGCCCGAGCTGAAGGCCCTCGCAGACTTCGTCACGACGGACGTGCTCGACGACGGCGTCGCGAACGCCTTCCGCCGCCTCGGCCTGATCTGACGTCAGTCGCGCGCGGCGGCGGGCGCCTCGGCGCCGAGGTTCACGAGGGTGCCCGTGGGGTCGCGCACCTGCGCCACGCGCTCGCCCCAGGGCATGTCGGCGGGAGGCTGCTCGGCCCGGCCGCCCGCCTCGAGCCAGGCGCGGTAGGTGGCATCGACGTCGTCGACGTAGAACCACAGGGCGACCCGGTCGCCGGGCAGCGGAGGGAGCGCGTCGGGGTCGCGCCCGATACCCAGCGAGGCCTCACCGATCTGCAGCGAGACGTAGTCCGCCTCGTCGCCGTCGCCGAACCGGTACGGCACGCTGGCGCCGAGCGCGCTCTCATAGAACCGCACGAGTCCCGGAAGGTCTCGCGCCAGCAGGATCGGGAACAGGCTGCGCACCCCCATGCGGCTCACGATACGCCCGCCCGCCCCGCCCAGACAGGGGTGCCGGTGCGCGGTGGGTCAGTCCAGGAAGATGTCGGGGAACAGCGCGGAATCCGGAGTGCCGGGGACGGCGGCGTAGCCGGAGAAGTCGGTCACGCCGGCGGCTTCGAGCACGTCCTCGACGATGAGCGTCTGCCCCGTGTACGTCCGTGCGGGCTGCGTGAAGACCGCGTACGCGGCGTCGGCGTAGATCTCGGGCGTGCGGCTCACCTTCATCATCCGGTCGCCCCCGAGCGCGAACTGCACCGCAGCGGTGGCGATGGTGGTGCGCGGCCACAAGGTGTTCGCGGCGATGCCGGCATCGGCGAACTCCGCGGCGAGCCCGAGCGTCGCCATCGTCATGCCGTACTTCGCCATCGTGTACCCGGTGTGCCCGCCCAGCCACTTCGGCGACAGGTTGAGCGGAGGTGAGAGCGAGAGGATGTGCGGGTTCGCAGCATCCCTCAGAATCGGGATCGCGGCGCGCGACAGCATGAAGGTGCCGCGCACGTTGACGTCCTGCATGAGGTCGTACTTCTTGGCGTCGAGGTCGAGCGTGCGCGACAGGTCGATGACCGACGCGTTGTTCACGACGACGTCGATGCCGCCGAACTCGCCCTGGGTCTTGAGCACGGCCTCGGTGACGTCGTCGTCGCTGCGCACGTCGCCCACGATGGGCAGGGCGTTGCCGCCGGCGTCGCGGATCTGCTCCGCCGCCGAATGCACCGTGCCCTCGAGCTTGGGGTGGGGGGTGTCGGTCTTGGCCAGCAGCGCGACATTGGCGCCGTCGCGGGCTGCGCGCAGGGCGATCGCCAGGCCGATGCCGCGGCTGCCGCCCGACATCAGGATCGTCTTGCCGGCGAGGGGCTTGTCGCTCATGTCTGTGTCTCCTTGCGTAGTTCACGCTTTCATGTGCTGTCACCGAGAACACACGTCGTTCCCGCGCACGACGTGTGGTTTCGGTGAGAGCACATGATCTGCATCTGGGGGCGGATCCTCAGGAACGGTGGGGCGGATGCCTCAGGAACGGGATTTGGCGGATGGTTTCGGTACGGCGCTGGAGCGCCTACTCAACCCGGCGGCCGCGCTGAGCGAAGGCCGTCACGCGCGCCTTCGCCTCTTGGGTGTCGAAGCGCGCGCCGATCGAAGCCGCCTCGTCGCCGAGGTTTTCGGCGAACGACCGGCCGGCGCCGGTGCGGACGAGGCGCTTGGCCTGGCCGAAGGCGACGGTCGCGTTGTCGAGCCAGAAGCGGGCGACGGCCTCGGCGCGCGCGGCGACGTCGCCCGCGGGCACGACCTCCGTCACGAGACCCCAGTCCAGCGCCGTCGCGGCGTCGATCGTGGTGTCCTGCAGCAGCAGCTGGAGCGCGCGGCGCTGCCCGACCGCGGCGGGGAGCAGAGTCGACACGCCGAGGTCCGGCGTGAGGCCGATGTTGGCGTACTTGCTCACGAACCTGGCCTGCTCCGACGCGACAACGTAGTCGGCGGTGAGCATCAGCCCGAGACCGCCACCGGCGACCGCGCCCTGCACCGCGGCCACGATGGGCTTGTCGGATTCGACGAACGCGCGAATGCCGTCGTGGATCGTATGCGCCGCGGCCGTGACATCGGCGCCCGAGGCCCCCGACGTCGCCATCTCGAGCACGTCTCCGCCGGCGCAGAAGGCCGGGCCTGCGGCATCCAAGATGATCGCGCCCACCGAATCGTCGGCGGTGAGCTCGCGAGCCACGTCCCGCCAGCGGCCGCCCATCTCGAAGCCCATCGCGTTGAGGAACGCGGGCCGATTGAAGGTCACGCGGGCGAGGGCGCCCTCGCGCGTGACCAGGATCGAGTCGCTCATCGGTCTCCTCGGTGATGCAGAACAGACGGGGTCACTTGGGTGCCATGCGGATGGCGCCGTCGAGGCGGATGGTCTCGCCGTTGAGGTAGCCGTTGTCGACGATCGATATCACCAGTGCCGCATACTCGTCGGGCCGGCCCAGCCGCTGCGGGAAGGGCACCTGCTGGCCCAGCGAGTCCTGCGCCGCCTGCGGCAGCCCTTTCAGCATCGGCGTCTCCATGATCCCCGGCGCGATCGTGACCACCCGGATCCCGTACCGCGCGAGCTCCCGCGCGATCGGCAGCGTCATCGCATGCACGCCGCCCTTCGACGCCGCGTACGCCGGCTGCCCGATCTGGCCGTCGAACGCCGCCACGCTGGCCGTGCTCACGATCACCCCCCGCTCGCCCCCGGCCGCAGCATCCGTCGTCGCCATGACCGCCGAGGCCTGCGCGATGACGTTGTACGTGCCGATCAGGTTCACCCGCACGATGCGCTCGAAACCCGCCAGCGGCGTCGGGGTGCCGTCGCGGTCCAGCACCTTGGCAGGCGGGGCGATGCCGGCGCAGTTCACGACCACGCGCAGCGGAGCGGATGCTGCCGCCTGCGCGACAGCGGCGGCCACCTGCTCCGGATCGGTCACATCCGCCGGCGCGAACGCCCCGCCCAGCTCGGCGGCGACATCCGCACCCGCCGACGCCGGCAGATCCACGATCGTCACCACCGCGCCCGCGTCGGCCAGACGTCTCGCGGTGGCAAGGCCGAGCCCGCTCGCACCGCCCGTGACGAGGGCGGCGGCACCGGTGAGGTCCATGGATTCTCCTTCGAAGTCCGATCGAGGCGGAACCGCGTCTCAGCATACGCGGGACTGGGTTCCATGCGCGAACCGGTTCGCAGGACCAGGCTAGCCGTCGGCCGAAGCGCTCACGGTCCGATCTTGAGGCCCACGCGCGTGAGGGCGGAGATGCGGTCGACCACCTCCGCCGGCCGGGCCAGCAGCAGGCGCGCCTCGGCGCGGGCGCTCAGGTACTCCACCAGCCGTGTCGTCGCCTGGGCGTCGCCGCGGCGGTACCCCGAGAGGTAGTGCTGGGTCGCGCGCCACTCGAGCCGCTCACCGTCGATGCTGGTGACGGCGACGACGAACGTGGGCGTCTCGTTCGACTCGCCCAGGTCGAGCCCGCCGGCCAGGCCGCCCAGCAGCGAGGCGGCCATGTCGGAGATCGCGGGGTAGGGCCACCAGGTCGCCGGCGGCTTCGCCCTCACGGACTCCACCTGCGACCACGGCACGAAGGCCGACCGCGTCTCACCGACATGCCGCGCGATCCCTTCCGGCGACAGCCGCACATGCCGGGCCGCCGCGTCGCCGATGGCGACCGCGGGCTCGGCGCCCTCGAGGGCCGTGAGGGGTCCTCTCCGGCGGGTGGCGCGCGTGGTCGGCATGCAGCCATCCCACCATGCGTGTGGCGCGGCGTGTGGCCGGGGGGCTTGGATAGGTCCATGGAGATCCGGCTGAAGCGCGTCTACGACGATCCCTCGCCCGAAGACGGATACCGCGTGCTGGTCGACCGGCTGTGGCCCCGCGGGCTGTCGAAGGAGCGCGCCGCGCTGGACCTCTGGGTCAAGGAGGTCGCGCCTTCCCCCGAGCTGCGCAGGGCGTTCCACCACGACGGGATGTCGTGGGACGCCTTCGCCGAGGCGTACCGCTCCGAGCTCGGGGGACCGGCGCGCACCGCCGTCTCATCGCTGCGCGCCGAGCTGGCCGCGCACGCCGTCGTGACGCTCCTGCACGCCGTGCACGACGACGTGCACAACCACGCCCTCATCCTCCGCGACGTCCTCGAGGCCTGACCCGCGGTGTCGATTCCGCTCGAAGCCCTCGACGTACCCGGGCGGGTGCGCGCGCTTGCACGCGGCGCGGCGCTCGTTCCGGTGTGGGTCAACGAGCTCGGCGGCGTGACGTATCGCACCGACGACGGCAGGTTCGTCAAGTTCGGCCCACGAAACGCCGAGTCCTCGTTCGCCGGCGAGGCCGAGCGGCTCCGGTGGGCGGGCGCATACACCCCCGTGCCGCAGGTGCTCGACGCGGGCGGCGATGCGACGCACGAGTGGCTCATCACGATGGCGCTGCGGGGCTCCTCGGCGGTGGATCCGCGTTGGATCACGGATGCCGCCACCGCCGTCCGCGCCGTCGGCGAGGGCCTCCGCGCCCTGCACGAGGCGCTTCCGGTCGCCGGTTGCCGGTTCGACTGGGGCGTGCCCGCGCGCATCGCGAATGCGGCGGGGCGCGGCATCCGTGTTCCCGATGCTCTGCGCGAGCCGCCGCCGGTCGATCAGCTGGTGGTGTGCCACGGCGACGCCTGCTGCCCCAACACGCTCATCGGGGACGACGGCCGGTGGAGCGGCCACGTCGATCTCGGCGCGCTGGGCGTCGCCGACCGCTGGGCCGACATCGCCGTGGCGTCGATGTCGACGGCGTGGAACTATGGCGAGGGATGGGAGGACGCCCTCATCGAGGCGTACGGGATCGCACCCGATCGCGAGCGCCTGTCGTACTACCGGGAGCTGTGGAACGCGACATGACCGAGATCACCGGAACCGTGACGAAGATCGACGGCCATCCCCACCTCGTGATCCTGCGGCGGTTCGGCGCGAGCGCCGACGAGGTGTGGCGATTCCTCACGGAGTCCGACCTGCTCGAGCGCTGGATCGGCCGGTGGGAGGGCGATCCGGCGAGCGGTCACGTCACCTTCTACATGACGGCGGAGGGACAGGATGCGGCGCCCGAGGAGTACACCATCCTCGAATGCGACCGCCCGCGGCGGTTCGCGGGCGACACGTCGCAGGCCGGCGGGGCGTGGCACCTCTGGTTCGAGCTCGCCGAGGACGCGCCGGGCGACACCGTGCTCACCTTCGGTCAGCGGCTCAACCCCGGCGAGGACGTCGGCTCGATCGGTCCGGGCTGGGAGTATCACCTCGACCGGCTCGTGGCGGCCCAGGCCGGAGTCGACGTCGAGGGCGTGAAGTGGGACGACTACTTCCCCGCCCTGCAGCCCCCCTACGAGCGGCTGGTCGCCGCCGACTGAGCCCTCTCTCGCCGCCGGCTGAGCCCCTTGTCGGCAAAGGCCGTCAAAGCGCCGGGCTCAAAGCGGCGATCAAGCCGCTGCGCGGGCCTCGAATCCCGATCGAGCCCGGCGCTTTGACGCACGTTGGCCCGGATCAGGACCACACGAACCGGAACGTCCCCGCAACGACGGCGGCACCGATGGCGATCGTCATGATCACCGCACCGCCGAGAAGCGCCACCGCGTCGCGCGGGTGCAGGCGCGAGGGGCGCGACCACGTTCGCGGGATGGTCGAGCCGAACCCGCGGGCCTCCATCGCCATCGCCAGCTTCGTGCCGCGGCGCACCGCGAACACGAGGAG
The DNA here is from genome assembly GCF_049912955.1 of Microbacterium sp. E-13. Classification (GTDB taxonomy): domain Bacteria; phylum Actinomycetota; class Actinomycetes; order Actinomycetales; family Microbacteriaceae; genus Microbacterium. The sequence continues at coordinate 3,716,930 of NZ_CP183973.1, forward strand.
CACGAACGCCATCGAGAAGAAGCGCCGGATCGCGCCGGTGTCGCCGACCCCGCGCGCCCGGCGGGCGAGCTGCATGCTGCGCCAGTCGTCGAGGAAGAGGCCGAGCGTGCGGGTTCCGGCGAGCACTCCGAGCACGAAGCGCGACGGCAGCTTCGCGACCTGCGCCAGCGCATCGGCGAGCTCGGTCGGATCGGTGCGCCCGAACAGCAGGATCGTCGGCAGCGCCAGCGCCAGCACCCGCAGGCACACCGCGATGGCGAGGGAGATCGAGTCGTCGCTGATCGTGGCGTACCAGAACGACCAGTAGACGGTTCCGCCGGGCTCCGCGTACAGCAGCATGCTGACGCCCGCGACCGGTGCGAAGAGCAGGATGGGCAGCATCCGCTTCAGCACCGTCATGAGGGCGAGGCCCGTGAGCGGGAGGCAGGCGAGCTGCAGCACGATCGCGACCAGCGCGCTCGTGACGTCGATCGAGGCGAAGAGCGGCACCGACAGCAGCAGCGCCAGCACGATCTTCGTCACCGGGTTGACCCCGTCGAGCCACGCCCGCGGACTCGTGCGGGCGGTGTCCGTGCCCAGCGGGTCGTCGAGGCGCACGCCGCCGCTCCGCGCGTGCTGGGCGGGGCCTGCGGCGGTCACGTCGCCACCCCCGCCGGAACGCCCGCGCCGAGGTCGATGCGATGGCCGCCGAGGTGGCGCAGCACGTCGTCGTCGTGGGTGACCGCGACGACCGTCGTGCCCGCCGCGATCTCGGACTGCAGCAGCTGCACGAGCTCGATCCAGCCGCGGCGGTCCTGGCCGAACGTCGGCTCGTCGAGCACGATCACCGGCGGCGCGTCGGCGAGCACCGTCGCCACCGAGAGCCGGCGCTTCTGCCCGCCCGACAGCGTGAAGGGGTTCGCGGCGGCGAGCGGCGCGAGATGCAGCCGCTCGAGCAGCTCGTCGACGATGGCGGCGACGGCGGCCGGGTCGACGCCGCGCGACCGCGGCCCGATGGCCAGCTCGTCGCGCACCGTCTGCGCGAGGAACTGGTGCTCGGGCTCCTGGAAGACGGTGCCGATGCGCGTGAGCAGCTCGCGCGACGTCCAGCGAGACGGCCGCCGCCCCGACCGTCCTGCGAGCTCGGGGGCGGCGACCACCTCGCCCGCCGCCTCGGGGAGAAGCCCCGCGAGGGTCAGCGCGAGGGTCGACTTGCCCGCCCCGTTCGGGCCGGTCACGATGGTGGCCGCCCCGCGGGGCACGCGCACGTCCAGACCGTCGCGCACGAGGGTGCGCCCGTCGCGAGAGATCGAGAGACCGGATGCCGCCACCGCCGCCCGCGCGTCAGGCGCGGCGGGTGCGAGCACCGGTAGGGCGACGGGGTGACCCGGCACCCACACCCCGGCGGCCGCGAGCTCGGCGCCGTGCCTGGCGAACACGTCGCCCGGGCGGCCATCCGCGAGGAGACCGCCGTCGGCGCCCACGACGATCACGCGGTCCATGAGGTCTGCCCACACCGCGGTGCGGTGCTCGATCACCACGAGCGTCGCGCCGGTCTCGGCGAGCACGCGTTCGACGCTCGCCCGCACGTCGCGCACGCCCTCGGGATCGAGGTTCGCGGTGGGCTCGTCGAGCAGCAGCACGCCGGGCCGCATCGCGAGCACCCCGGCGAGCGCGAGGCGCTGCTTCTGCCCGCCCGAGAGAGCCTTGGTCGGCCGGTCGAGCGGCACGTCGAGCCCCGCAGCGGCGAGCGCCTCCGCGACGCGGGACGGAATCTCGGCCGCCGGCACGCCGAGGTTCTCGCACCCGAAGGCGACGTCGTCGCCGACTTTCGCCAGCACCACGCCGGCGTCGGGGTCCTGGAGCACGAGCCCCACGCGGCCGCGGTGCGCCTCCGCCCGCTCGCCGTCGATGAGGAGGGCGCCGGTCTCGTCGCCCTCGTCGGCACCGCCGAGCAGTCCTGCCATGCCGGCGAGGAGCGTCGACTTTCCCGCGCCCGACGCCCCGAGCAGCAGCACGCGCTCGCCCGGCTCGATCGTGAACGAGACGTCGTGCACCGCCGGCGCTCGCCGGCCGGCGTAGCGCCATCCCCAGCCGGCCGCTGTGATGCGGGCCGGGCGGGTGCCGGCCATCGTCAGACCTCGCGGCGCGCTTCGCGTCCGGCCGCGAAGCGGTTGAGGGCGCCCGTGGCGGCGAGCGCGCGCACCGCCAGCCACCCGACGACGCCGGCCAGCAGGGCCCCCGAGACGACGAGTGAGACGAGGTAGATCATGTTGAACTCGAGCGTCTTGAGGATGTTGGGCGAGCTGCCGTAGAAGAGCTCGAAGACCCACGCGCCGACGGCTGCGCCGGCGCCGGCGAGCATGGCGACGGGAAGCGTGAAGCGGCGGTAGAGGAAGATCGCGAAGATCAGCTCCGCCCCCAGTCCCTGCACGAGACCCGACAGCAGCGTCGAGACGCCCCACACGTTGCCGATCAGCATCGACACGATCGCGGCGATCACCTCGACGAGGAGAGCCGCGCCGGGCTTGCGGATGACCAGGCCGCCGATGACGCCGCCGATGAGCCAGATGCCGACGGCGAGTCCGCCGAGACCCGGCGTCAGGCCGTCCATGGCGATGAACCAGGCGTAGCCGACGGTGTTCCAGGCCCAGAAGACGAGGCCGATCGCGACGCCGAGCACTGCGGCGACGACGATGTCGACGACACGCCAGCGCAGGCTGCGCGGGGTGCGCGACGGCGCCTCGATGGGGGTGGATGCGGACGTGGACGCGTGCATGTGAACTCCTCCCTGCGCCGGCATGATCCGGATCAGGTTCGACGGTCGAAGCGTGGATCGCTTCCTCTCAGCCCGGCTCACCGGACTCCCGTGGTCGTGCGACGAGTATATCGCCGCTCCGGCGAGTATTTTGGGCACGTGACTCCTGACGACACCCCTGCGCCCGTGCGCCGCGCGCGTCCGGTGCGTCCCGGTGCCGCGCGCGTTCCCGCTCAGGCGTCCGATGATGCGCCGGATGGCGGCATCCTGACGATCCCTGCCTCTGAAGTCGCCGAGGCCTCGCACCCCGGCAGCAGCACCGTGCCCGACGACGTGCCCGTCCCGCCGTCGACGATCGCAACGGTGCCGCTCAGCGACGCCGCGACGGCGGTCCCGACCGTGCCGCCCTTCGTCCCCCCGCCGGCCGCCGGATCGGCGACGCCGGTCCCCGTTGCGACGGGGACGGCTCCCGTCCCCACCTGGGGTCCCGGCGAGCGCCTCGACCCGGCCGGCTTCGCGGTGGAAGCGGCGGCTCCTGCGGTGACCGTCACGCACGCGGCCCTCGCCTGGGTCGACGAGACCGCGGTCGCGGCTGATCCGGTGCCGGGCGACCTCGCGGCCGCCGCCACCCCGTACGTCACCGTCGACGCCGATCTGCTCTCCGATCTGCCGCACCGCTCGCCCCTGCGGCCCGGAGTCATCGTCCCGGCCCTCGCGATCGCCGGACTGCTCGCCGGCTATTCGGCGACGACTCTGCTGTGGCCGCTGCACGCCGTCGCCCCGACCGTCAGCGCCATCCAGGTGCAGCCGATCGCGGCACCCGCCGCCGCACCGGCCTGGCCCGCCCAGGGCAGCGCGGCCGAGGCCGTCGGCGGCATCGCGGGCACGCTTTCGACGACGCCGGAGCCCGACTCGATCGCGAGCATCACCAAGCTGGTGACGGCGCTCGTCGTGCTCGACGAGCTGCCCCTCGCACCCGGCGAGCAGGGACCGGACTACCGCTTCAACGGCCCCGACAACCTCCGCTACTGGCAGTACCGCGCGGGGGGCGAGTCCGCGCTCGACGTGCCCGTGGGCGGTTCGCTCAGCGAGTACCAGATGCTCGAGGGCATGCTGATCGGATCGGCGAACAACTACGCCGACCGCCTCGCGCAGGGGCTCTGGCCCTCCGACGCGGTCTACGCCTCCGCGGCGAACGAGTGGCTCGCCGCCCACGGCGTGCGCGGCGTCGCCGTGTACGAGCCGACCGGCATGGATCCGCGCAACGCCGCGAGCCCCGAGGCGCTCGTGACGCTCGCGCAGAAGGCACTCGCCCACCCGGTCCTCGCCGAGATCGTCGCGAAGAAGAGTGTCGACCTCCCCGGCGCCGGCCACGTCGAGAACACCAACGGACTGCTCGCCGATGCCGGGGTCGTGGGGCTGAAGACCGGGACGCTGGATGCCTGGAACCTGCTGTCCGCCAAGGACATCACGGTCGGCGACACCCCGGTGCGGCTCTATGCGTCGGTGCTGGGGCAGCCCGACGACGAGAGCCGCCTGGCCGCGTCGCGCGCCATCTACACGCAGCTCGAGCAGGAGCTGCAGCTGAAGCCCTCCGTGACAGGAGGCACCGTCGCCGGCCGGGTCGAGACGCTCTGGGGCGACGAGGTCGACATCGTGACATCGGACGATGCGTCGGTCGTGCTCTGGAACGGCGGCACCGGCGCGGTCAGCCCGGTCTACGACCTGGGCGATCAGCGCGACCGGGGAGACGTCGTCGGCTCGCTCACGGTGACGGGTCCGCTCGACGAGAGGACCGTCGACCTGCAGCTCGCGGACGAGATCACCGATCCCTCGCCGTGGTGGCGCCTGACGCACCCCCTGGACCTGTTCGGCCTCAACGGCTGAGCCCGGGCGGGCCTCGCCGGCGCGGCATCCGTCGACATGACACGATGTCGCCGAACGCACACGATCCCCACACACGCAACGTGTGCACTCGGCGAGAGCACATGAAGCGCGCGCCTAACCTGTGCACGCGGCGAGAACACACGATGTCGCCGAACGCTGAACCGCGGCGCGGCCCCGGGGCGCGGCATCCGTCGACATGACACGATCTCGCCGAACGCACACGACCCCCACGCACGCAACGTGTGCACTGGGCGAGAGCACATGAAGCGCGCGGCGCCACGCGCGAACCCACGACCGGCTAGGCGAAGCGCACGGCCTGCTGCAGGCGCGTGCGGTAGTCGAAGACCTCGTTGCCGCCGATGTCGCGGGCGCCCGTGATGCCGCGGCGCAGCACCGTGGCGAGCGCGCTGCGCGACACGATCGCGACCCGCACGCCCCGGATGCGGCCGAGCTCCTCGATCGGCTCGAGCACGTCCTCGTCGGGCAGCACCACGATCGCACCGCTGAAGCGCACGCCCGCGGCTCGGGAGATCACGCGCATGCGCGCGAGCAGCTCCGCGATCGGCGCGCCGGGCACTCCGTCGCCGGTGAACTCGCCGCGGCGGATGCGTGCGGGTCCGCCGAAGTCCTCCGAGAGCACGCCGTACAGACCGCTCGGTCCGAGCACGATGTGGTCGATCTTGGCGTCGGGGTCGGCATCCCGTCCCGCCGCCGCCACGTCGTGCCACACCGTGTAGCCCATGCCGAGATCGGCCACGATGCGTGCCGTCGCCTCCTCGGCGAGCGCGTCGGCGAGCAGCCGGCGCAGCGTCACCGGCGCCGAGCGCACCAGCGCGGGGTCGTAGGGGTCGTCGAGGGTGACGCCGCGCCCCGCCCATTCGCGGATGAGCGACAGGTAGCGCTCGCGCCGCCAGCCGCCCGGGTGCCCGTACGAGCGGGCGCGCGGCCGCGTGTCGGTGCGGGCCGTCGGCGGACGCCAGCCCGACCACTCCGGCGCGGCCGCCTCGCCGAAGCCGTGCCCGCGGTCGTAGGCCGCCCGCGCGTCGGGCGTGCCGATCAGCTCCCACGCCCGCTGCACCTGGATGAACACCGCGGCATCGCCGCCGGTGTCGGGGTGGGTCTGGCGCAGCCGCAGGCGATACGCCTTGCGCAGCGTCTCCTCGTCGACGCCGGGGTCGACCGAGAGCACCTCGTAGGCCGATGCCGAGAGCGGACTGTCGAACACGTGCCCCTCCCCCGGGTCTGCATGACGGATGCTGCGCGCCGCTGCCCGCGGCGGGACTCAGGTTACGACACCACCCCTGATGCTCGCCTGTCACGAACTGCCGTCGCGCCCGACAGCTCGCGACACGCGACGGGAGGAGGACCGGCTCAGCGCCGCTCGTGGCGTCGCGCGTACGCGGCGGCGGTGCGGCTGGACAGCGCGAGGAGCAGCAGGATGTCGAGGCTCAGCGACACGTACGTCGTGTTCAGCGTGATCTCCTGCCCCTGCGCCCACCAGGCGCCGAAGGAGGTGCTGATCGAGCCGACGGCGATGAGCATGACGAAGACGCGCGCCCAGTTGTAGCCGCGGTAGACGAAGACGGCCAGGAGCAGGTCGATCAGCAGAACGGTCACGCCCGCGGCGATGACGAACCCGAGTGCGGCCTGCGACCCCTCGGGCGACGGGTCGAACCCGTCCAGCACCGTGTCGGGATCGTTGATGATCGCGTCCCACCCCGTGGCGATGCCGATGAGCACGACCACTCCGGCGAGCACGCGGAGGAGGATCAGCCCCGTCCCGGCGATCGTCGAGATCGGTCGCCGCATCGCGGGGTCGTAGTGCGGCGGCCTGAGCAGGCGCCCGGGCGGCTCGTACGCCGGGCGCTTGTGCGGGGCCGGCATCGCGTCGCTCATGCGGCCACCTCCCCCGCACCCTCCACCTGGGCCGCGACGGCGCGCACATCGACGATCGGCAGGTCGCCGTCGGTGCGGATGCTGTCGCCCCCGCCGTTGCGGGCGTGATAGCCGGTGGCGAAATCGGCGATGACATCCACGACGACGCGGGGGTCGGCATCCGTCACGGTCTTGACGATGTGGTCGCGCTCGACGTCGGTGTCGGCGTCGATGCGGTGCGTGACCTGCAGAGTGAACAGCGAGAGCCCGACGCTCGTGTCGAACGTTCCGGCCGCGAGCCAGTCGACGCGGCGGCCGCCGGGAAGCAGCCAGTCGTCGGGGCAGCGCCAGAAGCGCACGTGGTGGCGCTGCGCCGGATTGCCGTCGACCTCCTGCTGATAGGCGAAGTCCTGCTGGCGTCCGAAGAGGAACAGCGGGCTCACCGGCGCCTCGTCATAGCTGCGGCGGGCCAGCGTCGACGTGATGATCCGCCACGACGAGCCCAGGGTCACCGGTTCCGCGCGCGTCCACCCCGCCGCCTCGAGAGCCGCCTGGATCTGCTCGCCCTCGCCGAGGAAGGCGAGGTTCACGGGATCGCCGAGCAGACCGTCGCTCGTCCGCGTGCGACCGATGAAGTAGTCGGGCACGTAGATCGTGGTGAGGATGCGGTGCAGCCGCGGGAGCACGAGGTACGCCAGCAGCACCCAGAACGCGAGGAAGAACGGGATGCCCCACCACCCGACGTGGAAGGTCTCGGTCAGGCTGAGGTACGCGAGCCACAGTGCCGCGGCACCCGCGAAGACGAAGAAGAACCAGTCGACCGCGACGCCGATCGAGTAGCTGCGACTGCGCCTGGCCATGACCCTCCCCCGATCGGCCTCAGTCCCAGAGGGGGACGTCGGGCCGGTGCGCCAGGGCGGTTTCGGCGAGGTCGGGCTTCAGGTCGGCGATCGTCGGCGGCTGCCAGCGCGGAGTGCGATCCTTGTCGATCACCTGGGCGCGGATCCCCTCGGCGAGGTCTGGCTGCGTCGTGGCGAACCACATCACGAGCCCGTACTCCTGCTCGAGGGCGGCGCGCAGGTTCGGCAGCTCGCGGGCGCGGCGCACGGCGGCGAGCGTCACGGCGAGCCCCGTGGGCGACAGCTCGCCGAGCAGCGCGGCGGTGGCGGATGCCTCGGGCTCGGGGCGCGCCCGCAGCCGCTCCACGATCCCGGCCACCGTGCCGGCGGCGAAGGCGTCGTCGATCCACGGGCGCGCGGCGATGAGCTTCGACGGCGGCGGGGTCTCGTCGAACAGCAGCACGAGCTCCGTCGGACTGGACGGGTCCGCCCGCGTCTCGAGCGCGTCCCGGACGGCGTCGAGGTTCTCGTGGGGCACGAAGTGGTCGGCGAAGCCGGCGTAGATCGCGTCCGAGGCATCCATCACCGCTCCGGTCAGCGCGAGGTACTCGCCGAGCCGCCCGGGCGCCCGGGCGAGCAGCCACGTGCCGCCCACGTCCGGCGTGAAGCCGATGCGGGTCTCGGGCATCGCCAGCTGCGAGCGCTCGGTGACGATCCGGATGGCCGCGTGTCCGGCGACGCCGATGCCGCCGCCCATCGTGATGCCGTCGGCGAAGGCGACGAAGGGCTTGGGGTACTCGGCGATCCGGGCGTTCAGCGCGTACTCGTGCCGGAAGAACTGCGCGGACTCGTCGGCCCGGCCGCTCGTGACCCGCTCCGCGAGGCCGCGGATGTCGCCACCGGCGCACAGCCCCCGCTCACCCGCACCGTCGAGCAGCACGATGTCGACCTCGGTGTCGTGCTCCCAGTCGTCGAGAGCCCGGTGCAGAAGATCGATCATGCCGAGGTCCAGAGCGTTGATCGCGCGCGGCCGGTTGAGCGTGAGGCGCCCGAGGCCCCCGCTCGCACCGGCGAGGACGGTCGGCTCGGCGGTCTCGGCGAGGTCGGTCACGTTCGCAACGTTACCGGGCGGGTGAAGTTCTCCCACGCCGGGACCGTATTTCCGCCAGGATGGGACGGAGTTCTTCATCGTGTCCGCAACGAAGCGGCCCCGCCCCCAGCCCCCGCGGGTGTCTGCTCACGACCTAGGAGAGGGTTCGGCATGCCCGCTGGCCATTCGCTGGAGTTCTCCGGTGTCACCAAGCGCTTCGGCGCGGTCACCGCCGTCTCCGGCCTCACCGCTCGCGTCGAGCCCGGCATGGTCACCGGATTCCTCGGCCCGAACGGCGCCGGCAAGACCACGACGCTGCGCATCCTGCTCGGACTCGTCCGCCCCACCGACGGCCACGCCACCATCGGCGGACGCCGATACGCCGAGCTCGACGACCCCCTGCGCACCGTCGGCGCGGTGCTCGAGGCATCCAGCTTCCATCCCGGCCGCACGGGCGCGGGGCACCTCGCGATCTACGCACAGGCCGCGGGCATCCCCCGCTCGCGTGTGAGCGAGGTCCTCGAACTGGTGGGGCTGGCGGATGCTGCCGACCGCAAGGTCGGCGGCTACTCGCTGGGCATGCGGCAGCGGCTCGGCCTCGCGTACGCGCTGCTGGGCGACCCGGGCGTGCTCGTGCTCGACGAGCCGGCGAACGGCCTCGACCCGGAGGGGATCCGGTGGATGCGCGGCTTCCTCCGGAGCCTCGCAGCCGAGGGGCGAACCGTGCTGGTGTCGTCGCACCTCCTCGCCGAGGTGCAGCAGACTGTCGACGCGTTGCTGATCATCTCGCGCGGACGCCTCGTGTTCCAGGGCGGGGTCGACGAGCTCGCCGATTCGGACGAGTACGCCACCGTGGTGGACGCCCCCGACCGTGCCGCGCTCGCCGCGGCGCTCGAGCAGGCCGACGTGCCCTTCGAGGTGCTGCGATCGGGACTCACCGTGCGCGGCGTCGACCCCGCCGCGGTGGGCGCGGCGGCCGCCGCTGCCGGGGTCGCGCTGTCGTCGCTGCACCGCCGCGGACCGGCGCTCGAAGAGATCTTCCTCGACCTCGTCAACGGCGCGCGCGTGCACCCGAGCGCCGACGGTGCCGCACCGGTGCAGCCCGAGCCCGAGCCGGATCCGGTCGCCGCCGAGTCCGAACCGGAGACGACATCGGAACCCGAGCCCGAAGGCGAGCCCGAAGTCGAGCCGGAGCCGGAGTTTGTGCCCGCAGTCGCGGAGCCCGCCGACCGCGAGCCCGAGCCGGAGCCCGACGGCGAAGGTGAGCCGTCGGTGTCCGAGGCGGCCGCCGAGTCCCCTCCGCCCCTCGACCCGTGGGCTCCCGAGGACGCCGATCCCGACGTCGAGGCGATCGGCGCGATCGACGAGGAGCTCTTGGCGCCCGAACCACCCGACGCCGACGACCGCCCATGGGAGAGCTCCGCCAAGACGGATGCCGACCTCGAGGCCGACGCCTTCTTCGCCTCGTTCGACCACACCGAGGCGGCCGAGGGCCCGGAGCCGGCCGCGGGCGACCCGGTGCGCGATGCCGCCGAACTTGGCGTACCGGCGGGGGACGCCGCATCCGTCCCCCCGTCACCCGGTGAGACGGACGCCGCGCCCGGCTCCGGCCATCACGAAGGGGGCGACCGATGAGCCTCACCGCGGCGACGCGCGCCGAGACGACGAAGCTGTTCTCCACGAGCATCTGGTGGATCCTCGCGATCGTGCTCTTCGTGTACGTCGCGTTCACGGCGGCCGCCCTGGGCTTCGTCTACGCGGCGGCCGCAACGGGATCGCTGCCCGGCAACGCCCCGCAGATCCCCGAGGACGGCCTCGCCGAGGTCCTGTACAGCACGGCGACCAGCGTCGGCTACGTCTTCCCGCTGCTGGTGGGCACGCTGATGGTCACGGCCGAGTTCCGCCACAAGACACTGACCCCCACGTTCCTCGCGACGCCGCGCCGCGGCCGCGTGCTCGCGGCGAAACTGGCCGTCGGCGCGCTCATCGGACTGGTGCTGGGCGTGATCGGCATCGTCGCGGCCGTCGGCACATCGGCGGCCTTCCTCGCCGGCTTCGATCTCGAGACCGGCATCGCGTCACCCGACACGTGGGCCATGCTCGGACGGATGCTGCTCGCCTACGTTCTGTGGACCCTCATCGGCGTCGGCGTCGGGGCGCTGGTGCGCAACCAGGTGGGCGCGATCGTCGGGGTGCTCGTGTTCACCCAGTTCGTCGAGCCGATCGGCCGCACCGCGGCCGCCTTCGTAGACGGCCTGTCGGATGCCACCCGATTTCTCCCGGGAGCCGCGAGCGACGCGCTCGTGGGGGCGAGCGTGCTCGCGGCGAGTGTTCCCGGGGGCTCGTCGGAGTCGCTCGAGTGGTGGGCCGGCGGCCTCGTGCTGCTCGGCTACGCCGTCGTCTTCGTCGTGCTCGGCCACCTGGTGAGCTGGCGGCGCGACGTGAGCTGAACCGCTGCCCGCTGGGGCCGTGGGGCTGTCGTCAGACGGCGGGAGCCGGCGCCGGGCGCCCGCGCTTGCGCGTCTTCTTCCCGGGCACGACCGGGATGGTGCCGGTCTCGGCCGCGATGTCGACGACGTCGACGGCTTCCTCGGCGCCCTCCACGCGCAGCGCCTGCACCAGCGCGAGGCCGTGCCGGGTGGTCAGGATGATCCGCTGGAACTCGGGGTGCCCGTCGAGGTCGATCACGACGCTGGGGCGGTGACGGCGGATGATGGCGAAGTCGTCGCCGCCCGCCGAGCGCCAGGTGCCCATGGCGACCATGCCGCGCACGTGCGTGCCGGGGCTCGGGATGCCGCGCAGCCACGTCCACGCGTCGTCGGTCAGCTGCACCTTGGAGATGGCGGTGCGCTCGATGACCACATTCCCCTTGCGGAATGACAGGGCGCGCTCCGACACCGACAGCACGACCTCGAGCTGCGTCGAATCGAGCAGCAGTGTCACCATGTGCCTAGTCTGCCAGCGGTGCCCCCGCGTGCCGGGCTCATTTGCTTACGGGAGGGCAACGATCCGCGCGCCCTCGCGCTCAGATGCAGTGCGAGACTGGACCTGTGACCGTCGTGCCCCCCTCCGTCACCGAGCGCGCCTCCGCCTCCGCCTCCGCCGCCGTCGACGCGGCGCTCGCGCGCGCCGCCGCGGGCGAGCGCCTGAACGCGGCCGAGGCGGAGGCGCTCCTCACCGCGACCGGCGCGCAGTGGGAACGCCTGCTCGAACTCGCCTCGGAGCTGCGCGATGCCGGGCTCGCGGCATCCGGTCGTCCCGGCGTCATCACGTACTCGCGCAAGGTGTTCGTGCCGCTCACGACCCTGTGCCGGGACCGCTGCCACTACTGCGTGTTCGTCGACACCCCCGGCCAGCTGCTGAAGAAGCAGAAACCGGTGTACATGTCGCCCGAGCAGGTGCTCGCGGTCGTGCGGCAGGGGCAGGCGATGGGCTGCAAAGAGGTGCTGCTCACGCTCGGCGACCGGCCGGAGGACCGCTGGCCCGAGGCGCGAGCCTGGCTCAACCAGCACGGATTCGGCTCGACGATCGAGTACGTCGCGCACATCGCGCGCCTCGTGACGGCCGAGACCGGGTTGCTCGCGCACGCCAACCCGGGCGTCATGAGCGCCGATGAGCTCCGGATGCTGCGGCCCGTCGCGCCATCGATGGGCATGATGCTCGAGACCACCTCCCGACGGCTGTTCGAGGAGCCCGGGCAGGTGCATTTCGGCTCGCCCGACAAGGACCCCGCGGTGCGACTCGCGGTGATCGAGGCGGCCGGGCGCGAGCGGGTGCCGTTCACGACCGGCATCCTCGTGGGGATCGGCGAGACCGCGCGCGACCGCGCCGAGTCGCTGATCGCGATCCGCGACGCCCACGAGGCCCACCGGGTCGACGGGCCCCCGGCCGGGCACCGACAGGGCCACGTGCAGGAGGTGATCGTGCAGAACTTCCGGGCGAAGCCGCGCACCGCGATGCAGGGCGCGCCCGACGCGTCGGTTCTCGAGTACGTCGCCGCGGTCGCCGTGGCGCGCCTCGTGATGGGTTCCCGCATACGGATCCAGGTTCCGCCGAACCTCTCGGACTCCGCCGAGTTCGGCCTTCTCGTACGCGCGGGCGCCGACGACTGGGGCGGCGTGTCGCCGCTGACCGCCGATCATGTGAACCCCGAGCGTCCGTGGCCGCACCTCGACGACCTCGCGCGCATGACCGCGGAGCTCGGGTACGAGCTGCGCGAGCGCCTGACCGCCCAGCCGGAGTTCGTGCTCGACCCCCTGACGTGGATCGACCCGGCCCTGCGGCCCGCGGTCGCCGCCCTCGCGGACCCCGCGACCGGCCTCGCGCTCGCGGCCCCCTCCCCCTCCCCCTCTGTTCGTTCGTCACAGATGCACGCCTCTGACCACGAATCGCGTACATACGTGGCGAACGAACTCATCGGCGCCGGGGACATCCGCCGCCTCGCCGAGACGGCGGCGGCAGACCCGCTCGCGCTCGACGACGCGGAGTGGGTGCGCCTGCTCGAGGCGACGGGCGACGACCTCGACGCGCTCACGGCGACGGCCGACGACGTGCGGCGCTATACGGTGGGCGAAGCGGTCACCCTCGTGGTCAACCGCAACCTCACGTCCTCGGGTCTCCGCGCCGTCGCGACCGACGATCCGGCGACCTTCACGCTCGACCATGTCGGGGCGATCGCTGCCGACGCGTGGGACCTCGGCGCCACGGAGCTCTGCGTGCAGGGGCTGCTCCCCGACACCGAAGACGCCGAGGGGTATCTCGCCATCGCACGAGCGGTGAAGGAGGGTGCCCCGGGCATCCACCTGCACGCCTACCGCCCGCAGGACGTCCGCGACCTCGCCGACCGCTCGGGCCTCGGCCTCGCCGGCGCCCTCGCCGCGATGCGGGAAGCCGGCGTCGACACGGTCCCCGGCACGGGCGTCAAGGTGCTGAGCGAGCGCGTCCGCAGGGTGGTCGCGCCCGGCGACCTCGAGATCGACCGCTGGATCGAGGGGATCACGGCCGCGCACCGCGCCGGCTTCCGGTCGACGAGCGTGATCTTCTACGGCCACGTCGAGACGGCCGCCGAGCGCATCGCGCACCTGCGACGGCTGCGCGAGATCCAGGACGGGCGGTTCGGATCGCGCAGCCGGTCGGCATCCGGCGCCACGACCGGCAGATTGGGCGATTCGAACGGACCGGGAGGAGGCTTCTCCGAGTTCGTGCCCATCCCGCTGCCCGGCCCGGCCGGTGGCGTCCCGCTCGTCCCCGGTCGCGCGCCCATCGACGAGCATCGCGCGATGGTCGCGGTGTCGCGCCTGCTGCTGTCGGGCAGCATCCCGCACATCCAGATCCCGTGGACGCGCGTCGGGCGCGAGGCATCCCTCGTCCTTCTGCGATCGGGCGGCGACGACCTCGGCGGCACCCTCCTCGACGGCCGGGTGAAGCCGGAGGCGGGCATCGAGCACGGCCTCGAACTGCCGGCGACGGATGCGGCCGCCATGGTGGCGCGCCTGTTCCGCCCCTTCCGCCTGCGCACCACCACCTACGGCCAGGCGCCCCGATGATCCGCGTCGAGGTCGCCATCGTGGGCGCGGGGTTCGCCGGCATCGGCACCGCATCCGCGCTGCGGCGCGCGGGCCGCGAGGACTTCGTCGTGCTCGAGCGCGCGGCATCCGTCGGCGGAACGTGGCGCGACAACACCTACCCCGGCGTCGCCTGCGACGTGCCGTCGCACCTCTACGGCTTCGCCGCGCATCCGAACCCGTCGTGGTCGGGCACGTACGCGAAGGGCGCGGAGATCCGCGCCTACCTCGAGCGGGTCGTCGACCTCGAGGGCGTCCGCGACCGGATCCGGCTGAGCACCGCGATGCAGCGAGCGCAGTGGGATGCCGGCAATGGCTTCTGGCGCATCACCACCGGCGCGGCGGGCGGACGGCCCGGGACGCCCGAGCGCGATGTCGGACGGGAGGCCGACGAGATCGTCGCCGACGCGCTCGTGCTCGCGTGCGGGCGGCTCACCGAGCCGTCGATCCCCCGGATCGCCGGACTCGAGACCTTCCCGGGACCGCTGTTCCACTCGGCCCGGTGGGACCACTCCGCCGACCTCGCCGGGGCGCGCGTCGGCATCGTGGGCACCGGCGCGAGCGCGATCCAGATCGTGCCGGAACTTGCGCGCACCGCCGCCCATGTCACGCTCTTCCAGCGGACGCCGGCGTGGATCGTTCCGCGGGGCGGCGACTCGTACTCCGATGCGGATCGTGCCCGGTTCTCCGCCAGCCCCCAGGCGCTCGAGGCGCTGCGCGCCGATCTCTACGCCGAGGGCGAGGCCCGCTTCGCGTCGCGGTCGGGCGACTCCGCCGCGGCGGCGGAGGCCGAGGCCGTGGCGCGCGCGCACCTCGAACGCCAGGTGGCAGATCCGGCGCTGCGCGCCGCCCTCACCCCCGGTTACGCGTTCGGCTGCAAGCGCGTGCTGCTGTCCGACGAGTTCTACCCGGCAGTGGCGTCCGACGCGGTCTCGCTGGTCACCGAGGCGCTCGCGGCCGTGGAGGGATCGACGCTCGTCGCGACCGACGGCTCGCGCCACGACGTCGACGCGCTCGTACTCGCGACGGGATTCGCCTCGACCCGCCAGCCGTATGCCGAACTGGTCTCCGGCGAGCACGGCCGGACACTGTCCGAGCACTGGTCGGGGGGAATGACGGCGTTCGCCTCGACGGTCGTCGCGGGCTTCCCGAACCTCTTCGTCCTCAACGGCCCGAACGCGTCGCTCGGGCACTCGTCCTCGGTGCTCATGATCGAGGAGCAATCGGCGTACGTCACGCGCGTCCTCGCCGGGCGCGCGGGGCGCGTGCTGCGCGTCGCCCCCGAGGCCGAACGGGAGTACACCGACGAGATCGCGCGGGCGGCGGCATCCACCCGCTGGATGACCGGCGGATGCCGCAACTGGTACGTCGACGACCGCTCGGGCCGGCTCACGCTGCTGTGGCCGGGAACCGTCGACGCCTTCCGCGACCGCCTCGCCCGGGCCGACGGCTCCGAGTTCCTGCCCGAACCTGCACCCGTTCACCGCTGAGAGGACCCGCATGACCCTCCCCACCCACCCCGGACCGCCGCTGCGCTTCGGCTACAAGGCCTCCGCCGAGCAGTTCGGCCCCGCGGAGCTGCTCGACTACGCGATCCAGGCGGAGGACGCCGGGTTCGACTCGGTCTTCATCTCCGACCACCTGCAGCCCTGGCTGCACGACGGCGGGCACGCGCCGGCATCCGTCCCCTGGCTCGGAGCCCTCGGCGCGAAGACCTCGAAGGTGCTGATCGGAACGTCGGTGCTCACGCCGACGTTCCGGTACAACCCCACGGTCGTCGCGCAGGACTTCGCGACGCTCGGCGTGATGTACCCCGGGCGGGTGATCCTCGGCGTCGGCACGGGCGAGGCGCTCAACGAGGCGAACCTCGGCATCGCCTGGCCAGACCCGCCGGAGCGGTTCCAGCGGCTCAAGGAGGCGATCGGCCTCATCCGCCGGCTGTGGTCGGAGGACCGCGTCAACTTCGACGGCACCTACTACCACGCCCACAACATCACGATCTACGACAAGCTTCCCGAGCCCGTGCCGATCTACATCGGCGCCGCCGGACCCGCCGCGACGAGGCTCGCCGGACGCATCGCCGACGGCTTCATCACGACCTCGGGCAAGAAGCGCGAGCTCTACACCGACACGCTGCTGCCCGCGCTGCACGAGGGCCTGGAGAAGGCGGGCCGGGCCCCGGGCGCCATCGACACGTTGATGGAGATCAAGGTCTCGCTGGACTCGACGCTCGACGCGGCGCGCGAGAAGACCCGCTTCTGGGCGCCGCTCGCGCTCACCCCCGAGGAGAAGATGGGCGTCGACGACCCCATCGAGATGCAGCGGCTCGGCGAGGCGCTGCCGATCGAGCGCGCGGCGTCGCGCTTCATCGTGTCGGACGACCCCGACGAGCACGTCGAGCGGATCGGCTGGTACGTCGATCTCGGCTTCCGGCACCTGGTCTTCCACGACCCGGGGCACGACCAGGGCGCGTTCCTGCGGATGTACGGCGAGGAGATCCTGCCGCGGCTCCGCGCCAAGTACGGCGCGTGACCCCGCTGTTCGGGAGGCGCACGCAGAACTCCACGGATTCCGACGTCAAAGGCCCCGATTCGTCGGCCAGGGGCGCCGAGGCCGACGGATCCGTGGAATCTCGCCGACTCCGCTGGGTCGTCGTCGTGCCGGTCAAGCCGTCGGCGCGCGCCAAGTCGCGTCTGGAGGTCGACGGCGTCGGTCGCGCCGACCTCGCGCGGGCGATCGCGCTCGACACCCTGGCCGCGGCCGCCGCGTGCGAGGTCGTCGCGCAGGTGGTGGTCGTCACCGACGACGCCGCTCTCGCCCGGGAGGCGGCGGCGATCCCGGCGCTGCGGTTCGTGCCCGAGGGCGAGGCGCGCGGACTCGACGGCGCCGTGGCGGCCGGCATGGCGGCGGTCGATCCGAACGGACGGATGCCGCGCGCCGCCCTCCTCGGAGACCTCCCGGCCCTGCGACCCGGAGATCTCGCCGACGCGCTGCGGGTCGCGGCATCCGTCGACCGTGCCGTCGTCGCCGACGCCGAGGGCACCGGATCGACACTCGTGACGGCGGCCGTGGGGGTGGAGTGGGCGTCGTCGTTCGGCGAGGGGTCGTTCGCCCGTCACGTCGCGCTCGGCTGCGAGGCGCCGGCGATCCCGGATGCCTCCACCCTCCGCCGCGACGTCGACACGGCCGCGCAGCTCGAGGCGGCGCGGGCACTCGGCCTCGGTCCTCGCACGGCGGCCCTGCTCCTCAGTTGAGGAGCGCGGCATCCGTCACGGCCTTCCTCGCCCGTGAAGCCGGCCCTTCCGGTCGGCAGCGCGCCGGGCCCGGGTGCGACGCGCCCGCCCGGGGCGCAATGCCTCCACGCACAGCACCCCCGCCGGGTCCCGCCGAGGTGGCAGTCCTCGCCGCCACCGCGCGCCCGACGCGACCACAACCGCCACATCCACGCCCAGCACCCCCGCCGGGTCCCGCCGAGGTGGCAGTCCTCGCCGCAACCGCGCGCCCGAGGCGACCACAACCGCCACCTCCACGCCCAGCACCCCCGCCGGGTCCCGCCGAGGTGGCAGTCCTCGCCGCCACCGCGCGCCCGACGCGACCACAACCGCCACATCCACGCACAGCACCCCCGCCGGGTCCCGCCGAGGTGGCAGTCCTCGCCCCAACCGCGCGCCCGATGCGACCACAACCGCCACCTCCACGCACAGCACCCCCGCCGGGTCCCGCCGAGGTGGCAGTCGTCGCCGCAACCGCGCGCCCGAGGCGACCACAACCGCCACCTCAGCGCCGGCACCGCCGCGCGACCCACACAACCGTGGCCCAAACCCCGGGATAGCCTGAGCCGATGAGCGACTACCAGGTGCTGGAGATGGGCGGGCTCGACGAATGGCGGGCGCACTACGGCGGGTTCACGCCGGCGAAGTCGCGCGACGGGCGCCGCGTCGTCGACCACGACATGACGATGCAGTACATCGGGATGACGGCGAACGCCTTCGAGCCGGGCGAGGAGGCCGGCTACTGGCACTCGCACGCACGGGTCGAGGAACTGTACGTCTTCCTCGCGGGGCGCGGTCAGATGGGCCTCGACGACGACATCGTCGACGTCGGGCCCGGCACGGTGGTGCGGGTCGGCCAGGGCGTGTGGCGCACCTGGCGAGCGACCCCCGACAGCCCGGGGCAGCTGCGCTGGCTCTGCATCCGTGCCGGCGGAGAAGAGCTGCCGCACCTTCCCGACGACAGCTCCCGCGACGACGATCGCCCGTCGCGCTGGACCTGAGGTCCCCGGATATGAGGGCCGCGTCTCGTCCTCGCGCGCATCGCCGCGGGGACGGCTGAACCCGTCCGTCCCACCCTCGATCCGGTGACGGATGCCGCGTCGCGGCGGTGCTAGACGATGAGCAGGTAGGCCGCGCCGACGATCGTGAAGACGATGACGACCTTCTCGAAGACGGCCTGCGACATGCGGTCCGCGAGCCAGCGCCCGAAGAACGCCGACGCCACGACCACGGGAACCAGCACGAGGTCGATCAGCAGGCCGGGTGCGGTGATGATCCCGATGCCGACCGAGAACGGCACCTTGAACAGGTTCACGATCGCGAAGAACCAGGCCGCCGTGCCGAGGAACGCCTTGACCTCGAACCGCGCGGCGAGGAAGTACATCGACATGACGGGGCCGGCGGCGTTCGCCACCATCGTGGTGAAGCCTCCGAGCGTGCCGTAGGTCGCCGCCGCGACCGGGTGCGGTCCGGCGGCCCCGACGCTCGACGTGAACCGCCGGCGCAGCAGAGTGATGGCGATCACCGCGAGCAGGATGACGCCGATCGACCGTTTGACCCAGAGGTCGTCGGCGAACCACAGGAACACCACGCCGACCAGCACCCCGGCGACGACCGCCGGTGCCAGCCTCACCAGGGTGCGCCAGTCGGCGTGGCGGCGGTACATGGTGACGGCGAACAGGTCGGCCACGATCAACAGGAGCAGCAGCACGCCGGTGGACTGCTTGGCCGGCAGGACGGCCGCGAAGATGGCGACGGCGATCGTGCCGGCACCCGGCACGGCGGTCTTGGAGAGTCCCACGACGACCGCGCCGAGCGCAAGGAGGGCCCACTCCCACCAGGCGAGATCGATCACGTCACAGCGCCCGTTCTCGGGGCGAGGCGGCGACGAGCGCCGCCTCTCCCAGCGCGGTCTGGCGCGCAGCATCCGTCATCCACAGCGGACGGACGAGAGAACGGATGCCGAGTCCCGCGACCTCGTCGGCCAGGGCCTCGTCTTCCTCGGCGATGAGCCAGGCGTCGAGCAGGCCGCCGTTCGGGCGGGCCCCGTAGAGGGCGGCGACGGCGGAGGCGGAGGTCTCGACGCCGATCGCCGTGAGGCAGACGTCGGCCATGCCGCGCACGACCTTTCCGCCGATGATCGGCGAGACGCCGACGACGGGCGCTGCCGTCGCGCGCAGTGCCTCGCGGATGCCGGGCACGGCGAGGATCGGGCCGATCGACACGACCGGGTTCGACGGTGCGAGCAGAACGACGTCGGCTCCGGCGATGGCCTCGATCACACCGGGGGCGGGAGCCGCCGCGTCGATGCCCGGGTTCTCGAACCCCACGGGCGCGAGCGTCGCGCGGTGGCGCGTCCACCACTCCTGGAAGTGCAGCCGGGTGCCGTCGTCGAGCACGACCCGGGTGTCGACCTCGGCGTCGGTCATCGGCAGCAGGCGGGCCCCGAGGTTCCAGCGGCGAGACATCCGCTCGAGCACCTGCGTCGGAGTGAAGCCCTCCCGCAGCCAGCCGGTGCGCGCGAGGTGCGTGCCGAGGTCGAGGTCGCCGAGGGTGAACCAGGGCCAGCCGGCGCCCCACTCCTGCAGCTCGTGGTTCACCCGCTCGCTGTCGCCCCGGCGTCCCCAGCCGCGTTCGGCGTCGTTGACGCCGGCGAGCGCGTACGTGATCGAGTCGACGTCGGGCTGGAGGCGGACTCCGGAGAGCCAGATGTCGTCACCCGTGTTGACGACGACGGTCAGAGCCGCGGCGGTGTCGTCGAGACCGCGTGCGCGCAGGGCGCCGCGCACTCCGAGCGCGAAGCGCGAGCCGCCGACTCCGCCCGCGAGCACGACGATGCGGGGAGTGCCGGTCACGACGGCGTCAGTTCCGGCCGTCGAGGCGGAGCTGAGGGAGCACGCCGGTCTTGGGTGCGAACTCGTCGGCCGCGTGCGGGAGCGAGAACTTGCCCACCGCGTCGATGAGCGCGTCGACGGTCTGCGCGTCGGCGACGACGTCGACGTCGAGTCCGGCCCGGCGGGCATCCTTGGCGGTGCGCGGTCCGATGGCGGCGATGAGCGTCGTCGCAGGGATGTCGGGGAACTGCTCGTGCACCTGCTCGGCGACCGAGCCGCTCGTCACGAGGATCGCGTTGATGCGACCGGAGCGGACGTCTTCGGCGATGCGCTCGGTGACCGGCACTCCGACGGTGCGGTAGGCGACGACGCTGTGGACGCGGTGCCCCGCCTCGGTGAGCATGCGGGTGAGGACGGGCTTCGCGATCTCGCTACGGAGGGTGAGGATGTCGCGGGGCCGAGGCTCGAGGGCGATCAGCTGCTCGGCCATGCCGGCGGCGGAGTTGTCGCGCTCGGGAACGAGGTCGACGCGGTACCCGACGGCGAGAAGGGCCGCCGCGGTCGTCTCGCCGACGGCGGCGACCTTGGTCGATGCGGGCACGACCGCGCGGTACGCGTAGAGCACGTCGACCGTCGTGGCGCTGGTCACGGTGAGCCAGTCGAACCTGCCGGCCGCGAGATCGGCGAGCGCCTGGTCGAGCGCGACCTGGTCATTGGTGGGCGCGAAGTTGATCAGCGGGGCGATGACGGGAGTCGCTCCCTGACGTCGCAGAGTCGCCGCGACCCCGTCGCCCCAGGGGCCCCCGCGGGGCACGAGGACGCGCCAGCCGGTCAGAGGCTTGACGGACGGGTGCTGTGCTGCGGCGGTATTCATAGGTGGTCGACTCTCGATGGTGCTCAGTCGGCCGCCCGTGACGCTCGAGGCAGCCGATTGCGCGATTCGAACCGGGTTCGCGCGATCGGCAGCATACGCACCTTTGCACTGCCTTGGCTCCCGAGCATACCCCCGGATGCGAGACGGCGGGGCCACGGGCTTCAGGGCACGGGTGCGGTTCAGCGCCCAGAGGGCGGTTCAGCGAGTATAGAGGCGGACGAACCCCCACACGGCCGCTCCCACCGTCAGGGCACCCACGACGACGGCGACGGCGGTGAGCGCCGGGTTGCGGCGGCTGAACGCGCGTGCTTCGTCGATGCCCTTGTCGACGGCGAGGCCGACGCGCCGTGGCACGTTCGCCTTCTCTTCGATGGCGGCGAGGGCGGCCTTCAACTCCGTCCTGGCCTGCTCCACGGGATCGCCGATGCCGAGCGGCACGGCGGTGCGGGGCAGCGCGACGGAGGACTTCTTCAGCGGCACGGGCGCGTCAGAGCTCATCGCGCACCTCCTTCACATCCAGGGCGATCGACTGCACGGGGTTCTGCCGCTCGCCGATCCGGCGGAAGTACCGGATGCCGATGAGCGCGAGCACGGCCGTCACGATGAGCATGGCGAAGAAGACCACGAGGGCCGACAGCCACACCGGCCACCACGAGGACAGCCCCGCGATGACGAACGTGCCGAACACCGGCACCGACCAGAACAGCACGAAGAGGGCGGCGAACGCCCACAGCGCTCCCCACCCGCCGTCCTTGGCCGTCTTGGCGAGCCATGCCTTCGCCGCGTCGATCTCCGCGATGACGAGGTTGCGGACCAGCTCCGGGATATCGCCCAGCAGTGTGAGCAGGCTGTCATCCGCGCGGTCGCGGAAGCCGCGGGGAGTCGTCATCACGTCAGGCCCCGCCGCGGCCGTTCTCGGACACGTCGTCGATCGCGTCGTCGACGGCGTCCTTCACCGCCTTCGCCGAGGTCTGCGCCGCATGGTTGACGTCGTCCGCCGACTCGCGGCTGGACTTGAGGGCGGCGTCGAGCTTCTGCCCGGGCGTGCCCTTCGCGCCGGCCGCCTGGGTGACCTTCACGGCCGACTCCCACAGCGTCGACGGAAGCGCCATGGCCTGCGACTTCGCGAAGTCCTTGACCCTGTCGACCTGCGTCTGGACGGGCTCGGCGTTCCACACCTTGAGCCACTGCGTCTTGATCTGCTCGTAGCGCTCGCGGCCGGCGCGGCTGCCGAGCACGTACCCGATCGCGATCCCGACGACGAGTCCTGCCTTGCCCTTCATGAGGTCTCCTCACGCTCGGTGGTGCACCTGACGACGTTCCCAGACTAGACCTGTATGCCGATTCCGGCATCCGCCCTTGACACCGAACGCCGGGCCATGTTCACTCTGCCGCGGCGGCGCCCCACAGCACCCGCCGGCGCAGCCGGTCGGCCTCCCCCTGGGCGTCGGCCACGACCTGCGCCAGCCCGCTGCCCGCCAGCCACGCGCCGACCGCCGCGATCGTGCGCACACGCTCGAGCTCGCCGCGGACGGCCGCCGTGCGGTCGCGGTGGCCGAGCGCCGAGACGGGCGGCGCCAGCGAGTACGCCGCGCGGTGTGCGCCGGCGACGCGGTCGCCGCCGAGGGGCACCCCCAGGAGGACGGATGCCTCGGCCACCCCGAGTGCGGCGGCATCGGCGTCGGACAGGGCCGTCGTCGCGGGCGGGGAGCCGGGCCCGCCGAAGGCGACGCGCAGCACGTGGCGCCCGGGGCCCGCCTCCCGCGCCAGCCACTCCCATCGCGCCGTCTCGTGCACCAGTCCTGTCGCGCGCAGTGCCCCGGGCACGGCGTGGACGTGAGCGCCGCGTGGCGCGGCGTCGAGTTCGGGCGCGTCGACGACGAGCGTGACGACCTCCCGCGGGATGCCGGCCGCCGCGGCGTCGGCGAAGGCGGGTACCCCGAGAGCCGGCGAGAGGAGAGTGCGCGCCGTCGCCTCGTCGGTCGCGATCACGAGCGCGTCGGCGAACAGCTCCGCGGGCGCCTCGTCGTCCGCCGTGAGCGCCGTCGGCGAGGCGAGTCCGACGACCCAGCCGCGCTCCGAGCGCGCCATCGACGTCGCGAGCGTGCGGAGATGCAGGGTCACGCCGCGATCGGCGAGCCTGGCGGCGAGGGCGGCGACGAGTTGCGGCATCCCCCCGTCCAATCCCTCGATCGCGGAGTCGCCGGAGCGCCCCACCCTCAGGTCGGCGACGGCCCCGCCGAGCGACCCGGTGCGGGTGAGCGCGGTGCTGAGCCCCGGCGCCGCCACGTCCACGTCGACCTCGTCGGGTTCGACGCCGAAACGGTCGACGGTGAGCGGCGCGACCAGCCTGTCGTGGACGGCGTCGCCCATGCGCCCGCGGACGAGACGGCCGAGGTTGCGCTGCGCGCCGATCGTGAGCGGCGGGCGGAGCCGGTCGAGGTAGGCGCGCCAGGCGCCGCTCCAGCCGATGACGGCACGCACGCCCTCGTCCCAGGGGTTCGCCGGGATGCCGAGCACCTGCTCCTCCGGCAGCGGTGCGGCGCCGCCCTTGGGCAGCCCCGCGATCCACTCGCGGTCGTCGCGGGGGCGCACCACGGCAGCCCCCGGCAGAACCTCGTCGACGAGGCGGCGCACCGCACCGCCCCGGGTCGACCAGCAGCTCGCACCGATCTCGAGGTCGAGCCCGGCGACGCGGGCCGCGTCGATCGTGCCGCCGAGGCGATCGGATGCCTCCACCAGCGTCACGCTCATGCCGACCTTCGCGCACTCCCAGGCAGCGACCAGTCCGGCGATGCCTCCGCCGATCACCACCACCCGCGTCGCGCGGGCATGGTGGACCAGCTCCTGGAACGGTTCGGCGGCGTCGGTCACAGCACCCATCCTCCCATCCGGGCTTCTGCCGACACGGCGGGGTCGATGGGAGACTGGGGCCATGACGCTCCACATCACGGGCGACGAGGCCGCCGACCGCCTGCTGACCGACGACCCGCTCGCCCTGCTCATCGGAATGCTGCTCGACCAGCAGGTCGCCATGGAGACCGCGTTCGCGGGGCCGCTCAAGATCTCGGAGCGCGCGGGCACGCTCGATGCGGCGGCCCTCGCGAGCTTCGAGCCCGACGCGTTCGCCGAGCTCTTCAAGGCGACGCCTGCCGTGCACCGCTTCCCCGGGTCGATGGCCGCACGCGTGCAGGCGCTCTGCGCGGCGGTGGAGCAGGAGTGGGGTGGCGACGCCGCGGCCATCTGGACCACCCCGGCCGCCGGGCACGCCGAGGCTCCGGATGGGCCCACCGTGCTGAAGCGTCTCAAGGCGCTGCCGGGCTTCGGCGAGCAGAAGGCGAAGATCTTCCTCGCCCTGCTGGGCAAGCAGTACGGCTTCGACGGGGAAGGCTGGCGCGAGGCCGCCGGGTCGTACGGCGACGAGGGCTCGTTCCGCAGCGTCGCCGACATCGTCTCGCCCGAGTCGCTCGCGAAGGTGCGCGAGCACAAGCGGGCGATGAAGGCCGCCGCGAGATGAAGAAGACGGGCGGCGATGTCGACGAGTTCGTCGCCGCGGTGACTCCCCCGAAGCGACAGCGGGATGCGGCCACCATGGTGGCGCTGCTTCGGGAGGTCACCGGCCGGGAGCCGGAGATGTGGGGCACGATCGTCGGCTTCGGCGCGTGCCACTACCGCTACCCGACCGGCACGGAGGGCGACATGCCGATCGCCGGGTTCTCGCCGCGGCGGCAGGCCACGACGATCTACCTCCTGCGCACCGGCGCCCACGCCGAGCGACTGGCAGACCTCGGTCCGCACGAGACGGGCGTCGGGTGCGTCTACATCAAGGACCTCGAGGCAGTCGATGACGCGGTGCTGCGCGAGATCGTCGCCGAGGACTACCGCCGGGTCGTCGCCGGCGAGACGGGCGACACCGAGATCACGGTGCTGGACTGAGCGGGAACGTTATCCACATGCGCCGCGGAAGTGGACACCGGGTCCCAACGTCTGGCTAGGGTGGGAGGAATCGCCGGACCCGCCCCCACTCGCCAGGAGACACCGTGCTGCCGTTCCTCATCGTCGGAGGCGTCGGCCTCGCCGTGCTCCTCATCTCGCTGATCATCGGCGACATCTTCGACCACTTCGAGATCGGTGACGGCGCGATCTCGGGCACGGCCCTGGGCATCGCGGCGGTCGTGTTCGGGGCGTCCGGCGCCCTCACCACCACCAACGGGCTCGACACGGTCTGGGCGTACGTGCTCGCGGCGGCGCTCGCGATCGTCGCCTACGTCATCGCCGTGGTCTTCGTGAAGCGGCTCACCAAGACCTCCGACGGCGAGGTCACGTCGGCCGTCGGACTGAGCGGCGTCGCCCGCTCCACCATCTCGACGGCGGGCGGCGAGGTCAGCCTCGACGGGCCGCACGAGGTCGAGCGGCGCCTCGCGTACGCCGACGGCACCATCGCCGAGGGCGCGCGGGTCCGCGTCATCGAGCACTCCGGCACGCGCGTCAAGGTCGTCGCGGAGTAGATCGCGCGGTGCCCGGGGCCGGAAGCCCCGGGTCGCCGCATCCCACGAGAAAGGTCTCCATGACCAACGAACTCATCCAAGTGATCGCCGCCATCGCGCTCGTCGTCGCCGTGCTCGGCCTGATCGTGTTCATCGCGCGCCGCATCCGCCGTGTGCCTCCCAACGAGGCGCTCGTCATCGTCGGCCGCGGCGCGGGCAAGCCCGGTCCCGGCGATACCGGCGGCCAGCGCGTCGTGATCGGCGGGCGCACGTTCGTCTGGCCCATCCTCCAGCAGGGCTTCTCGATCTCGCTCGAGCAGCGGCAGATCGGCATCACCGTGGAGGGCGTCGACAAGAACCGCATCAAGATCGCCATCAAGGCCTCGATCAACTTCAAGGTCTCGGGCACCGAGGAGGGGGTGCGCCGCGCCGCGCAGCGCTTCCTCTCGCAGCAGGACGCGCTGACGGAGATCATCAAGGAATCCCTCGAGGGATCGCTCCGCTCGATCGTCGGCGACATGACCATCGAGCAGATCATCTCCGACCGCAAGAGCCTTTCCGACCGTGTCGTCGCCGAGACGAAGACCGACCTCGTCGAGCAGGGGCTGCAGGTCGATCTCCTCAACATCAGCGACATCTCCACGCCGGGCAGCGACTACCTGGCGAACCTCGGCCGCGCCGAGGCTGCCCGCGCACGGCAGGTCGCCGAGATCAGCGAGGCCGAGGCATCGCGCGCCAGCGAGTTCGCTCGCATCGACGCCGCCGAGCAGATCGCCGAGCGCCAGAAGGCGCTGGCCCTGAAGCAGGCGACGATCAAGGCCGAGACCGACCGTGCGAACGCCGAGGCGCAGGCCGCGGGCCAGCTGGCGACGGCGGAGCAGGACAAGCTCGTCGCCGTGCAGGAGCGCGAGGCGCTCACGGAGCAGGCACTCGTGACGCAGGAGCGCCTCGACATCGAGATCCGCAAGCCCGCCGAGGCAGAGGCCTACGCAGAGGTGCAGCGTGCGACGGCCCAGCGCGACGCCGCCAACGCGGCGACCGAGGCCGACGCGTACAAGCGCACCAAGATCGCCGAGGCGAACAAGGTGGCCGCCGTGCAGGATGCCGAAGCAGCCGCGACCGCGGTGCGCGTGTCGGGTGAGGCCGAGCGCGACAAGCAGGTCGCCCTGGCCGCGGGTATCAAGGCCGAGGGCGAGGCCCGCGCCACCGCCACTCAGGCGGAGGGTCTCGCCGAGGCCGCCTCGATCGACGCCAAGGCCCTCGCGCTGCAGAAGTACGGCGAAGCCGCGCTCGCACAGGAGATCATCACGCGCCTGCCCGACATCGTGCGGGCGGCGGCGGAGCCGATCGCATCGATCGACAAGCTCACCGTGGTCTCGACCGACGGCGCCTCCGAGATGACGAAGACGGTGGGCAAGGTGCTCGGCGAGGGCACGGAGGTCGTGAAGGGCCTCACCGGGCTCGACCTCAACACCCTCCTGCAGGCGTTCGCGCTGAAGACGGCGGGTGCCGAGGCCCTGGCTGCCGCCGACGGCGCACGCAACGTCGCCGTGGAGACGGCCCGCGACGCCGCGAAGACGGTCGCGAAGTAGGGGCATCGCCCGAGGCCGACCCGTCGGAGGCCCGACCCGGCGACGGGCCGGGCCTCCGGCATCCGTCCCTCGTGTTTCAGCGCAGCACCCGGCCGCTGACCGCGAGCGCCAAGCGCCGCGGGATCACGCCGGCGAGCTTGGCCGCGACCGCGTTCACCCGACCCGACACGAAGCTCGGCGGAACGTCGGCGCGGTCGAGCTTCCGGAGCGTCGCCGCGACGACCTCTGCGGGCGTCTTGAAGCGCCCGACGGCCGCGTCGGCGCCGGTGACATCGAAGAACTCCGTCCGCGTCGCCCCCGGGCTGACCGCGATGACGCCCACTCCCGAGCCCTTCGTCTCGTAGGCGAGCGCTTCGGTGAAGCTCAGCACGAACGCCTTCGTGGCCCCGTACACCGCCATGTTCGGGCACGGCTGGTAGGCGCCCGTGCTCGCGATGTTCACGAGCGCGCCGCGCCCGGCGGCGACCATCTCGGGCAGGAACTCACGGGTGATCGCGACGAGCGACGAGACGTTCACCTGCACCATCTCGTTGATCCGCTCGGGGTCGGCCTTGGCGAACGGGCCCTTCATGCCGAAGCCCGCGTTGTTCACCAGACTGTGGACGCTGATGTCGCGCTCGTCGAGCTCACGCCGGAGCGCCGTCGCCGCATCCGGCCGCGCGAGGTCGAGGGCGATCGGCGTGGCGGTGACATCGTACTTTCGCCAGATCCGGTCGGCGAGCTCCCGCAGCCGGTCTTCCCGCCGCGCGACGAGCACGACGTCAGCGCCTCGGTCTGCGAGCTGCATGGCGTACTCGGCGCCGAGACCGGAGCTCGCACCGGTGATGAGCGCGGTCGTCTCGTAGAAGTACTTCGTCATGCGAGCCAGGGTAACTCGCCCCCGCCCGGAGAAGCCTCTTACGCGGACGACGGATGCTGCCACCAGCCCGGCCGCGAACCCACCGCCGCCGCCTGATCGCTCGCGCTGCCCGAACCGGCATTCGCGCCCGCCAGGAACAGCAGCGCGTGCCGCAATCGACCGCGCGACGCACGAGCTGATCGCGACGACGGATGCTGCGACCCGGCGGGGCGGCAGCATCCGCTGTTTCGCGTCAGGCGCCCTTCAGGCGCTCCGCGAGGTAGGGCTGCAGGCCCTCGAGCGGCACGCGCTCCTGACCCATGGTGTCGCGATCGCGCACGGTCACGGCCCGGTCGTCGAGGGAGTCGAAGTCGACCGTGACGCAGAACGGCGTGCCGATCTCGTCCTGGCGGCGGTAGCGGCGGCCGATGGCGCCCGCGTCGTCGAAGTCGATGTTCCACTGGCCGCGCAGGGTCTCGGCCACCTCGCGCGCGATGGGCGAGAGCTGCTCGTTGCGCGACAGCGGCAGCACCGCGGCCTTGACGGGCGCCAGGCGCGGATCGAGCTTCAGAACCGTGCGGGTGTCGGTGCCGCCCTTGGCGTTCGGCGCCTCCTCCTCGTGGTACGCGTCGACGAGAAACGCCATCATGCTGCGCGTGAGGCCGAACGACGGCTCGATGACGTACGGGATGTACTTCTCACCCGACGCCTGATCGAAGTACGACAGCGACTGGCCCGACGCCTCGGTATGGGAACCGAGGTCGTAGTCGGTGCGGTTGGCGACGCCCATGAGCTCGCCCCACTCCTTGCCGGGGAAGCCGAAGCGGTACTCGAGGTCGATCGTGCCGTCGGAGTAGTGCGCGCGCTCGTCTTCGGGCACGTCGAACCGGCGCATGTTCGCGGGGTCGATGCCGAGCCCGACGAACCAGTCCCAGCACTCTTCGACCCAGTGGTCGAACCATTCCTGCGCTTCTGCCGGCGGCACGAAGTACTCGATCTCCATCTGCTCGAACTCGCGCGTGCGGAAGATGAAGTTGCCCGGCGTGATCTCGTTGCGGAACGCCTTGCCGACCTGACCGATGCCGAACGGCGGCTTCTTGCGGCTCGCGGTCAGCACGTTCGAGAAGTTCACGAAGATGCCCTGCGCGGTCTCGGGGCGCAGGTACTGCAGGCCCGACTCGTCGTCCACGACGCCGAGATAGGTCTTCACCAGGCCCGAGAACGCCTTGGGCTCGGTGTACTGGCCCTTGGTGCCGCAGTTCGGGCACGGGATGTCGGCCAGGCCGTTCTCGGCCTTGCGGCCCTTTCGTGCCTCGTAGTCCTCGATGAGGTTGTCGGCGCGGTAGCGCTTGTGGCACTGCAGGCACTCGACCAGCGGATCGGTGAAGGTCGCGACGTGACCGGATGCCTCCCACACGCGCTTGGGGAGGATGATCGACGAGTCGAGGCCGACCATGTCGCCGCGGCCGCGCACGAACGTCTGCCACCACTGGCGGCGGATGTTCTCCTTCAGCTCCGTGCCGAGGGGACCGTAGTCCCATGCCGACCGGGATCCGCCGTAGATCTCACCCGCCTGGAACACGAACCCGCGATGACGGGCGAGGGCGATGACTTTGTCGAGGCGAGACTGCTCGGCCACGGTGGCTCCAATGGTCGGGAGGGGATGCACGAGAGTGCGAGAAGCCGCTGATCGCGGCATCCGTCGATTCTAGTCGTCGTGCGACGAGGGGCCGGCCTGGCCGTCGGCGCTCTTGAATGCGCGGTCCCACTCCTGCAGCTCCTTGCGGCGGCCGATGAGGCCGTCGAGCGAGACCTGGAAGTGGAGCCCGCGGCGGGCGTTCACCTGCTTGATGTTCTCGACGAGCTCTGTCGAGAACGACGTCAGCGCGGTGCGCACCTCGCGGACGCGGTCGACGGGGTCGTCCCACAGGTCGGGGTGCTGCAGGATGTCGAGCAGATAGTCGCGATCGAGCGCCGCGGTGAGCTTGCGGAGCGTCTCGCCGTACTCGACGGCGGCGGTGGCCCGCTGGCCCTCGTCGCCCTTGCGGTCGAGGCGGTCGAAGAGCTCCGTGGCGTTGTACGCGACGGTCGCGACCTCACCCGCCACCTCGCTGGCGTCTCGATTGCCGGATGCCCCGGCTGCGGCGTACTCGCCGCTCAGCGCCCGCAGCCTCGCGACGAGCGGGCGCACGGTGTCGGGAAGCGGGGCGTGATGGCCTGGTGTGGTGCCGCGGCGGCGGCGGAGCACCGCCCACAGCGCCCCGCCGGCTGCGGCGAGCACGACGAGCCCCAGCGCGCCGCCGACGACGAGGCCGCCGTCCACCCCGCCGGCGCTCGGCTCGTAGTCGGGCGGGTACGCCGCGATGACCCCCTCGACCGTCTGCACGATCGCCGTGTCGAGGTCGGGGGCCGATGACTCGGCCTCGTTCGCGATCCGCATCGCCTCGCCCGTGCCCAGCACGTGCGAGCCCGCCGAGAGGTCGTCGCCGATCGCGACGATGATGGTCTCGTACTCCGTGCGGCCGGCGAGCGACGCCACCATCTCGCGGCCGGTCATGTCGAACACCTGGTTGTCGGGGAACACCACGACCGCGATCGATTCGTCGGTGACCTGCTGATCGAGGGTCTGCTGCAGCTGGGTCCCCCCGGACACGTCGCCCGAGACGTACACGTTGCTGTTCGCGAGCCCGTCGACGGCGTCGTCGAGGTAGACGTCCGTCGCGTTCAGGCCGAGATCGTGAGGCATCCTGCGCCGTTCAGAAGTTGTTGATCACGGAGGCGAACACGAGGTCGATCTTCGCGGCGTCGGACGCGTCGAACCACTGACCACCGGTGGCCTCGGCGATGCGCTGCAGAGCGCCGGTGTCGGCGCCCTCGCCGTACGCGATCGGGAAGATGCGGACAGGGGCATCGTCGCCGCCCTCCTTCGAGGACGCCCCGATCTTCGCGACGAGCGAGTCGAGCGAGATCTCGGAGTCGGTGTCCTGACCGTCCGACAGGAGCACGATCGCGTTGATGCGGCCGGGCTGCGCGCGCGCCACCATCTCGTCGTAGGCGGCGGCGATCGCGTCGTAGAGCGGCGTGCCGTCGCGGTGCGCGAACCGGAGATCGTCGAGCGACGAGTCGACGGACTCGCGATCGGACGCCAGCGGCTCGACGTCGCGCAGCACGACGATGTTCTGCCCTGCCTGGGACTCGACGCCGGTCGTGAATGCCCACACCCCGACTTCATCCGAGGAACGGAAGTGGCCGAGGGTCGCTTGCGCGCCCTCGATCGCGCCGTCGAGCTTCGAGCGGCCGTCCCCGATCGCCTCGTCCATCGAGCCCGAGATGTCGATCACCTCGAGCACCGACGAGGGCTTGCGGATCTGCGTCCACTGGTCGATCGCAGCCGAGACCACGTCCACCGCCGGCTTCGGCAGCGTGACCGCGGGCCCGGCGGGATCGACCCCGTACTCCGCCGTGAAGAGGTCGCCCAGCGGCGCCGAGGCGTCGAGCGGGCGGAAGCCGTACTCGGGCAGGATCTTCTGCGCCGCATCGGTCTGCAGGAAGGCCGCGAACGCCGCGCCGGCCTCGGCCTGCTCGGGCGTCACCCAGTCGGCGCCGAGGACGGTGATCGGGTTGTCGGACCACATCGAGCCGCCCGAGGGATACACCGCGACGAGCTTCTCCTTGGGCGGGGTCAGCGTCTCGCCCGGCTGCACCGTGTGGGAGTCGGGGTTGCCCTGGTTGTAGTTGAGCAGCGAGGTCTCTTCCAGCGCGACCGCCGAGACGTAACCCGAGCCGCCGGCACCGTTCTGCGTCTCGTCGTAGAGCCGCGTCAGCACCTTGCCGGTGGTGTCGCCGTAGTGGATCACGCACTCCTCGAACACGCGCGAGAACTCCGCGGCGGCCGCGACGTCGTCGGCGGTGAGATCAGCGGTCTTGCCGGATGCCTCGTACGACTGCATCAGGATCGCCGAGAGTCCGGTCGTCGACGTGTTGGGGTTCGTCTTCGAGATCTTGAACGAGCCCCACAGCGGCTTGCCGACGCTCGCCCAGCCCGAGGGGTCCTGGCAGAGGGCCTCGAAGTCGGCGATGCCGATCGGCGACGCCGGATAGCCGAGCGCCTTCGCCATCGTCTCGGGCACCCCGAAGACGACGGGCGTGTGGGTGAACGACTCGGGCTCCCCCACGAGCGAAGGGGATGCCGCGGCCGCGACCCGATCGGTCCAGACCGTCGACGCGGGCGACCACATCGTGGGCCAGCGGCGCGTGTCGTCGTCGGGCCAGTCGCCGCCCGCCGTGAGGAACCGGGTCGCATCGCCCGACGAGACATTGATCGGGTGCACCGTCGCGCACTCGGCGAGCTGCTCGTGCTGCGCCGACTCCTTGAAGGCGTCGGCGAGCGCGTCGAGCATGTTGACCTTCTCGGACGAGGTCGCGACGACCACGCTCGTGCAGCCGTCGTCGGCGAAGTCGCCACCGCTCGGCTCCTCGACCACGGGGCCGCCGCCCCCGAAGCATCCCGTCAGTGCGATCACGGATGCGACCACCACCGCCGCACCGCCGAGCAGATGCGTTCGAGTCCGGGCGAGGGACGAGCTGACGGCGGACGAACGCCTGGTTCGTGCGGACATGGCAGAAGCCTACGGCTCACGGGTCGGCCCGCACAGACGGGTGCCACCCTCCCCCGCGACAGCTCGGCGGCATAGCCTGATCGCGTGGACCGGAGGTCGCCGTGACCGGGCCCGCCGCGGGACGCTCCGCACATCTCCCGCGGTGGCTCGCGCTGACGCTGCTCGCGGTTCTCGCCCTGCCCGCGTGCGCGAGCGCGCCGCCGCACGGGGACGAGCTGTACGCCTCGGCGCGGCAGGCGAACCTCCTCTTCAAGGAAGCCGTGGCGACCGTGCTCGTCCACATCTCCGACGGCTCGTGGCAGATCCAGGAGTACGGCGATCTGCCCGTCGAGTGCGACACCGGGTACGCGTTCTTCCTGCACCGGACCACGTTCGAGGGCTGGATGATGGACGCCGACGCGACGACCACCGCGGATCGCCTCCGCGCGTGGCTCGGCGAACGCGGATGGAAGACCACGGCACCGAAAGCCGACGAAGCCGGTCAGGTCGTGGTCGAGGCATCCGATCCGGCGGTCGGCGTCGCCGGACTCACCATCGAGATCCGCGACGGGAAGGGGGACGCGATCGGCGTGGGCGCGGCGAGCACCTGCTTCGACGGCGACGCCCGGGAACTGGCGGCGCTGCTGTACCCCGGTTCCCCCGGGCATCCGGTCGCCCACGAGCCGCTGCCCGCCGGGGAGCTCGCGGGGGCCAGGCCGATCTTCGGCTTCACCCAGGACGGCGGGCCGCGGTGAAGCGGGACGTCGGACCTGACACGGTGTGCATCGGCGGCGGCCCTCAGCGGCCGAACCCGCACCACTCGGCGACCCACGACAGGATGCGCCCGCGCAGCTCCTCGCCGACGAACAGCTCGACCTCGCCCTCCTCGCCTCCCTGGCCGTCGACGCCGACACGCACGTCGAAGACCGTGCCGCGCTTGTCCTCCTGCACCGCGTGCGGGTCGCAGCGGAACGGCACGATCCCCAGATTCATGTTGACGGCCACGCTGTCGCCTTCGGCCACCTCGATGCCGATCGGCCGGAGGTCTTCGTCGGCGGCGGTGCCGGCGAAGTCGATCAGGTTCGTCCGCTCCACCCCCACGACCGTCGCAGCCCCCCTGCCGGTCGGCGCGATGGTCAGCTGCAGCACCGCCGGCTGGCCGGGCGGAGACGGCGTGAACCCGGTGAAGCTCAGCGACGCGGCATCCATCACCCTCTCCAGCAGGCACTCACGGGCGTGGAGGGGGGCGAGGAAGCCGACCGGGTCGGACGCGGATGCCGTCACCTCCGTGGATGAGGAATCTCCGACGATCTCGAGCACGACCTGGGGACCGCCGTCGTCGGAGGCCGTGCAGTCCACGGGCGGGAGCTGGACGCGGATGTCGACCGTGCCGCCCGGCGGGATCGTGCTGACCCGGTCGGGGACGACCCGGGTGGCCGCGCCGTCGAAGCGGACGTCATCCACCCGCACGTCGCCGACCCGCAGGGCCTCGTCCGACCCGTTCGCGATGTGCACCTGCGCCTGGCGCCCGGCCACGTCGGAGCGGAGCTGCTGCACCTCCACCGTGACGGCCGCGGGCAGTGTGGGCGCGGCGGTCGGCGCGGCGGTCGGCGCGGACGGCCCCGGGCCTCCGGTGCAGCCGGCCAACGCCAGCGCGCACACGAGGGCTGCTCCCGGAGCGACGACAGGCCGCGCCCGGCCCCTTCCGCGGCCGGCGACAGTGCGCCCATCCCGATGCCGCTGTGCAGAACTCCACAACTCCGCCTTCGCCGAGCCCTGAGCGGCGGCGTGTCGCGGCATCCGTCGTCCGTTTCCGTGGAGTTCTTGCGGGCCGGCCGTGGGCATCGCGTCACCGGGTCAGCGTCTCGCGGACGACGGTGAAGTCCTCGAGCGCAACGGGATCGATGTCGACGCCGAGTCCGTGACCGAGAGGCACGCGCACGTGGCCCTCTTCGAGCACGGCGGGCTCGGTGACGACGTCGCGCGCGTAGAAGCGGCTCGACGCCGAGACGTCGCCGGGCAACGTGAAGCCGGGAAGCGCGGCAAGCGCGGCGTTGGCCGCGCGGCCGATCCCCGTCTCGAGCATGCCGCCGCACCACACCGGCACGCCGGCGTCCCGGCACCGGTCGTGGATGCGCACGGCTTCGAGGTAGCCGCCGACCCGGCCGGCCTTGATGTTGATGACGGATGCCGAA
Organism: Microbacterium sp. E-13; assembly: GCF_049912955.1. Classification (GTDB taxonomy): domain Bacteria; phylum Actinomycetota; class Actinomycetes; order Actinomycetales; family Microbacteriaceae; genus Microbacterium. The sequence goes on from NZ_CP183973.1 coordinate 3,751,612, forward strand.
CCCAGCGCCAGCGCGTCGGCGGCCGCCTTGTCCGACACGATGGACTCGTCCAGGCAGACGGGCGTCCGCAGGCGCCGGGCGAGGGCCGCATGGTCGACGAGGTCGTCCTCCTGCAGCGGCTGCTCGATGAGGAGCAGGTCGAAGCGGTCGAGCTCGGCGAGGGTGTCGGCATCCGCCATCGTGAAGGCCGAGTTCGCGTCGACCTGCAGCGGGATGGCGCCGAAGGCATCCCGCACGGCGGCCGTATCGCCGACGTCGCGCCCGGGCTTGATCTTGATCTTGATGCGCACGTACCCCTCGTCGAGATACCCGCGCACCGTCTCGACCAGTGCCGCCGGGTCGCGCTGGATGCCGACCGACACCCCGCTGGGCACGCGCTCGCGCTCGGCGCCGAGGTACTCGCCGAAGCTGCGGCCCTCGGCGCGCAGCGCGGCGTCGATCACTGCGAGCTCGAGGCCCGCCTTGGCCATGCGGTGGCCCTTGAAGGGCTCGAGGACGCCGGCGATCTCGTGCGGGGCGAGCGTCGCGCGGTCCAGCAGCGCCGGGATCAGGAATCGCAGGGCGACGTCCCACGCGCCCTGCGTGTACTCGCTGGAGTACAGCGGGTCGGCCTGCGTGACGATCTCACCCCACCCCTCGCCGTCGGCGGTCAGGGCGCGGGCGACGATGACCTCGCGCACCGTCTCGGTGCCGAACGACGTGGTGAACGGTGAGACCAGCGGCAGGTGCAGCACCCGCAGCTCGAAGCCTTCGAGGACGACGGATGCCGCGGGTCGGACGATGGGCATGGCCTCAGCGTACGCCCGGCCCGTCGAGGCGCTCCGGCCGAGGTCAGGAGATCTGGCGGAGGCAGGAGCTTGGCGGCGAGGTCCTCCTGCGCACGCCAGATCTCCTGATCAGGAGAGCGGATGCCGCGGCTTCTGCCCGGCCGCGCAGCAGAAGGGCGCCCGGCTCAGTGGGCGAAGCGCGGGCTCGCGAGGTCGCGGCGGACGGGGATGTAGGTCGACCGGGCCACGCGGGGCCGACGGCGACGCGGCTCACTCGTGGCGGCGTGCTGGGCCGCTCCGCGCATGGCGTCGCCGAGTGCGACGATCAGGATCTCGATGTTCTCTCGCATTGCTTCTTCTCCTCGTTCGCCTGAGAGGAGCGGCGGCGGCGCCCGCTGATACGTCCGCTCACCGGTCGCCCGGCGCGTGGCGACGGGTCGCGGCATCCTGTCCCTTCGCCGAGTCGGCCCGTCGGGTCGCATCTCGCCGCCGAAGCGACCGGAAGGGACGACCCGACGAGGCTCACGCTCGGCGGGTCAGGCAGGGACCTCCGCGAACGCACGCACGGGGAACGTGCCGAAACCCTCGACGGCCGGCGGGGCAGCCGTGAAGCGCGCCCCGCGCGCCGGCAGCGCGCCGAGGTTCGTCAGGTGCTCGACGACGTGCACACCGGCTCCGAGGAGCAGCGAGTGCGCGGGCCGCTCGCCGCCTCCCGCGCCCGTCGAAGGGTCGGCGTCGTCGATGTTCACCGAGTCGATGCCGACGAGCACCGCGCCGGCGTCGATCAGCCACTGCGCCGCCTCCCCGGTGAGATAGGGGGCACCGGCGCCGTACTCGGGCCGGCCGAACCAGCGGTCCCATCCGGTGTGCAGCAGCACGGCAGCGCCGCGCACATCGCGATCGGCGAGAGTCTCCGGACGGATGCCGCGGCGCGAGGCCGCCGGATCGGCTCCCGTGTGAGCAGGCCGGGGCGCGGCATCCCACGCGTCCTCCAGGTGGAAGACCTCGGCGCGGAGCCCGACGAGTGACGACAGGTCGAGCCCCGCCAGGTCGGCCCCGTCGGCATAGCGGTGGAACGGGGAGTCGAGGTACGTGCCGGTGTTGCCGATCATGTGGATGACGTCCATCGCGAACTCGGTGCCGGGCGCGTAGCGGGCACGCGAGTCCTCGCGCGTGAGGTGCGGCGTGATCGTCGGCGCGGGGAGGCCGGGGTAGGTCACGAGGCCCGCTCGGATCGGGTGGCTGAGATCTACCACGCGTGTGGCGGCCGCGCCGGCCGGCGGCGGCGTCTCCACCCCGCGCGAGCCGCGGTGCGGCTCCTCGACGATGCGCAGGCCGCGGACCTCCACCTCGTCCACGAGCGCCAGGCCGAGGTGCGTCACCAGCAGGCGCGCGACCTCCTCCTGGGTCGCGTCCGCTGACGGGAGGTCGAGCCGGAACCCCGTGCCCGCGAGCCCGCCGCCGTTGGCGAAGCGGATGTCGAAGTCGAAGTGGGCGCGGTACTGCGCGGGAGAGGTCGGCATGCCGGTCAGCCTAGAGCTGCGCCCGGCAGGCATACCGGCGGAGAAATGCGCACCAGCGGACGATTTCTGCCGTTCTCTCCTCTGTGCCGCAGATCTCCTCTGTTGCGCGGGTCACTTCCTAGAGCACGCCCGCAGCACGCGCAACCCCGTGCGTACCCTGGGGCGTCGTCCGTAGCGTCGGGGCATGGAGACCTTCGACTTCACACCGCGGCGTGCCATCGTGACCGCCTCGGACTCGGGCATCGGGCAGGCGATCGCCATCGCCCTCGCCGACCTGGACGTCGGCCGGAGCGTGGACGGCGGGATGCTGCACATGGGCCCGCAGGCGGGCTCCGACCTGACGAGCGACGACCGGCGGAAGGGCTGACGATGAGCGTGAACGACACACCGGACCGGACCGACGACACGGGCATGACGGACGAGGAGAAGCGGCGCGATCAGCTGACGTCGGCGCCCAACGCCGTCGAGTCCGACGCCGACCCGCGCATCGACGTCACCCATCGCGAGGGCGTCACCCGCATCGACATCCGCGATGACGCCGACGTGCGCCCCGGCGATCCCACGAAGGACCCCGGCGAGTAGCACGAGCTCCCGCCGCCGGCGCCGGGACGCGACATCCATCCCCACCGCGCGAGCCCACGGCTCGGGGCGGCCAGCAGACCGCGCGAGCAGACGTCACGGCCGGACGAAGAGATACCCGCGCTCGTCGTCGAACCCACCGATCGCGAGGCCGTCGGCGACGTTCGCGAGCACGCCCTCGCGCACGCGCCGGCGCCAGGCCGCAGCATCCGCCGGCGCTTCGCGGCGCATCGTCTCGATGTCGTGCGGGATCTCGACCGACGCGACCACCTGCTCGTCGCCGGGCGTCGGCACCGGCGGGGCGGCGAGCGCCCACGACACCATGATGCGGTCGGTCTCGTCACCGCGGTTGACGCCGTCGTCCATGGGCCCGTAGTGGTTCACGAGGTACTCGGTCACGCGGGTGCCGAGCACCCTCAGGTTGAAGTGCGCGTTGCGGGCGACCAGCGGGTCGAACGTCCAGGTGATGCGCCCGACGTCGCGTGCGAGGGCCCACTCCTGCTGGTGCCGCTTGAGCACGCGGCCGAGCCCCTGGGACTGGTGGTCGGGCAGCACGCCGGTGATGTGGCTGTGCATCGAGCGCTCCGCGGGGGCGCCGAAGAAGGCGACGGATGCTCCGACCATGCGCTCGCCCTCGTACAGGCCCACTGCGTAGTTGCCGGAGTGCGCGAGGGCCCGCAGCAGGTTCGGCGGCATGCCGCCGCGATCGCCGCCCCACACCTCGGCCAGCACGGCGGACGCGAGGTGGACCGCGTCGACGGTGTCGAGCGGGCGGATGTCGATGCCTGGCGGCGTCGGGGTCTCGGCCATGTGCCCAGTCTGCACCTCCGCCGATCCTTGCTGCTCACCTGTCACGACCTGCCGGCGGGCACGGCACTTCGCGACAGGGGAAGGCGAGTGACCGCGCGGAGCCCGGGCCGCCTGGCCCCGATAGCCTGAAGCGATGGGTACGGGTGACGACGACGCGAGAAGACGACTCACCCGGATGCCTCGCCAGGGCGCCATCGTCACCGTGCTGGCGATCGCGGGGCTGGCGTCGTCGTTCATGTTCACGCTGGTCGTGCCCATCCAGTCCAAGCTGCCCGAGCTGCTCGACGCGAGCCGGGACGACACCGCGTGGGTCGTGACGTCGACGCTCCTGGCGGCCGCCGTCACGACGCCGATCGCCGGGCGCCTCGGCGACATGTATGGCAAGCGGCGGATCGTGCTCGTGCTGCTGGCCGCGCTCGTCGTGGGCTCGGTCATCGCGGCGGCATCGACCGGCATCGTCGGCGTGATCATCGGCCGCACGCTGCAGGGTGCGGTCACGGGCGTCGTCCCGCTCGGCATCTCGATCCTGCGCGACGTGCTGCACGAGGATCGCGTCGATTCCGCCATCGCGCTGATCAGCGCGACGCTCGGCGTGGGCGGAGCGCTCGGCCTCCCCATCAGCGCGCTCATCACCGAGCGCAGCGACTGGCACGTGCTCTTCTGGGTCTCGGCGGGTCTCGGCGTGGTCGTCTTCGGCCTGGTGCTCTGGATCGTGCCGGTGAGCGCGCTGCGGACGGGAGGGCGCTTCGACTTCGTCGGCACAGCCGGCCTCGCCGTCGGCCTTCTCGGTGTGCTGCTCGCGGTGTCGCGCGGCAATGAGTGGGGCTGGACCTCCCCGCCGGTGCTGGCGTCCGGGATCGGCGGCATCCTCGTGCTGCTGCTGTGGGGATGGTACGAGCTGCGCATCGGCGACCCGCTGCTCGACCTCCGCGTCGCGGCGCGGCGCCCGGTGCTGCTCACCAACCTGGCGTCCATCGCCTTCGGCTTCTCGCTCTTCGCGTCGAACGTGGTCTATCCGCAGATGCTCGAGCTGCCCGCCGCGGCGGGCGGGTTCGGGCTGTCGCTCGTGGCCGCCAGCCTCGTCGTCATGCCGGCCGGCCTCGTGATGATGGTGCTGTCTCCCTTCTCGGGGCGGCTCGCGCGTACCGTCGGCCCGAAGCTCCTCCTCGTCGTCGGCGCGATCGCGCTCGTCGTCACGTACGGCTTCACGCTCCTCTTCTCCGGCGAGGTGTGGCAGATCCTCGTGGCGAACATCGGCATCGGCTTCGGCATCGGCTTCGGGTACGCGGCCATGCCGATGCTCATCATGCGCTCCGTACCGCAGTCCGAGACGGGCGCGTCGAACGGACTCAACGCGCTGTTCCGCTCGCTCGGCACGAGCACGGCCGCCGCAGTCGTGGGCGCCGTGCTCGCCACCTTCGCCGTCGATGTCGACGGGGTCACGGTGCCCGGGCCGGCCGCGTTCCACATCTCGTTCCTCCTCGGCGGCGGGGCGGCGCTGGTCGCACTCCTCGTCGCGCTGTTCATTCCGCGGCGTCGCGCGCCAGAGGAGCGGCATCCGTCCCTCCCCGAGTGACGCAGGCAGCGGCCCTGAGCGCCCGGACCCTGGAGCCCGCCCCGCCCCGCCCGCCCCGCCCGCGTCGCACCGGGTGCGGCCTCGCGCTGCTCGCGTCGGTCCAGCCCGTGCTGCGGCTGAGGCGCGGGGTCCGTTCGCGCCGAGTGCCCGGAGCGACCGTGCGCCTTCCAGGCTGCGCGCGCAGCTCGCTGACTCGGAGGAGTGCGACCCCCGGCCGACGTCGCGCGCGGCGCCGGCGCGGGTTCGGGTTCGGGGATTCCGATGCGCGGCATCAGCGGATGCCGGTTCACGGTCGGCACCCGCCGGGCTAGCGTCGCGTTCATGACCAGGTATCCGGGGCTGGAGGGGCGCACGATCGTCGTCACCGGGGCGGGAGGCGGCCAGGGTGCGGCCGAGGCGCGCGTGCTCGCGGCCGCCGGAGCGCACGTCATTGCGACGGATGTGACGGATGCTGCGGCAGCACCGACGCTCGGCGTCGATTATCGGCGGCTCGACGTGTCGGACGAGGCCGACTGGACCGCTCTCGCCGCCCACCTGGCCGACGTGCTGGACGGCGAGCCTCTGCGTGGGCTGGTGAACAACGCCGGCATCACGCATCGCGCACGGCTGGGCGTGGTCGAACGCGGGGACTGGGATCGCGTGCTCGCGGTCAACCTCACCGGCCCGATGCTCGGCATCCAGGCGCTCGCCCCGCTCATGGGACGGGGCTCGTCGATCGTCAACATCGGTTCGTCGGCCGCGCTCAACGCGCACTACCCCGTGGCGTACACGACGTCGAAATGGGGCCTGCGGGGACTCACCCATGTCGCGGCGACCGAGCTCGGGCCACGCGGCATCCGTGTCAATGTCGTCCATCCCGGCTTCATCGAGACGCCGATGACCGCGAACGCGCCGGAGGCCATGCGGGCCGCGCAGCTCGCCCTGACCCCGCTGGAGCGGCTCGGGCGGGCGGACGAGGTCGCCGAGGCCGTCGCCTTCCTGCTGTCGGACGCGGCGTCGTACCTCACCGGCGCCGAGATCCCGGTCGACGGGGGTGCGACGTCGTCGGCCGGCGCCAAGTTCATGGCCGACCGCATCGCCGGCGCGTGACCCGTCCGCAGAACTCCACGGATTCGAGAGTGCGGCGCTCGAGGCACCGGTTCCTCGCGTGCTGCCCCACCCGATCAGTGGAGTTCTGCAGGGCGATCGCCCGCGTGATGCAGGACAGCCCGGGGTCGACGCAGTTACCGTACGACCTCCTCGGCCCGGGCGCCGGCGAGCTGCTCGACCACGCGCCGCGCCCCGCGCACGGCGATCGCGACGCTCATGAGGGTCGGGTTCATGGTGTTGGCGGTGGGGATGAGGGCGTTGCCGCCGACGACGAGGTTGTCGTACCCCCACACGCGCGACCAGGGGTCGGCGACCGACGTGCCGTCGTCGGCCGGCCCCATGCGCATGGTGCCCATGTAGTGCAGGCTCGAGCCGTTCGGCAGCAGCCGCGGCTCGGCGACGAAGGCGCCGAGAGCGGCGCCGGCCCGGCGGACGCGCGCGGTTGCCTCGTCGATCTCGGGCTGCTCGGCGTCGGTCAGCGCGTACTCGATCGTCATGTTCGGGAACCCGCGGTAGTCGAGTTCGGCGTCGTCGAACGTGACGCCGTCTTCGACGCGCGGGTGCTTGCGCACCCCGTACCCCATGTTCACGTAGCCCCACCGGTTGCCCGCCGCGGGGTGCGAGGGGTCGAGCGGGAACGGCGGGTTCTCGGCGTACATCACCTGCAGCGAGTACGGGTGGTCGGGCTCCGAGAACGGGATTCGGTTGACGGCCGCGACCGGGTCGGCGGCGTTCTGGGCGCGGCGTGCGAGCTCGGCCTCGAACTCGTCCTGCGAGATGAGCGCGCTCATGCGCTCTTCGTCGAGGGCGACCGTCGTGATGACGACGTGGTGCTCGGTGAGGTAGCGCCCGAGGGCGCGGGGGCGGATGCCGCTGGCCCACAGCAGCTGCGGAGAGCGGAACGCGTCGGCGGCCACGACGACGACGTCGGCGGGGAAGAACGAGACCTCCTTGGTGCGCAGATCCTCGATCGTGACGCCGGTGACCTCGCCGCCGTCGTGCTCGACCCGCCGCACCAGCGTGAGGTCGCGCAGCTCGAACCGCGCCGACTCGGGGGTTCCCTCCTCGATGAGAGGTCCGAGGACCGTGTTCGCGCCTGCCCACACCATGGATCCGTCGGGCTGCGGATCGCCGGCGACGGGCAGGGTTCCCACTCCGTAGCCCGGCGGCAGCTCGGCGCCGAACTCCCGGTCGAGCAGGGTGCGGATGGCTGAGCCGATCGGCGAGTCCGAGAACGCCGCGCTCTGCGCGTGCAGCAGGCCCTCGGCGACCGAGATGAGATCGTCCCACTCGGCGTCGTCGATGAAGTCCACCTTCTCGCTGAAGGCCGGGCGAGGGATCGCGCACGTCCAGTGCGCGCCCTGGCCGCCGACGTTGGTCGCCGCCGCGACCGCCGGGAAGGTGGGCGCGTGTGCCGAGCCCGGGCCGCCGAAGTCCAGGAGGTGCGTGCCCTGGCGCGCGGTGAACATGCCCTCGACGACGACGCCGGCCGGAATGCCGAGGCTCTCACGGAACTCGCCGGACTGCGGGCCCTGCGACATCTCGCGGGCGCGCGCCTTCGCATCCGGGTCCGCGATGTTGCGGACGCTCTCGCCGGGCACGGCGGTGAGCTGCGGCCCGGCCTCGAACATGACGACGCGGGCGTCGGGGCTCGACTCGAGGATGACGCGGGCGTAGGCGGAGCCGATCGGCCCGGAGCCGACGATGGCGACGGTGGGGTTGTGCGACATGGGAGTACCTCTTCTGCTCACGCGGTGAGCGGTTCGGAGCTGGGTGCGGGGGCGTGCTCGGCCTCGTCCGAGAGCCGTCCGGCGGGAAGGAGGACCGCGGCGACGATGCCGGCGGCGTAGGTGACGGCGAGCGCCAGGAACACGGGGGCGAAGACGCCGCTGTAGATCTCGGCGACCTGCGTCTGCACGGCGGCGGACGCTCCGTGCACGAACTGGGGCGTGAGCGCCGAGGCGTCGAGCGACGCCGGCAGGAGCGCCGCCACCCCCGACCCGATGACACCGCCGATGATCGCCGTGGCGACGGTCGACCCGACCTGGCGCACCAGGTTCACGGTGGCGGTCATGCTCCCGGTGTCGCGGCGCGGCGCGGCGCTCTGCACGACGGCGATGACGAGGCTCATGAACGCGCCGGTGCCGATGCCGACGACCGCCATGAGGATCATCGGGACCCACAGCGGCAGGCCGACGGGCAGCAGGGCCATCGCGAAGAGTCCCGACGCGGCGAGCGCGGTGCCCGAGATGCAGTAGACGCGGTAGTGGCCGGTGCGGCTCACGAGCCACCCGGTCGCGAGGTTCGACACCAGCATCCCGAACACCGTCGCGATGGGGATGAGACCCGAGACCGTCGCGCTCGTGCGGTACGCCATCTGCACATAGGTGGGCAGATAGGCCGTCACCGAGAACAGGCCGATGCCGATGATCGCCGACAGCGCCGTGCCGGCGGCGATCGTGCGGTTCGCGAACAGCCGCAGCGGCACCAGCGGCTCGGGGGCGCGCAGCTCCACGAGGAAGAATGCGGCGAACGCGATCGCCGCGACCAGGAAGGCGACGACGGATGCTGCCGCCCGCGCGGAATCGCCGATCCAGGTGACCGCGAGCACGAGCGAGACCATCGCGATCGCGAACGAGACGGCCCCCGCGACGTCGAAGCGCCGGCGGCCGAACCCGGCGAGCTTGGGCACCGCGACGAGTGCGAGCAGGAGCGCGGCGACGCCGAACGGGATGTTGATCCAGAACACCCACGGCCAGCCCCAGTAGTCCGTGATCAGGCCGCCGAGCACGGGGCCCACCAGGATGGCGACCGGGAACGCGGCGCCGATGATCGCCATGTACCGCGGGCGCTCGCGGGGCGTGGTCACCCGCGCGACGATCGTCTGCGACATGAGGTGGAGGCCCGCCGAGCTCATGCCCTGCACGACCCGGGCGCCGATGAGCTGCGCCATGTCGTGCGCGAAACCGCATGCGAGCGATGCGACCAGGAAGAGCACGAGGGAGACGAGGAACACCCCGCGCGGGCCGACGGCGTCGCCGAGCTTGCCGATGACCGGCAGCAGCACGGTGCTCGCGAGGGTGTAGCCGACGACCACCCACCCCATCTGGGCGAGGGCGCCGAGCTCCCCCGCGACGGTGGCGAGAGAGGTGGAGACGATGGTGTGGTCGAGGGCTCCGAGGATCGCCACAGTGAGGAGGGAGACGATGAGGAGGCGGAGCCTCCACGGTGACAAGCTCATACGCGTTCAGGCCCGTACGACCGGGCGATCGACGCGACGGGGTGTGCCCCTGGGGCGGCTTCGCCGCAGGGAACGGGCCTCGTGGCCCCGACGTCACCGTCGATTCTAGCCAATCTTTGGTGAGAAATCAACATAAGTGTTCGGGCGCGCGCCCTCCGTCGAGCGGAGATCTGCGCACGAGAGGACGCCTGAGGGCGAAAGCACCTCTCCTGTACAGATCTCCTCAGCTGCGCTGCCGGGCGCGCGGGCGCGGGCGCGCGGGCGGCAGATCCGGCGCCTCCACGGGCTCCCCCACGAGACCGACGAGCTCGCCGATCCCCTCGACGGTCATGCGCACCTCGTCGCCCGTGCGCAGCGGCGGCGGCACGAGCCCGCCGTTGCGGCCCCACAGCTCGCCGAGGCATCCGCCGTTTCCGACAGTGCCGCTGCCGAGCACGTCGCCCGCGACGACCCGTGAGTTCCGCGACGCGTACGCCACCAGCTCGGGGAACGGCCACCCCATGTTCGAGACGAGGTCTTCGCCGATCAGGTCGCCGTTGACCCGCACCTCGGCGCGAACGGCGAGGAAGCCGTCGGCGTCGACGAACGGTGCGAGCTCGTCGGCCGTGACGATCCAGGGCCCGAGGGCGGTGCCGAAGTCCTTGCCCTTGGCGGGCCCCAGACGCACCTTCATCTCGCGGCCCTGGAGGTCGCGTGCCGACCAGTCGTTCATGATCGTGTAGCCGAAGATGCGGGATGCTGCGCCCTCGGCGTCGAGGTTGACACCCGGCTCTCCCCCCACGACGACGGCGACCTCCAGCTCGAAGTCGAGCCGTTCGGTGACGGGCGGGCGGAGGGTGTCGCCGGGCCCGAGGATCGTGTGCGGGTTGGTGAAGTAGAACGTCGGAGCCTGGTACCACTCGGGCGCGACGAAGCTCTTGCCCTCGACGCCGGCACTGACACCCTCGACGTGCTCCTCGAAGGCCACGAAGTCGCGGACAGATGCCGGAACCAGCGGCGCCAGCAGGCGCACGTCCGAGGCCGATGTGCCGCGCGCCCCGTCGATCCGCGCGAACGCGGCGTGCGCGGCATCCAGTCCCCCGGCGAGGATCCGGGCGACGCTCTCGCCCTCGGCGAAGGGCACGACGCGGTCGCCGACGACGAACCCCTCGACCGGCTCGGCGGCCGGCGCCTCCCCCTCACCGGTGCGCACCCAGCGCGCGATCCTCACGCGTTCACCCGCGTCTGGAGCAGGTCCTCGGCATTGCCGGCGAGGATGCGCTCGGTGATCTCGGGCGGCAGCTCGGCGCCGCGCACGAACGACACCGGGTCGTCGAGTCCCATGTCGAACGGGAAGTCGCTGCCGAGCAGCACCCGGGAGCCCCCGGCCGCCTCGACCAGGTGCCGCAGCGCCACCGGGTCGTGCACGACTGTGTCGAACCACAGCTTGCGCAGGTAGGTCGACGGCGCGTGCGCGCAGCGGCGCGCTTCGGGCCGAACGTGCCATGCCCGGTCGGAGCGGCCGATCGCGAAGGGCAGGTATCCGCCGCCGTGCGCGGCCACGATCTTCAGGTCGGGGTGCCGGTCGAGCACCCCCGCGAAGATGAGGTGCGACAGGGCGACCGCGTTCTCCGTCGGCTGCCCGACGGTGTTGGACAGGTAGAACCGATCGAGCCGCTCGTCGAGGCTGCAGCCGAACGGGTGCAGGAACACCACGCAGCCGAGCTCGGCCGCCCGCGCCCAGAAGGGCTCGAGACGCTCGTCCGACAACTCGACGTCGCCGGCGAAGGAGGAGATCTCCACTCCTGCGAGCCCGCGGCCGAGCACGGCGTCGTCGAGGTACTCCACGATCCGGCCGGGGTGCTGCAGCGGCACGACCCCGAGTCCCGTCAGGCGCTCGGGCGCCCGGGCGACGTGCTCGGCGATCAGCCGGTTGGTCTCGCCCGCGACCCACACGGCGAGCCCCTCCGGTGCCCACGGGTAGAAGTGGTTCGGAGAGACGCTGACCCACTGCCGATCGACGCCCTGTGCGTCCATCGCCGCGAGGCGCGCACCGGCGTCGGTGAGCTTCGGGATGCGGGCGCCGACCATGGCTCCGGAGGCCTGGAGGCTCTCGACACCGTTGCGGCGGCGTTCGAGGTCCGCCGCCTCGGCGACCAGCTCGGGCGCACGGCGGGCGACCTCGTCGTGCAGCCCGGGCAGGAGGAGGTGCGCGTGGACGTCCGTGGTCATGCCGGCTGCGCCGTCATCTGTGCGAGACCGAACATGAGGCCGCCCATATCCGCGTCGCGGACGCCGTCGAGCTGCCACTGGCCGAGCTGGACGGATGCCTCGACCACCGCCTTCGCCCGCGGCAGCCGGCGCGCGATGAAGTCGTCCCACAGCTGCTGGTCGAGGGTGTCGCGCTGCACGAGCAGCTCGGTGAGGACGAGGGCGTCCTCCAGCCCCTGTGCCGCACCCTGGGCGATCGTGGGCGGGCAGGAGTGGGCGGCGTCGCCGATGATGACGACGCGTCCCCGGTTCCAGGCCCCCTCGACCAGGTGCTTCGTGAACCAGGTGTAGTTCGCGTGCGCGCCGTTCTCGAGGTCGGCGCGGATCGAGTTCCACGGCCCGTCGTACGCGAGGGACTCCTCCCGCATGATGCGGGCGGCCTCCTCGTCCGACACCCCGAAGCGGTCCTGCGCCTTCTCGACGAGGAAGGCGTACATGCTGTCGTCGCCGGTCGGCGTGTATCCCGCGATGTACACCGGACCGCCGTAGTAGAGCTCCGTGCTGTTCACGTCGTCGGGCCGGGAGACGAACGCACGCCAGATGCCCATGCCGGTCGGCTCCGGCTTGGTGCCGATGCCGATCATCTCGCGGACGGCGGAGTTGAGGCCGTCGGCGCCGATGACCAGATCGTAGGTTCCAGCGGAGTCCTCGTCGACGAAGACCTCGACGGCGTCGTCGGTCTGGTCGACCCCGGTGACCCGCTTGCCGAAGTGGACGTGGGCGCCGGCCTTGAGCGCGTGGTCGAGCAGGATGCGGGCGAGGTCCGGGCGCGGGATCCCCATGCTCGACGGATAGTCGGGCCCGCCGGTCTTGAGGTCGGGCAGCTCCGCGACGATCGGTGCGCCAGGACCCGGGGCGCGCAGATTCAGGCCCTCGAAGGCGAAACCGGCGGCGCGGATGTCGTCCCACGCGCCGAGGGCGTCGAACACCCGCAGGGCGTTGCCCTGAAGCGAGATGCCCGACCCGAGCGCGCTGAGTTCGGGCTTCGCCTCGAAGACGTCCACCTGGACGCCGGCCTTCGCGAGCTGAATGGCGGCGGCGAGACCGGCGACCCCGCTTCCGGCGATGGCGACCTTGCTGACTGCGGTCATGTCAGAACCTCCCTGTTCTGGTTCGTGGATGAAAGTCGTTAGAGGATGGCGACCGGGTTGATCGGCGAGCCGACCGCCCCGGTGATCGGCAGCGGCGCCGCCGAGAGCAGGAAGTCGTACGCTCCGCGACCCGCGCAGGCGTCGGCGAGCGCGTCGAGGTTCCACATCTCGCCGATGGTCAGCCCCAGGTTGGGGATGACCACCTGGTGCAGGGGCTGGAACGCGGGCACGTCGAACTCGTTCGGGCGCACCTCGAACCCCCACGTGTCGGTGGCGATCGCGGCGATCTCGGTGCGGTGCAGCCACGCGGCGGTCGTGAGCGACAGGCCGGGTGCCGGCCCGCCGGCGTAGTCGCCCCACCCGTCGCGACGCGTGCGGGCGTACTGCCCGGTGCGCACGAGCACGATGTCACCGCGGCCGACGCGGCTGGATTCGCCCTGCGCCGCGATGGTCGCCTCGAGGTCGGCGACGGTGATGGCGTAGCCGTCGGCGAGCTCGCCGGTCTCGGGCGAGACGTACCGGCCCACATCGAGCAGGACGCCGCGCGAGACGATGACGGATGCCGCGTGCTCGATGCCCGTGACGAGGTCGCCGTCGCTGGTGACGACGTCGCCGGCGCGGCGGCCGTTCCAGGCGTTGCCGTGGTCGAAGATGTGGCCGAGCCCGTCCCACTGCGTGGAGCACTGCAGGGGCATGGCGATCACGTCGTCGGCGCCGCCGATGCCGTGCGGGAAGCCCTGATTGCCGCGCTCCGCGTCGGTGCCGGTGTCGGTCATGGTGTGCACCGGGTTGGTGCGCCGCCGCCAGCCCTTCTGCGGGCCGTCGGTGTCGAACGACTGGGCCAGTGAGACGACCTCGCCGCTGCGCACGAGTGCGGCGGCCTCGATCCGCTTCGCGTGGTCGATGAAGTTGAGGGTGCCGAGCACGTCGTCCTCGCCCCAGCGTCCCCAGTTGCGGAACGCCTCTGCGCGGGCGGCGATCTCGCCCTCGGGGTTCTGGCGGTCGAGGCCGGCGGGATCCTCGCTCGGGTGGGTCATGACGCCGGCCCTTCCGCGACGCAGCGGACGACCTGGGTGCCGAGCCCCGCGATCGAGCCGGTCATCACGTCGCCGTCGCGCAGGTACCGCTTCCAGTGCTGGCCGTTGCCGGCGGGGCTCCCCGTGAGCAGGAGGTCGCCCGGCAGGAGCGGGAGCGTCTGGGATGCGGCGGCGACGAGCGTCTGGACATCGAAGACGAGCTCGGCGGTCGTGGCGTCCTGCATCACGTCGCCGTTGAGCTCGAGCTTCACCGACAGGTCGCTCGGGTCGACGGAGGTCGACGGCACGAGGAAGGGCCCGGTGGGGAGGAACCCCGGAGCGTTCTTGGAGCGGAACCAGTCGGCGCCGATGTCGCCGACGTCGGGCGGGAAGACGCGGTCGCGCGTCGTGATGTCGTTGACGATGGTGTACCCGGCGACATGGTCGAGCGCGTGCTCGGCGTCGACGCGGAAGGCCTCGCGGCCGATCACGACGGCGAGCTCGAGCTCCCAGTCGTGCGTCTCGCTGTAGTCCGGCAGCACGAGCGGCACGTCGTCGCCGACGACGCACTGCGGCAGGCCCAGGAAGATGAAGGGGCGCCCGCTCGCGGCGCGCGCGTCCATGATGCTCTCCGCCTTGGCCCGCACCTCGTCGGCGGACAGCCCCGCCTCGCCGCCCTTGGTGAGGCCGGCCATGATCAGCTGCACGACGTGCGTGCGGTAGTTGGCGCCTGCCTGCAGCACCTGGCGCGGCTCGACCGGAGCCGTGAGGACGACGTCCGTCAGCGGCATCCACCCGTCGCCGTCGGTCTCGGCGATCGTGGCCAGACGGTCCCAGTCGGCGTCGGCGAGGAAGGCGTTCAGGCCGGGCGCGCCGAGGTCGTCGTCGGTGACCGCGCGGATGCGGTCGCCCGCCACCAGCCCCACGCGCACGGAATCGCCGTCGCGGAAGCGTGCGAGGGCGAAGGGGGCGGTCAGTCCGTCTGACGTCGTCGTCATGTTCTCTCCAGATCCGTGGTTCGGAACGTGGTGCGAGGGTGGAGGCGCAGGATCTGCGCCCCCACCCTCGAGCCTGTCAGCCCTGGCCGTGCTTCGCGTACGGGTTCAGCAGGGCGTCCTTGATCTCCTCGGGAACACCCTCCTCCGTCGCGGACGGCCCGTCGGCGGGCGGGAACGACTCCGTCATCGACATCGGCATCGCGCTGTTGCGGTAGAAGTTGTTCGACCCCTGCGACGGCTTCCACGTGTTGGCCTCCCAGTCGGGCACGTAGTTGCGGTACCCGCCGGTGTTGAGCTCGATGCGCAGGCTCGAAGGCTCGCGGTAGTAGAGGAAGTTCTGCTCGCCGATGCCGTGGATCGAGGGGCCGTACTCGATCGGATAGCCGTTCTCGCCGAGCACGTCGGCCGCGATGAGCAGCTCCTCGCGGGTGTCGACCCAGAAGGCGTAGTGGTTGACGCGGCCGGCGCGGGTCGAGCCGTCGAGCACCACTCCCAGGTCGTGCGACTTCTCGTTCGTGGTGAGCACCGAGAAGACCGAGATGGGCGCCTCGTCGAGCTGGGTGCGCGCCATGAAGCGGAAGCCCAGCACCTCGACGTACCACTGGACGAACGCGTCGACGTCGCTGGTCGCGATCGTGACGTGGTCGAGCTGGCGCGGGGCTCCGGCGACCTTGCTGCGGCGCGAGGGGCGGTCGGGGTAGATCGACGCGGCGTCGCCTTCGGTGTCGTGGTGGCGGGTGACGTCCCAGTGGAGGGTCAGCGTGTGACCCCACGGGCCGGTGAAGCGGTACGCGCGGCCGATCTTGTGCACGTCGACCCACTCGCCCTGGACGCCGGCGGCCTCGACGCGCTTGGCGGCCTCCTCCAGCGCCTCGGGGCTGGACGTGCGCCAGGCGGCGGTCACGAGAGAGGGCTCGTCGCCCGGCACGACGACGACGCTGTACGCGTAGTAGTCGCCCCAGCAGCGGAGGTAGACGGCGCCGTCGACGCGGTCGACGACCGTGAGGCCGACCTGGTTGACGTAGAAGTCGACGGATGCCTCGACATCCGGTGACGTGATCTCCACGTAGGAGAGGTGGGAGAGGAGCTTGATCATCATCGACCCTTTCGGAAGGCTGGCGGGTGATCCCGCATTCCACTTTCGTCGGAGTCAGGCATATCCGGGAATGCCATATCGCCTATCTCTCGGATCGACGACGTTTATGCAACAAGGGCGGCCGTGATCGCCAGGGCGACGGCGTCGTCCCGCGCGAACCCCGCGACATCGTCGGTCGGCCCGCCGGCGGCGAACGCCGCTGCGGCGCGCCGCAGCGCGACGCGCTCGGGCGCCTCGAACAGACGCGGGAGCACACGGTGGCCCGCCGCGTCGCCGACCTCGAAGCGCTGCCGGTGCTCGTCGCCGTCGAACTCCACCAGGCGCTCGCCCAGTCGGGTGGCCCGCACGCGTCCGAGCGGCGGCGCGCCGTGGCTGGCGGCCGCGATGAGCGAGACGGACGCGCCGCCGGATGCCTCGAGCAGGGCGAGCCCTCGGTTCCGGGCGGGAGCGCCGTCGAACGACGAGACCGTCGCGCGCAGCTCGTCGCCGACGAAGACGCGCGCCCACGCGACCGCGTCGCGGAGCGCCCCCCGCAGCGCCCCGGCGGGGGCATGGCACTCCACGACCGCCGCCGCGAACGGCCCGGCCTCGTCGACCGCCGCGCGGGCCGCGAGCACCGCGTCGGCGCGCACCAGCGGACGCTGGAGCACGATCGGGATGCCGAGATCCTCGAGCCTCGCGAGACCGTCCGCGGGTGCGGCGCCGGGGTGCCTGACGACCACGGCGGCAGCGCCGGCGCGGATCGCCCGCTCCGCGGCATCCGTCCATCCCTCGCCGCCGATCGCGACCACCGCGTCGGAAGGATCGGCCACCAGCCGCACGCTTTCGGGCAGCTCGGCCGCGGCGACGCGATAGGACGCGAGCATGGTGAACACCGCGACGGTCACGCCGGAACCTCCGCGAGCTTGGCGGACCGGTCCGCCAGCTCGGTGGCGTACCGCACGTCGTCGAGGAGCTCGTCGTATTCCACGGGCATGCCGCCGTCGATGAGCTCCGCGAGCGCACGCCATTCGGCGACATAGCCGTCGTCGGCCGACCGGTCGTAGGACGTGTCGCGGCCGTCGGCGAGGAGCACGCGGACGCCGGCGCTTCCCGCGTGCACGAAGGCGGGCGGGAACGTCACGTCGAGCCGGTCGCGAGTCGTGGTGACCGTCATCCGCCACAGCGCGTCGGCGCCCCCGGGCAGCATGACGGTCGTGAACTGGACCGGCACGCCGCTCGCGACGAACCCGACGGCGAACCCGATGGGAGCCAGCGCGCGGGCGAAGGAGACGTGCTCCAAGCGCGGCGCGAGGTCGCGGACGAGAGGGAGGTCGTGGATGGCGAGGCCGGTGAGCAGTGCACGGACGACGCCGGCAGCGATCTCGGGGCGCGAGAGGTCCGGCGCAGTGCGCGCCGCGAAGGGCGCCGACATCTCGGTCACCACGTCGTGGTAGCGGCCGTTCGGGGGAAGGGCGAGCGTCACCGAGATCGAGACGACAGGTCCGCCCGACGCCGAGAGGTGATGGCGGGCACGCCCCCAGGCGGGGTCGAAGTAGTGGTTCGTCCCGACGATCAGCGCGACCCCCGCTTCGCGGCACGCGTCGACGGCCCGCCCGGCGTCGGCCATGTTCGTGGCGAGGGGCTTCTCGCAGAAGACGGCCCGCTTGCCCGCCGCGACCGCGGCGAGGATCTGGCCGGCGTGCTCCTCGGGCGGACTGCAGATCGCGACCACGTCGACGTCGGGGTCGGCGAGGACCTCGCCGGCGCCGGTCGACGAGCGTGCTCCGATCCGAGCGGCGAGCGAGGCGGCCCGGCCGCTGCCCGCGTCGGCGATGTGGGTCACCGCGAACACGTCGCTCAGGCGAGCCAGTGTCGGGAGATGCAGTGCGGCAACGCCGGGGCCGGCCCCGATCACTCCGACGCGATGGGTCATCGTCGACCTCCTACTTTTGCTAGAAGTGTACCTAAGTATGGGACTCTCGAACTATAGATGGGGTGAAATCGGTTCAGCCTGCACGAGGTTATGCAAGAATCGACCATGGCCACGCAGTCCACCTTGCGCTTCGGCGCGC
Organism: Microbacterium sp. E-13; assembly: GCF_049912955.1. Taxonomy (GTDB): domain Bacteria; phylum Actinomycetota; class Actinomycetes; order Actinomycetales; family Microbacteriaceae; genus Microbacterium. The sequence goes on from NZ_CP183973.1 coordinate 3,769,702, forward strand.
AGACCGACGAGATGACGAGCCTGTTGCGGATCGTCAACATGGTCCGCACGGGCGAGGCCGCGACCCGGCCCGAGATCGGCCGCGTCACGGGCCTCGGGCGCGGCGTGGTGACGCAGCGCGTCGACCATGCGATCGAGATGGGCTACCTCGCCGATGGCGAGTTCGGGCCGTCTTCGGGCGGTCGCGCCCCCCGCACGCTGCGGTTCCGCGGTGAGGCGGGCCGCATCGTCGTGTGCGCCCTCGGCGCCTTGCACATCCACGTGGGCGTCGCGCTCCTCGACGGCGATGTGATCGAGCAGTCGCACGAGGCGTGGGACATCGCCCGCGGGCCGGCCGAGACGCTCGACAAGGCCCTCAGCATGATCGACGAGGTCCTGGCCCGCACACCGGATGTGCCGGTGTGGGGCATCGGCGTCGGGGTTCCCGGCCCGGTGGACTTCGAGAGCGGCCGCCCGGTGGCACCGCCCATCATGCCCGGATGGAACGGCTTCGACGTGCGTCGCCGGTTCGAGCAGCGCTACGACGTTCCGGTGTGGGTCGACAACGACGTCAACCTGCTCACCTTCGGCGAGCGGGCGAGACGCGGCGACGACACCCTCGACCTCATCTACTGCAAGATGGGCTCCGGCATCGGGGCCGGACTGCTCTCTCACGGCCACATCCATCGCGGCGCCAATGGAGCCGCGGGAGACATCGGGCATGTGCGCGTGCGCGACTCCGACGTTCTCTGCCGCTGCGGCAAGATCGGCTGCCTCGAAGCGGTCGCCGGCGGCTGGGCGCTCATCCGCGATGCGCTCGCCGAGATCGAGGCGGGCGCGACGGGAGCCCTCGCCGTCGCCGTCGCCGACGGGGAGGAGCTCACGCCGGAGCGGATCTCGAGCGCGGCGGAGGATGGCGACGCCCTGGCCATCCGGCTCGTGCAGCGCTCGGCCCGTGTCGTCGGGGAGTCGATCGCCGCGCTCGTCAACATGTTCAACCCGTCCGTCATCGTGATCGGGGGCGCCATGGCCGGCGCGGGCGAGCTGCTGCTGGCGGAGGTGCGTCAGCGCGTCTACGAGCTGTCGATTCCGCTCGCGACGCGGGATCTGACGATCGCGACGTCGGTCAGCGACAGGCGGGAGCCGCTGCGCGGCGGCGCCGAGATGGTGCGCGAGCAGCTGTTCGACGTCAGCTTTCCGCGGTGGTTCGGGGTCGGCCGGCCGACGATCGAGGCCATCCACGGCACTCTCGACGCGGTCGCCTGAGAATCTTCTTACGAAAACCAACAAAAGACTGTAGCTTCCTGTCTGAAGCCGGGATCCCCGGTGAGCGACAGGAAGCGGGACCGATGACGTTGCCGATACTGCTGGACGACGCGATGATCGCGACCGAGACCGGCTTCAGCTTGCGGGTCAGTCTGCCGTGGATCCGCTCGATGCCGCTTGCCGCGGTCACCGGCATCGCGGTGCGGATCGACGGCGAACCGGTGATCGTCGACGCCGTCCTCGCCGACCGGCGCGAAGTGGCTCGCGCCTACCTGTCGCGGGAGACCGGCTGGTGGTTCATCCAGGATCGTCTCGAGCTGCGCGCGGCTCGCACCCTGTCCCCGGGCCCCCACGACGTCGCCCTCTCGTTCACGCTCGCCGTCCCGTACCTGCCGGCCGGCCCCGACGGGCCCCTCACCCTGCCGTTCCGCGTCGAGCGCACCCTCGCCCTCCAGGCGGCCGCGTCCGTCGAGACGCCCCGGATCGACGGGGCAGCGACGGGGAACGCGGATGCCGCCCCTCCGCGCCCGGACGAGATCACGGGTCTGCCGGATGCCTGGACCCTTTCGGCGAGCGCGTTCAACTGGACGCCGGAGGTCATCCGCGCCGCGCGCACCGCGGAGGACATCGCCGTCGCAGTCGTGACGGAGGGCGTGAGCCGGACGCTGGAGATCGAGGCCGGTCAGGTGTGGCGCACCTTCCCCGAACCGGCGAGCGCCGAGGTCGACCGCCTGGCCGAGCGGCTCGCCGCCGTCGGCGGCGCCGTGACGATCGTCGGAGCCAGTCTGGACGACTGGGCGCTGCCGGCCCGCCGGCGCACTGCGGCCGAGCGGCTCCGCTTCCTCGAGCCGCAGCTGCGGGCCGCCTCCCGGCTGGGCGCCCGGGGCGTCCGCGTGCCGTTCGGTCAGGCCGGGCCCGAGCTGCTGCGTCTCGTGCAGCCGGTGCTGGCAGAGCTAGGCGTGATCCTCTTCGAGGAGATCCAGGGCCAGCAGACTCTGGACAGTCCCGCTGTGGCCGCGAACCTCGCCCTGCTGGAAGACCTCGCCGACCCGCGCATCCGTGTGCTGATCGACATCAGCATGCTGATGCCGTCGCTGCCGCCGACGTACCTGGAGCAGCTCCGCGCGGGCGGCGTCGAGGAGCCGCTCGTGCGCCGGCTGGAGCACGAGTGGCGGGCGCCCGAGACTCATGCCGCGGTGCTCTCGGCGCTCCGTGAGGGACGGGTGCCCCCGCCCGTGCACACCCTCTTCATGAACCTGCTGGTGCGCTTCGGGCGGTCCGAGGTCCGGGACCTCGAGCCTCTCCTCCCGCTCACCGCCGGCGTGCACCTCAAGTTCTGGGACCTCGACGACGCCGACGGCCGGGTGTCCCGGCCCATCGCGGACATCGGCGGCGCGCTGCGCCGCAGCGGCTTCACCGGGACCCTCACCAGCGAGTGGGGCGGTCACGAGTGGCTCGACGCCGACTCCGCGACGATGACCCGCGCTCACCTCGACCTGGCCCGTCGCGCGCTGGCCGAGGCATCCGTTCCCGCCGGCTGACCGCCGACCGCAACGTCGGAGATCGCCCCCTCGTCGGATGTCTCAGGTCGTGCACTCCGACGTTGTGCTGATCTCCGACGTTGTGGCGGGCGGGGGGCGGCGCGGGGCGCGCTCACCTCGACCTGGCCCGTCGCGCGCTGGCCGAGGCATCCGTTCCCGCCGGCTGACCGCCGACCGCAACGTCGGAAATCGCCCCCTCGTCGGATGTCTCAGGTCGTGCACTCCGACGTTGTGGTGATCTCCGTCGTCGTGGCGGGCGGGGGCGGGCGGGAACGCCCGGGATTCAGCCGCCGGTCGGCGTCCAGGCGCTCCCGGCGCCCGAGCTGCGCTCGACCGCATCGAGCACGCGCTGGATGTGGAGACCGTCCTCGAACGAGGGCTCGGGCTGCGTGCCCGACGCGATCGCCGTCACGAGGTCCGCGACCTGGTGGCTGAAGCCGTGCTCGTATCCGAGCATGTGCCCCGTCGGCCACCACGGCGCGAGATAAGGGTGGTCGTGCTCGGTCACGAGGATCCTGCGGAAGCCCTGCTCGGTGGCCGGAAGGGTCGCGTCGTAGAAGCCGAGCTCGTTCATGCTCTCGAGGTCGAACGAGATCGCGCCGAGCGACCCGGCGACCTCGATGCGAAGCGCGTTCTTGCGGCCGGTGCGGAAGCGGGTCGCCTCGAACGAGGCGAGCGCGCCCGACGAGAGGCGGCCGGTGAAGAGCGCCAGATCGTCGACGGTGACGGCGCCGCGCTCCTGCAGCGCCGTGCCGGAGAGGCCGACGCCTTCGCCGAGCAGCGGACGCTCGGTGACGATCGTCTCGAGGATGCCCGACACCGTCTCGACGCGCTGCCCCGTGATGTACTCCGTGAGGTCGACCGCGTGGGCGCCGATGTCGCCGAGGGCTCCGGATCCGGCACGCTCCTTCTGCATGCGCCAGGTCAGCGGCGCTTCGGCGTCCATCAGCCAGTCCTGCAGATACTCGGCCCGCACCTGGCGCACCTCGCCGATGCGGCCCGCCGCGACGAGGTCGCGCGCGAAGGTCGCCGCGGGCACGCGGCGGTAGGTGAAGCCGACCATCGAGCGGATGCCGCGTGCTGCCGCGCGGGCGGCGGCCTCGGTCATCGCCTCGGCCTCCGCGACGGTGTTCGCCAGGGGCTTCTCGCAGAGCACGTGCTTGCCGGCGCCCAGTGCGGCGATGGCGATCTCGGCGTGCGTGTCGCCCGGGGTGACGATGTCGACGAGGTCGATGTCGTCGCGGCTGATCACCTCGCGCCAGTCGGTGGCGCTCTCGCGCCACCCCCACTTGTCGGCGGCCGCAGCGACGGCCGACGCGTCGCGACCCACCACGACGTCCATCGACGGCGACAGCGGCAGGTCGAAGAAGCGCGGGGCGACGCGCCAGCCCTGCGAATGGGCGGCGCCCATGAATCCGTAGCCGATCATGGCGACGCGAAGCGGACGGATGTCGGCGGCAGTGTGCTCGGCGGTCAACGCGGTGTGTCCTCTCGGAGGCGGTCGCGGGCGCCCGCGTCTGCGACGGGGCGCCCGCGAGGGTGGATCATTCGAACGACAGGTCGATGTACTGGTCGACGTTCTCCTTCGTGACGACGGGCGCGTCGAGCACGACCCGGTTGGGGATGCTCGGCGTGATCAGGTCGCCCATCGTCTTGCCCTGCGCGATGAGACGCGCGAGCGCGACGCCGTCGGCCGCCTGGGTCGACGGGTAGATGACCGTCGCCTTGAGCACGGAGTCGTCGGCCTCGATCGCCTCCATCGCGCTGCGGCTGCCCGCACCGCCCATCATGAAGAACTCGTCGCGGCCTGCCGACTCGATGGCGGCGAGCACGCCGATGCCCTGGTCGTCGTCGTGGTTCCAGATGGCGTCGATCTTCGGGTTGGCTGCGAGCAGCTGGGATGCCGCGGCCTCACCGCCGGCGACCGTGAAGTCGGCGGCCACGCGGGCATCCACCTTCAGGCCGCAGTCATCCAGGGCGTCGGCGAAGCCCTCCGATCGGTCCTGCGTGAGGGGCAGCGAGTCGATGCCCGCGATCTCGGCGACGAAGCCCTCGCCACCGAGCTGCTCGCAGATGTACGTTCCCGCGCTCACCCCCATGCCGTAGTTGTCGCCGAGGATCGTGCTGCGCGCGGCGAACGGGCTGGAGAACTCGCGGTCGACGTTGATGACCGGGATGCCGGCCTCCATCGCCTTGATGGCCGCCTCGGTGAGGGCCGCGCCGTCGGTCGGCAGCAGCACGATCGCGTCGACCCCGTCGTTCACGAAGGTCTCGACGGCGGCGATCTGGGCGATCGGGTCGTTGGTGCCCTCCGCGACGCGGAGTTCGACGTCGTCGAAGCTGTCGGCGGCCGCCTGCGCACCGGAGTTGATGGCACCGAGCCAGCCGTGGTCGGCGGCGGGGCCCGAGAAGCCGATGACGACCTTGTCTCCGGACGCGGCGTTCTCCTCGGATGTCGTGCCCTGGTCGGTGACGTCCTCTTCGTTCGCGCCGGTGCCGGTGCAGCCGGCGAGAAGTCCGACAGCGGCGACGACGGCGGTTCCGGTCAGCAGCAGCCGTGTGCGCACCTTCAGGTGTGAGCGCATTCTTTCCTCCTTGAAATGTGATGCAGTGCGGCAGCGCACGGGGCGAGCTCCGAAGCAACGGGCGCACGGGCCGACCGTCCACGCTGACGGCATCACGGTAGCAGGCATGGTCTCCGCGCGACAGCTTTTGCATTAGTTGTGGCAAAAGCGTTTTATCGAAACTTCCGCTCCAATCCGCGCAACTCCGGTCATCGGCCGCTGCAGGCGGCAGCGGAATGCCCCGTCGACGCGTCGCACCGCGCATGTTATGTTCATGCCGTGATCAAAGACGACCATGGATCGGCGTTACTCGTCGTCGAGGGCGTGACGAAGTCGTTCGCGGGCGTCAAGGCGCTGCGGGGGGTCGACCTCGACGTCCGGGCCGGCGAGGTGCACTGCGTGCTGGGCCAGAACGGTGCCGGCAAGTCGACGCTGATCAAGACGCTCGCCGGAGTGCACAGCCCCGACGAGGGAACGATCTCGTGGCGTGGTGAGCAGGTGCAGATCCCGAACCCGGAGTCGGCGATCGAGCTGGGCATCGCCACGATGTACCAGGAGCTCGACGTCGTCGACGGCCTCACCATCGCCGAGAACATCTTCCTCGGCCACGAGCTCTCCCGCGGCGGGTTCACGAAGCGCTCGGAGGCGGCGAAGCAGACGCGCGAGCTGCTCCGCCGGCTCGGACACGCCGGCCTCTCGCCCCACGCCGAGGTCGGCTCGCTGAGCGCGGCGAACAAGCAGATCGTGAGCATGGCGCGCGCGCTGTCGCACGACATCAAGCTCATCATCATGGACGAGCCATCCGCCGTGCTCGACACAGAGGAGGTCAAGAACCTCTTCCACGTCGTCAAGGAACTGACCGCGTCGGGCATCGCGGTCGTCTACATCACTCACCGCCTGGAGGAGATCCGCCAGATCGGCGACCGTATCACGGTGCTGAAGGACGGCCGGTCGATGGCCAGCGGCATCCCGGTGTCGGGCACGCCGACCGCGGAGCTCATCAAGCTCATGACCGGTCGGGAGGTGGCGAACGTCTTCCCGGCACCCGTCCCCGTCCCGGCCGACGCCCCCATCGTGCTCGACGTGCGGGATCTGGCGCTGTCCGGCGTCTTCGAGGACGTGTCGTTCTCGGTTCGCGCCGGCGAGATCGTCGGGCTCGCGGGTCTCGTCGGGTCGGGACGCTCCGAGATCCTGGAGACGATCTACGGCGCGCGCCGGTCGACCGGCGGCACGGTCACGGTCGCCGGCAAGGGGCTCCGCCGCGGTTCGGTCGTCGCGGCGGTGGACGCCGGAGTCGGCCTCTCGCCGGAGGAGCGCAAGAGCCAGGGGCTCGTGCTCGATGAGCCCATCTACTTCAACGTCACGCTCGCATCGATGGCGCGGTTCGCGAAGGCGGGATTCCTCGACGAGCGCGGGGCGCGAGCTGCCGCCCGCGCGCAGATCGAGTCGCTCGAGCTGCGCCCCGCCGACCCGGACCGCCCCACGATCACCCTTTCGGGCGGAAACCAGCAGAAGATCCTTCTCGCCCGCTGGCTCGTGCACGGCACCAAGGTGCTGCTGCTCGACGAGCCGACGCGAGGCGTCGACGTCGGCGCGCGCGCCGAGATCTACGCTCTCATCCGCAAGCTCGCAGCCGCGGGGAACGCCATCGTGGTGGTCTCCAGCGAGATCGAGGAGGTGCTCGGTCTCGCCGACACGGTCCTCGTCGTCGCCGACGGCCGGATCCTCGACACCCGCCCCGCCTCCCAGATCGACGAGCACGGTGTGCTCGACCTCGTGATGAAAGGAACCGCCGCGTGAGCGAGCAGACCACCGGGACCGCAGGAGTCCCCACCGCCAGCGAGGCGCCGCCGCCCGCAGGCGAGCCCGGAACCGGCCAGAAGTCCGGATTCCGCGGCGTGCTGTCGGGATCGGTCGGACGCAACCTCGGCCTCGTCGTCGCGCTGCTGCTCCTCGTCATCGTGGGAGCGATCACCGCGCCCGACACCTTCTTGAGCGTGAGCAACACGCTCACGATCCTGCGGCAGGCGTCGATCCTCGGCGTCGTCGCCATCGGCATGACCCTCGTCATCACCGCGGGCGGCATCGACCTGTCGGTCGGATCGGTGCTCGGGCTCGCGTCGGTCGTCGCGACGCTGGCCGCGATCCAAGACCTCGCAGACCAGATCCACTGGGTCCTGATGATCGTGATCGCCCTGGTCGTGGGCGTCGCGGCCGGGCTGATCAACGGCATCGTCATCGCGTACGGCAAGGTCGTCGCGTTCATGGCGACGCTCGCCATGCTGATCGCGGCCCGCGGCCTCGCCGAGGTGCTGGCGGAGCGCCGCACGCTGCAGGTGAAGGACCGTGACTTCATCCAGTTCCTGAACCTCGACATCGTCGGCGTCGACATCCTCATCTGGATCTTCGCGATCGTCGCCGCCATCGGCTGGGTCGTGCTCAACCGCACCACCTTCGGCCGCCGCACCGTCGCGATCGGCGGCAACCGCGAGGCGGCCCGCCTGGCGGGCATCAACGTCAAGCGCCACACCATGTGGCTCTACGCGATCTCGGGACTGTGCGCCGGCATCGCCGCGATCATGTACCTCGGACGCACGACAGCCGGCACCTCCACGCACGGCACGCTTCTCGAGCTCGACGCGATCGCGGCCGTCGTCGTCGGCGGCACGCTGCTCGTCGGCGGCCGGGGAACCATCACCGGCACCGTGTTCGGCGTCCTCATCTTCACGACGCTGACGAACGTGTTCGTGCAGAACAACCTGAACTCCTCGATCCAGGCGGTCGTGAAGGGCGTCATCATCGTCATCGCGGTGCTCCTGCAGCAGCGCTTCGCCAGGCCCACGGGTCGCGCGACATGAGCGCCCCGGCCGTCGCCGGGGCGCGGCATCCGTCGACTCCCGCCCGCGGCCGCTCCATCGCAGCATCCCCGCGACCGATAGATTGAGCCGTGGTCATCCTCTCCTCCGAATCGGCGACGGCAGCCGGCACCGGCGCGATGGAGCTGTTCCAGCTGCTGCGCGACGGCGTGCCCCGCACACGGGCACAGCTCGCCAAGTCGACGGGCCTGGCCAGGTCGACGATCGCGGCGCGCGTCGAGGAACTCATGCGAATGGGCCTCGTCATGCCGGTGGCGGATGCCGCCTCCACCGGCGGACGACCGCCGTCGCAGTTCGCGCTCAATCCGAGCGCCCGGGTGGTGCTCGGCGTCGACATCGGCGCCTCGCACGCCACGGTCGCGGTCATGGACCTCACGGGCGCGGTGCTCGCGAGCCGCTCGGAGCCGCTCGCGGTCACCGCGGGTCCTGAGGCGGTGCTGATGTGGACGGTGGAGTCGGCGCTCGGGCTCCTTCGGGACGTCGGCCGCGACGCCCGCGCTCTGGTGGCGATCGGCATCGGCGTGCCCGGACCCGTCGAGCATTCGACCGGCCAGCCGGTCAACCCGCCGATCATGCCCGGCTGGAACCGGTTCGACGTGCCCGGCTGGGTGCAGCAGCACCTGCAGGTTCCCGTGCTCGTCGACAACGACGTCAACATCATGGCGCTCGGCGAACGGTCCGCCGCCTGGCCCACCGCCGCGCACCTGATGTTCGTGAAGGTGGCGACCGGCATCGGCGCCGGGGTCATCTCGGGCGGCCGGCTGCAGCGCGGCGCCCAGGGCGTCGCCGGCGACATCGGCCACGTGCGGGTAGCCCGGGGCTCCGCGGTGCCCTGCCATTGCGGCAATCAGGGATGCCTCGAAGCCATCGCGTCCGGCCCTGCCATCGCGCGGGCGCTGCGCGAGCAGGGGGTGGCGGCCGACGACGGCGACGACGTCGTCGCGCTCGTGCAGCGGGGCAACCTCGACGCGATCCAGGCGGTGCGCCAGGCGGGGCGCGACATCGGCGAGGTGCTGACCGCCTGCGTCAGCCTCATGAACCCGTCGGTCATCGCCGTCGGCGGCTCCATGTCGCGCGTGGGCGAGCACCTCATCGCGGGCGTGCGCGAGGTGGTCTACACGCGATCCATGCCGCTGGCCACCGAGCATCTCGCGATCGTGCCGTCGGCCGCGGCCGAGAACGCCGCGGTGATCGGCGCCGGGATGCTGGCGATCGAGCATGCCCTGTCGCCCGAGGCCTTCCACTCGCTGGCCGGCTGACCGCTCGGGCGGCCCGGCGCACCGGCGACCGGCGCACCGCAACGTCGGGGATCCCCGCCTCGTCGGAGGATTCAGAACATCGGCTCCGAGCTGGTGAGGATCTCCGACGTTGCGGTGGGCGACGGTCTCGACGCGTGAAGGAACTTGTTACGAAATGCGACCAAAGCGTGTAACTTCTTGTCGGAAGCGGAGCCGTCGGTCGCCCAGGTCGATCCCGGCTCGCCCCGAGCCCAAGGAGCACGATGACGTCCCCCGACCCACGCGCACAGCATCCGAAGCGGATCAAGTGGAGCTACATGGATCACTGGCGGGCCAACGGTCCCGCCGGGCCCTACGACCAGTGGCAGTCGCGCCGTGCGATGACCCGTTTCCTCCGGCAGGTGGCGGCCGTCGGCTTCGACGCGATCGACACGTTCGACTTCCGGATCTGGCAGATCTACGAGCAGTACGGGTCCGTCGCGAACTACCAGGAATTCGTGCAGGAGCAGGGCCTCGAGCGCATCGTCAACACGTTCCACGGCGTGTACTACACGCCCGACCGCTACGCGCCCGAGGTTCCCGCCACCCACGGCACGATCCTCGACGACTTCAAGGTGACCATGGACCGCTGGTCCGGCATCCAGCTCGACAACATCATCGTGATGCCCGGATCCCGCTACTTCGACGAGGCCGGCGTGCCCGACGACGGGCTCAAGCACGCGGCCGACATCTGGGGGAAGGTCGGCGAGCTCACCCAGCAGTACGGCGTGAATCTCACCTGCCACCACGAGTTCTACGCCGGCATCCGCACCCGCGACCAGATCGACCGCTTCTACTCGTACGCCGACCCGCGGTACGTGAAGTTCTTCGTCGACACCGCGCAGCACTGCATCGCCGACGTCGACCCGGTCGACGTGTACGAGAAGCACCACGAGCGCGTCACGGGATTCCACTTCAAGGACACCCGCTTCAAGGACACCAACGAGGACTACAGGATGTTCCCGGATGCCGAGGTCTCGGCCAAGACGACGGAGAAATGGTTCTACGAGATGGGCACCGATGAGGGCCTGGTCGACTTCGAGTCGATGATGCGCTCGGTGCGCGATCACGGGTACTCCGGCTGGATCAGCGTGGAGCATGACAAGGCCGACAAGCTCGGCGGCGACTACTCCGAAAGCACCGCGATCGCGCGGTGGTACGCGAAGAACGTGCTCGACGGCATCTACGAGGAGCAGAGCGCATGACCGGCGCGAAGTGGGCGTACGCGCTCAACCAGTGGGACACCAACATCGACGCGTTCGTGCGCCGGCGCGAGCACGAGCGGGCGTTCAAGACCGTCTCGATCAGCGGGTTCTCGGCCGTCGAGCTCACTGCGGTGAGCTTCGGCGCCTGGGAACCGCTCGGCACCCCGCAGCAGATCGCCGATCTCTACGGCTCCCTCGAGCAGTTCAGAGACGTGCTGCGCTCGTGTGCGCTCGACGGCGTCTCGAGTTACGTGTACGACCCGTTCATCGGGTTCGACGTCGAGATGGGCCGGGGGTACGACCCCGTGCTGGAGACGAGCATCCCGAAGATCACCGAGACCGCCCGGTGGTTCGCGGGCGCACTGCGCGAGCTCGGGGGCGACGTGCTGGTCGTGCGACCGGCGGGCTCGGCCTGGCAGACGGGCCCCCTCGGCGATGAGCAGATCGAGGCCCTCGCGCGCTGCTGGAACGCGGTGGGCGCGGCGGTCGCGGAGGACGGGGTCGCGCTGGCGCTGCATTTCGACTTCCTGTCGGCACTGCGCCTCGACGACGGGCTCGAGCGGCTTCTCGACGCAACCGACCCCGAAGTGGTCGGAGTCGCTCTCGACACGGCCGAGTTCGCCATCGCCGGCATCGATCCCGTCGACTTCTCCACGCGGCACGCAGCGCGCG